>NZ_CP022605.1:688008-1032012 GCF_002278035.1 Ochrobactrum quorumnocens | reverse complement strand
TCGGTCGGTTTTCAGATGGATTTTGGTTCCGAACCCTCCACGAGACCGGCCGAGCGCTTGACCTTCCTGCCCCCTTTAGCGCCTGCTGCAGATACATGGGCGCGAATGACGGTGCTGTCGAACATAGCGATAAGATGAGCGCTTTCATCAAGCCCAGCCAAAATGGAAAAATAGTCCTCGAAAACACCTGCTTTACCTAAACGGTCAAAACGCTTCCATACGCTGTTCCAGTTACCAAACCGCTCAGGCAAAGCCCGCCATGAGATGTTGTGAAGGGTGAAATAATGCAACGCCTCAAGGAATAGGCGGTCATTTTTAGCTTTCGCGCCAACGGCTGGCAGACAAGTCCGAAAAACCTCAAGTGCCAGTTCATAGTCATTTTCTGTCATCTTGGTGCACATTACTGACCTCCAAATCACGTCAGCAATATGTGAATCACGTCGAGAGAAAGTCTGGAACCGGAAAACTTATACCTGAGTCAATTCGTCCACACGGCGTAGTTCCATTCGCCTAAACAAGGCACCTAGCGCGATCAGAGCTCTTTGAAGTGGATGTGCGGTCAAACAAGTTTCTCGCACTGGTTCAGTCACAGGATATCCAGAACGTTAGGAGAGTTGAACGGTTCAACAGGAACGTATTGCGGTATGACGCCTTGCTTTGTTGATGGGCGATAGTCCGAAATGGATAGGTGCCATGTAGAAATTTTTGGCAATCGGTGCGGTGATCGTGTCGGCTCTAGTTTCCACTGGCCCGGCAAATGCATAAAGCGTTGGATAGCTCCCAATGGAATTCGAGCTAACCCGGACAGTAGCCCTCAAATACAGCGTGATAGCTGCCGGGATCGCAGCGTAACTAGTGAGCGTCGTGCAACCAGAATTTCAAGTGATGAGGGAATGGACGAAGTGGAAAGTGTGGTAGAACGACGGAATGCATATATAGTGATGGGTATTGATACTCGTGATAATGATATGCGCGTTGTAATCGATCGTCGCACCGGCGAGGTTCTTAAGATGCGTTGATCGTTTTACCAACCATGTTTGACAAGTATGCCTTAGAACATTGCCTCGATGCGCAAGTGGTTCAATGCCTCGAATGCTAAGCTCGTTTGTGCTGATGAACCGCTCGGGTTTACGTTGTGGCTTGTTTAAGTTGGTACCGTACTTGGCTGACGGGCGGGAAAAGGCCTAAATGTTAGCAGGATCAAAACAGCCACCAGTCCCATGCTCCACGATCCAACATACATTAGCGCGTAAGAATTGAATCGATCATAGATCAGGCCGCCCAGCAACGGGCCGGTCGACATACCGAGACTGCCTGCCATCGCAGTGCCGCCAATGATCGTACCCATCATTTTCAGTGGGAAATTCTCGCGGATAATCACAGCATAAAGTGGCATTGTGCCAGCATAGATGAATCCGACCAGCGCTGCCACCGCGTAGAACGGACCGAGTGTCGAAACAAATACATAGGCGAGAACACCGAAGGCCTGTGCCAAAAGTCCAAGCACCAGTATCCGCTGCGCACCAAACCGATCTCCTGCAAGACCGAACCCGATACGACCGAACATGCCGGCCAGTCCTTCGACGCTGTAGATCGACACAGCCGCAATCATTGGGATCCCGCAAGTTACCGCATAGCTTACAGTGTGAAAGATCGGGCCGGAATGGGTCGCGCAACAAAAGAAGTTCGCCAGCATCAGGGTGATGAACTGCGGCGAGCGAACCGCCTGCCTGACGCTCATGTTCGACTTCGGTTCGTTCGTTGCGAATTCGCCTGTTCCCGCATCGAGCGCTGGTGGTCGGCGGACCAAAAGTGCTGCGGGAATCATCACAGCCGCCGCAGTTCCGGCGATGATCAACATTGCAGTTCGCCAGTCATGGATTGTCACCAGCCATGCCGCCAATGGCGCCATGGTCATCGGCGCCATGCCCATACCTGCAGAAACCAGCGAAACGGCGAGACCGCGCTGCGTATCAAACCAGCCGGTCACACAGGCCATCATCGGCGCGAAGACGGCTGCGGTCGCTGCGCCGACCAGAACGCCGAACAGTGTCTGGAATTCGCTGAGCGTTCCCGCCCGACTGGCGAGAGCGAGGCTCGCCGCCAGAACGATTGAACCCGTGAGCACGACCGGCCGTGGCCCGAACCGATCGGAGAGGCCACCCCACACCATGCTGGCGGCGGCCATTGAAAGGAAACCAAACGTCATAGCAGCGGATATGCCGGTTATCGACCAACCGGTATCCAGAGCTATCGGCCGCAGGAACACAGGCAACGAAAACATGGCTCCAATGGCGACGCAGCCCAAAAGGCCACCTGCCGCCACGATGACCCAGCGATATGAAAGATCCATGTGCTCCCCCGATCCAGAAAGCCGCTGACGTTCAGGCACTGGAAAGTGGTTTATGTCAGAGGAATGTCTCTTATCAACGCTACTGACACCCCACCGAATATTTTAACGGCGTTTCTGGATCAGCCCTGAGACGAGGCCCAACCGGTCGACGGAATGGTATTGACCATCCACGGGATCCCGAACCGGTCGATCAGCGAACCAAAGCCCGGCGACCAGAAGGTCTCCTCAAACGGCATGACTACCTTGCCGCCTTCAGACAGATGCTCGAACCAACGCTGCCCTTCGGCCTTGTCTGCAGCATGCAAGGTGACATCGAAGCCGTTCTTGGGCTTTTCAATATTCGGTGCCCATTTAACATCCATGTCGGCGCCCATTAGAGCTTGATCGCCAACCTCGAGCCAGCAGTGCATGAGCCAGGTTTTGTGTTTATCGTCGGTGATTGGCATGTCTGGAGGACCGTCACCATAGGGCATGGCCGCAGTGATCTTCCCGCCCAGAACCTTGGCGTAGAATTCAAACGCTTCGCGGCACTGGCCCTGAAAACTTAAGCTGGTCACGATCTTCATAATTATTTCCTCCCAGAATAAAACTTTACTATTTCGAACAAGCTTGATACCGCACGCCGCACTGCTCGCCTTCTGTCAGCGCGTATCATTTAGAATGCCACCGACACCACGCGACAAGCGGGGTTATCGCCTGCTGCGCCTTTCTCCCCAGGAAGGGCAGTGACTGCATTGTCTATACTGAACTCCCTTTGGGGTCCACAGTTTGTCAGTGATGATCAATAATCTACCTTGATATCAATATAATCAGCCCAAAATGTCAACCTCGCCTGTAAAAGTTCCTGCCAAAGATGTCTTCGAAACCTCCGTCCTTAGGCATGGCGAGCCTGTGCCTCAGGCGCAGGCTTACGCATGGGCACTCGAGTACACTAATTAAAAATTCAATTCTTCCAACATCACACATGCAGGGTGATCTGTGTATGTTTTTTTAATGAAGTTGAGAGCCGATAAAGGCGTTATACACTGCCTGTGAGCGCGCCCCTCTCATTTGGGTTTTGGCTATCAGCTTATGTTCGAGCGTCAGATGATCGTTTCGACCCAATTATTGACGTTTCCTCCCAAACGTCGTGTAAGCATTTCCAAATCGTTTATATTTCAGTCACTTGAAGAACTGAAAATTGCCCGGACTCGAACTTGCTGGGCACTCTGTTCCGTTTCATGCACCTGACTGGCGATCTTGCTTTCACAATCCTCGTTTAAACTGAAGAGATGGCTGAACGCTATCAGAGTTTGCAGATGCGATCGACAATCTCTGCATATGCCGCGATAGCCATTAAGACGAGAGGTGTCGTGCGTGAAAGCTTGGCACGTATGCGATGAACACTGCTGGCCATACAGAAAAACACGTATTAAATGCCCAACAAGAAGCCAGCTCCGACCACTGTCAGGACCAACGCTGAAATCGCGATAAAGGCGTGATCCCGTGCTAGTGAAAACTGGATGAGCATAAGGATCACTCTAGAGACGGGAAGAAAAATGAATAGGCCAACGCCAGCTTTCACCAATTCGTATCCGCTCACGCCAAAAATCGTCCTTATGAAGGGGTGCAGCCATTGAAGCGCCAATCCTGCTGCGATGACAAATGAAGCCAGTCCCGTGCCATAATGCAACAATCTGGCGATAGCTCGCTCCTCCCCCGCGGCTCTGCTAAAGTATTTGTCCATGGGAATTTTCCTGTCACGCTGCGAAATGCAGGTTGAATCCATTTACCGCCATCGCGATAGCCAGTAACATAAGCACTATCACCAAGACGATGCGGAGCTTGTCACCGGAAAAACCCATCAGCATCCGCGCACCCACGAAGGCCCCCGCAACAGAGCCGAGCGCAACTGGACCGGCGATTGCTGTATTTATGTCACCGCGAACGAAATAGGCGCCCGCGCTCGCGGATGCCGTTACCCCAATCATAAAATTCGAGGTTGCTGAAGAAACCTTGATTGGAAGCCGCAAGGCCGTATCCATGGCGGGGATTTTTAGCAGACCGCTACCAATTCCGAGCAACGCCGAGACCAGACCGGCCCCATACATTAGCGACAAACCCATCGGCACGGAGCCTACATGATAAGGCGCAACGGTTCCCCCTGTGCGATCGGGAACTGCGGAGTGCAGGCGCAACCGTGTTGCCCAACTTCGTTGCGCGTATACGGTCGGCTGGTTCACATCACGGCGGCGGTTGAGCATTTGTTGCGCTGACACAACGAGAATAGCGGCAAATAACAAATACAGATAAGCGACCGGAATAATCCCGATCAGAAACACCCCGGTAAGCGCGCCCAACGTCGTTCCAGTCTCCAGGACGACAGCTAACCTTACATTGGTCATACGCGCTTTCAGGAGCGGTGCCGCGCTGCCGCACGAACACGCAATTACCGACACCAAGCTAGCAGCGACCGCAGCGTGGATGTCGATACCGAACAGAATTGTTAGGACTGGGACAATGAATATACCGCTTGCCATACCGAGAACACCCCCAAGCGCGCTTGCGCCGAAGGCAGCAACAAATAGCGATAGAGCACCGGTCGCCCCCATATCAGGAACTCCAATCATGGGTTCTGCCTTGACCGGCGCGATAAGCGGGTGGTGAACTTAATGAGGTCGCCGCGATAATAGAGCTTTTCATAATCAACCGGCTTCGGACCTTCACAAAAGGAGGTCCGCTCGATCAGAAAGACAGGGCTTCCGGGCGTGATCTCCAGCGCCTGGGCGACTTGGTCGTTTGCTGTGATAGCTTCTAGATGATATTCCGCTTCGACAAGCGGCAGGCCATACTTGTTCTCGAGCAACGAAAAGATCGGCTCCGCTTCCAGATCGTTGCTCCCGATCTTCTCGCCAATGTCCAAGGGTAAATAGGTTTCATCGAACGACATAGCAACACCATCGGCCAAACGAACCCGCTCGATACGGTAAACCTGCGTTCCGACGGAAATGCCCAAATGCGCCGCGACGACATCGCTGGCGGGCACGGGACGTTTATCCAGCAGTTTTGCGGTTGGATTCCGGCCTAGAGCGATCATGTCCTCCACAAACCCGCTCAATTCAGTCAGCTCCTGCAGAATCTTCGGCTCGGTAACAAATGTTCCCTTGCCGCGACGAATCTCCACCAATCCGCGCACGACGAGATTTTCGACTGCCTTTCGAACAGTCGTTCGGCTGACACCGAACCTTTCAATCAGAATATCTTCAGGTGGAAGTTGAGCGCCGCGAGCGAGAATGCCGTTGGCAATTTCGGATGCCAACGTAGCCTCAACCTTAGCGTAAAGTGGTGCGTGGTCTGTCTCTATCATCATACCGACATCATGACGTCGCTACATCATTATGTCAATCGCTCTCACATCTCTCGCGAAGCTGGTACGAGCCGACTGGTAGCCGGTAGATCAACATTGCTGCGTTTCCGGCTTGCTTTCCTCTTAGGCGAGTTTTGTCCGCATCGAAGCCATAGATCTTGGCAAAATTTCCAGTGCTATCTGCTTTATGGCTATGGTTGTTTGTACGAATGAATTGCCGGTCTCTGGACCATCTCACATATCGGCTGACGGGAAGCTGGTGTAATGAATGACGTTGTCTGGTCCGAAACTGAGACTGATCGCTATCAGCACTCGCTCGCCACATTGCGCACTTTCAGTTGCTAGTATCCTCAGAATCCATACGGAATGGAGCACCCCGCCCGAACCACAACCCGGCAGGCAGTCAAACAGTCAAAGTCATTCGCGTAAAGAGGACGAAGGTTAGCCGTGACTGCTCAAATATAGGGCTGACTGGCACCCCCGTAAGCCGGCTTTCACGCAGTCAATATAGACCGGCACTTGTTGAGCATTTGCCTGAAAGTTCGCGAGCAGTCTCTCGAGTGGGAAGAGCATCGCTTTTTCCATAATCGCATCCAGTGTGTGATTGCGGGTTTTAAAAGCCGAGCCACGCCTGATCCTCAATCTAAATCTTGAAGCCGCCGGTGATTCCAATTACTGGTATGGGCGATAGCGGAAAAATGCCTACACACCCGGATAATCAATCAGGAGAACGGTTGCTGGGGGGCAAGCTAATATTCATTTGGCACCCCCTCATCCTAATCCGCCAGAGCATCGTGAAAAATCGGACCAAACTCCGCGCCATTGACGCTGCTACTTGCCTCCAGCCCGTCGTATATCATGCGTCATGTCATAGCTTAACGAAAAGCGAACACCATACCTTTTACCAACGGGATTCGTCATGAAAAACGACCAAAGAAGCGGTCTATGCCAATTGGTGGCAAGCCTGATCCAGAATCCCTACTTACAACGAAGTTACTGCATGATCGTGTCCTTGTAGCTAAATTTGGTGCTGAGAATACTTACCCAATTTTGTTCTCATAAGATTTCATCGGCCATCTGGCTTTTAATCAATCTATCGAGTGGGATTTGAAATGTGTGGATACAATCTCTCATGTGCGGCATGCCTCACCCTTTTAAGTCAAGCCGGCAAAGAAAACCGCCAGACAACTCATGTTTTCCCTGATGTGGTCCGCAAATCTTGAGATCTGATGCTACCGAAGGTTTTCACAGAAACACAAGATGACGAGGAACTGTTCTTTGTGGCAGAGCATACGAGCCTAACTATCCGCAAGTTTACGATCAACTCAACCGAGCCCATAAGCTAGGTCGAATGTTGGCGTTCATGCCTGCGCCAGTCATACCCCTTCCCCCCCTTATTTCCTGAGATAGTTTAGAGCGCAGTTGAGGCTTAATTTTTCCAACAAACGAGGAGGTATACCCATTTCATGTACATTCCCAATTATACCGCCGAAACGTTCATCGATATCACCAACCCTGAGAAAGTCGGCAAGACATTCTGCCTTGAATACCGCGCGTATATTGTATCAGTCGATTTTTCAGGCCATGATAAGCTGATTACATTTGGCGACGGGCGCGCGATCCTCAGTCCCACTGCAAACGGCCTTCACCTGCGTGTGGAAGCCTTTGATCTCGCCACGTTCCATGGGATTTGGTCTCTCCTACAAGTAGGGCTCGACCTATGCAAAACAGGGCCTGGAGGCCAACTTGAATGGACCCCGTCGAGAGACGCGTTATTCCCCCCATTCGAAAGAAATACTGGCCAATCAAACTAACAAATCCTCACCTTTATTTCTGAAGCAAATCGTAGCGTTTTCGCACTATCCTGATCACTGCATGGAGCGTTAAGGCCCTCGATCACAACGCCAGGCGCTTGGCTAAATATCTCGGTAGTGGGCTTCTTAGGCTGGCCGCAATGAGATACTTTCCGTTAATGGCGTTCGCCGTTTTTTCTCCTTAAAACTCAGTGCTGAATACTCTGACCACGTTCCACGACCCGGCGCTGACGCTCTGCTACAATTTGCTCCGTACTTCCCATGCGAACGACCTGTTGCAAAGTTTTAAGTCGCTTTTGCATGGCCTCGAATGCTTGGCGCTGCTGTGGTGGTACGACGTTGACGACCGATTTCTCACCGCGCAAGATCGCATCGCGTCCAAACCTGAGATCGAGCGCCCGGCTTACCCGGGTAAATTCCTGCCAGGTTCTGGCATCGAGTGAGCGTGCGGCAATATCGAGCTTGGTCTCCTTCGTTTTGATCCCCGCTGTAAGCTCACGCAACGCATCTTCAGCCGCTGGCGACATTCCGGGAATTGCAATTCCCATACGCCGACGCTCTTCGACGATGACCTTGAGCTCGCTATCGAGAGCGGTGACATAGGACGCTGCCAGCGATCTGATACGGCTTTCCGCCTCCATAACGGCCTTAACGGCGTTCTTTCGCTCGCGACCGCCTGCCAGTAGTCTGTCGATGATGCGCTCAGAACCGCGCAACGCGCCGTAGGCTTCGGGATGGTTTGCCACAGCCGCAGCGATCCGCTCGCCAGAAATGCCTTTCAGGATCAGACCCTCAATCGTGCTCGCGGCGCCAGCAGGATCACGCCAGATGCTGGACGCTGTTTGGGCCAGGGCTGCGCGATTGTGTCTATAATGGTTTGCTGCGAGCGCCCTCGTTTGAGCCTGGTCTTCAGCGCGCGTTTTGAACTCTGTCACGGCTGCAAGCATCGGAAGACGCAGAGTGCTCTCTTTGCCAGGCTCAACGCTGGCGGCTGCAACCAACTTCCTGTGGTCTTTCCTTTCAGCAATATGCTGTTCGTCTGCAAAGCGGCGCACAGCGCCAAACAGATGTGTCAGTTTCTCTCGACGTTCAGGGGTAAGACCGTCCGGCATGCGCTCAAGCCTATTGCGCTGAACAACCCCATCCACTTTATCCGTAAAAGTGGAGTAGCCGAAGCGCGCCGTCAGCGCCTCATTGACGGCTTTCACTTGCTGAACCAGCAGACGATCCTCGACGGCATAGGCAAAGGCGGTCTTGTAGGCATCAGGCCCGCCGCTCTTGCGGACCGCTTCGATTTCTAAGAGGCGCGCCATTGCCGGTTTCGAAAGCGCCGGGATCGACAATGCCATATGCGCTCGCCGTTGCTTCTCGCGAAGGCCAAAGCCTTCGGCCTGGCGCCGGAATTCTGTCGCATGAGCACGCGCGAGAGGGCTGAGTTCTGACAGTGCAGCGCGTGCTTGTTTATGCTCACCACGGGCAGCACGGCCATCAGCGAGGCGATCCGATCCTAACAGGCGACCAAGACGCTGCGGCGTGGTCGCAAGATCCTCCGCAAGGCGGCGGGGTTCTGTGTGCCTGTTCGACGCAAGCGCATTGAGCCTGGCCAGCGCACGGTCGGGATCGCGATAGATCTTCTCCAATACAGGCCGAAGAATGGCTTCTCGTTCCCTCCAGCGATCCGAGTGAAGCTGAGCACGTCTGGCGTCCTCCTCGAGGCTGCGTGCAAACCGGGTTGTGGGTGCAATAAGATATGGCCCGCCGCCGCCCCGCTCTGATGTTTCAGGTGATCGTGCTGCAAGGTTTTCAAAACGGTCGTCATTATAGGAAACGCTTCTTTCGCGCTCGATCACGATATCAAACGCCACACTGGCCCGCTCCCAGAGTTTCGCCACCTGCCCGCGCTTGTCATCAAGCCACGCCAGCTTTTGTTCGACACGCTGTTTTATTCCCGCCACAGCCCCGGCAAGCGTGTCGATCCCGCGCCTTCTGGCAAAGTCGCGAACATGCGCCTGATAGCCAGCTTCACTCTCAAAATCGAGCGTTGTGGTTTTTGCACCTGAACGGCCAAGACGTTCAACCAGTTGCCCAAACAGTTCCGGACGGTGGCTTTCACGCTCAATCCGCTCACTTCGTATAATGGCAGTTTCGAGCTGTTTTGCCGTCCAAACGTTTCGCTCGACCTCGCGTTCCTCGAAACTCTTCCGTCCGGTTTCCTTATCTATGACAGGGATTTTGACCTTGACGATTTCCACACCATCTTTTTTCAAAAGAACCGTGTCGCCTTTCAACACCCCACCCTCGGACAAGGCCCTGGGCAGACTGACGCCCCACAAACGATGTATAGTCCCCTCATCGGTCTTCACATCGGCATAGGGGCTTTGCTCCGTTTCCTCATCCTGCGGCCGGAACTTTGCCACGCCCGTCTCAACCAGTTCCCCAGTGACACCCATCCTATGGTCGACACGCGATTTCCCGCCCCATTCCGGTTTTGGTTCAAAGTCCTCACGCGCTGCATAAAGATCAGCCCGATCACGATGGCGGGTCATCGACACATAGGTCAGATGCTGATCCATCATGCCGCTGGCAAGTACGAAGGTCCGATCAACGGTCGACCCTTGCGATTTATGGATCGTCGCCGCATAGCCATGGTCAATGTTGCGATAACTGTCCTCACTAAGGACCACATCACTTCCATTGTCGAGACGGATTGAAAGCAGTGGGCCACCGCGCTTGCTACCGGTGGAAACGACCGTGCCGAGCATGCCGTTCTTGACATAGTGTGGACCAGGGCGGGTTGCGCGCTTTTCAACAAACCGAGCATTTTCAAGGAAGATGATCCGATCACCAGAGCCAAATTCGCGGACACCCCGCTCGGTCCGGAATTCTCGAACCTCTGTTAACGCGCCTTCCCTGTTCATCACAGTACGAAGGGAGGAATTGAGCCGCTTTACATCTTCATTGGTATGGGCAAGCACGAGCATCTCATCGCCGCGCAGTCGTCCGCCGTTGCGCGCGGCAACACAGGTCGCAATTGCCTGTTGGCGCGCCTTGCTCCAGTCAGTGACAATACGCTCTATGGCCTCGCTACGCCGCTCAGCTTCGAATATATGCCCGTGTTGCGCATAGGCATCCAACCCCTCCCCGACCTTGCCCTGGGCCAACATTCGTGAGGCATCACGTGCCCATGTTTCTCGCTGACGGCGCACACCGGCAAGCTCAGCGAAGCCAATGCGCTCCGCTATGGCCCGGAAAGCAGCACCCGCCTGGATGGGCTGAAGCTGCATCGCGTCACCGACCAAAACCACCTTCGCACCAGCATTCTCTGCCGCCTTCAACACCCGCGCCATTTGTTGCGAGGACACCATACCGGCTTCATCAACGATCAACACGTCGCCCTGTTTGAGCAGATCACGACCATTTTCCCAGGCAAGTTCGCACGCCGCAAGGGTTCGCGATTTGATACCAGAACTCTCCTCCAGTCCTTCCGCAGCCTTTCCTGCAAGAGCTGCTCCGAAGACACGACGATGCTCATGTTCCCAGGCAACACGGGCAGCGGCAAGAAGCGTCGACTTGCCGGCACCTGCCAGTCCAACAACAGCAGCAATGGCACTGTCACCAGCAATATGACGGACGGCTTCAACCTGTTCACGATCAAGCACCAAAGACTTGTTCGGATCAGCCGTTTCAAAACTCCGGACAGCCCTCGCAATCTTCGCGTCCGCAATCCCAAACCCCTTGCGCTGTGACAAAACTTCCGCCGAGCGCGCCATGTCATATTCGATGCGCAAAATTTCGCGCGTGGTGAATATTGCGGGTTCAGTCACCTTGCCAGTTTGCCAATCCACTTGCTGCGCCTTCAACAAGACAAGATTGTCCGATGCCATTAACCGCGCACGGATATTGGCAAAATCGGATGGATCGTCGACATAGCGGTGCAGCGCTCTCGCCATATCCTTTTCATCAAAGGTCGAGCGCTCGTTGCCAAGTTGTTTCAGCAGCAAGCCGGGATCGGCCAGGAGCCGATCAGCCATCTCCTGTCGATGGGCAAGGGCCGCCGGTGCAAAATACATCTCAATACCCTTGCGTGCCAACGCCGCCTTTTTCGGCCCAAGATGTTTCTGGGCAATTCCATCAAGGCCCTGCTCAGCATAGGAGCGTCCATCAAGACGAATGTCATGGCCAGCAAGCGTCAGATGCCGATTGGCTGTTTGCGCCCAGGCGATCTTCCAGGCTTTCATCGTCTCCTTGTCGCCAGCCCACAGCTTGTAAACGATCTTTCCATTCGGTCGATCCGGCGTGATCACACGGAGCGGCTCACCATCACCCCCAAGCACCGGCACGTTCTTTCCCCCAAACCCCTCTCCAGTCAGCGGCCGCAAGGCCGTCATCAGATGGATGTGAGGATTGCCGTCCTTGTCGTGATAAACCCAGTCAGCAATCATCCCCTTTGAAGTCAGATTGTCCCGAACAAATTCCTGGACAAGGGCTATGTTCTCCCCCCGCGTCAGTTCCTCCGGCAGTGCGATGATGAGTTCACGCGCAAGCTGTGCATCCGCCCGCGTCTCGAACGCGTCGACCGCGTTCCACAAAGCCTCACTTGCTGCAGCGACACTTCTGCCGTCTATTGCGGACCTCAGCCACGCTGGGACCTGGTCCGGAAGCGCCAATTCTTCATGCTTGAGTTCACTGGCGCCACCACGATAGCTGAAAGAGGTCCCAGCCTGTTCGTCCAACATCCGGGCGCGATGACGATAAGCGGCCGCCGAAACGACGCTACGCCCCGCGCTTCTGCTGATTACCTGCGCTCTGATGAACATGATCGCCACGACCGATCTCCTCGCCTTCCAGGAAACGTCGCGCGAGCGACGTATATTGCGCCCTCAAATCATTCGGACCCAAGGGCCGATGCCGCCTTTCCCAAAGATGATCCATGACGAAATAGCCGCAGTGACGTTCAGGAGGCCTATGCAGGCTAGCTTATTTGACTGTCGTTTTCTAGTCAGTTAAGCTTCCAACTACTTTGCCCTACAGAAGGAAGCCGACTGATGGCCGCCAAAGTTTCGATAGCCGATATCGACACACAAATCGAAAAGCTGCGTGAACGTCGAAAACTCTTGATAGTCAAATCGGCTGACCGCTTTGCGCGTGCTGCAACAAAGGCAGGATTAGCAGAAATGGAACTGAGCGATGAGGACATCGATCGCATCGTCGAAGAGATCGCCGCGCGATTTCCTAAAGCGCCAACAAAGAAGACCAATGGGGAAACAGCTTGGCCGCATAAACAGACAAATGGCGAGATTGGAGCGGCGGCGGAGGCTCCTCATGGCAACTGATCGCAAAAAAGTGGCCCGAGAGAAAATCCTGCTCGGTAGTATCGTCATTCGTGCGGGTTTATCAAATGTCGATCGGGCATTCCTGCTGGGCGGACTTCTGGAACTGGCGAGATTGTCACCCGCAACAACAGAATATCAACGCTTGCAGGATTTGGGCGAGATCGCTTTCCGATCCCCTGTGTCTGAGCGCGGAGATGTTACAGTTTCAGATGCAGCCCAATGACGAGCAGATCATCATCCTACAGGGCCACACAGTCCGATCCGGTGTGGTCGTGCGATCTATTTCCGGCGAAAGGAAATGGACGAAGCCGCAGAAGTCAACCGGTTCGTCAAAGCGGGGAAACATAAAAGTCACTGAATATTGTGAGCGCAGCGGAGGGCAGCAACTGAGTGCTGCAGGATTCAGCACCGGGCAGCGCGAACCAATCAGCGAACCTCGAATAACCCATCGATATTCCAACAAAGCCGACAGTCATCAAAAGGAACAACCGATAAGGCACCCCATGGGCGACTTCGGTCTTGACGAAAGCCGCAAACACAATGGGCAGCGTGATGATCCGCGGATCATTAACACATCAACGACCGGATGAAACAGGCAAAGCAGGTTCTGCAACCCTGCATGCGCGTCGATGTTTGGTCGTTCGTCGAACACGGCGCTTAAACCCTCAGTTTCAAAGAAGCTCCATAGGCGAAGCGCACAGCATCCCATTGTCGAAGGCGGCCCGCCCGAACATATGCCATGCCGCATTCCTATGTGCTGTCTATCGAGACTACCCTGTTCAGGCTCCCTTTCTGATACGCAGATGGGATCGTATCGGCGCAACCGGACAAACAAAGATACATCATTTCAAACGGGAAGAAGAAGCAGTGTCAATGTTCCTCGATCTGCTGCGGATAAAATGAGCACGGGGATACAAGACAAAATCACTGGATCAGAACCGGTTCCATTCTGCTGATGATTGTTCGTCATAAGAAGAACGAAAGCAGGTTCGACACCTGCTCTCGTTCCACTGTCAGTGCAGATACAGCCGGACCTTACATAGAAAAGCCGGCCCCGAAATTCGGGACCGGCTCCATTCGTGGTTCAGTTCTGGTTATTCCAGAGGATGACTTTCCTATCCGGATCACCGCCCGGGGCTTGCGCGAGGTTGCCGAAGAGCACGCCAATTTCCGGGGCTTCCAGCTTTATGGAGACGTACTCTTCACCGGTCTGACGGGCGATACGGTTCCATCCGGCGCCAATCTCGAAACCGCTTAGGCGATGAATAACCAGGAAATCGGGGGCTTCTTCACTGACCTTGGTAGTGTTCGGGACGATGGCGATCGGGGCATTGACCCGGATGGTGGCGAAAACGCCCTCGAAAGTACCGTCAGTCTTCTGCGTCAGGGTTGCGATTGTGGTGGCCATGGTTCTGTTTCCTTCGGTTGCTCGGGACCATTCCCGATGGCGCACGAAGAGACGATGGATCTGCTGCGGTCAGCTCACCCGCATTTTTTGCAAAATTCTATTTGCCATATTTAAGTGATGGCGCACTTTTGCCGCTTGCGGGTGAAAGTGCCTGCCCTCGCATGGAAAAACTAAATCGAATTTTGCAAAAAATGCGGGCGAGTCTTACCCCGTCAGGGGTTGGCCGCAAAAGCTGACCCTCGTCTATACGAGCGACATAAAACGGGAATGGTGTGGAGGTAAAAGAAGGTATTAGCAAACCTTCTGGCCATCCAATCTGCTACATAGCGATGATCTGGCAACGCATTTCTAGCGCATTGTCGACATCCGACGGCATTCACTTTCCTCAGTTTTTGCCCGCTTCAAGCGAAAACGTAGATTCAGCAAGACACGTGTTTTTTGTTGTCGACGCAGATGTGATGATGTGTCGCCTCGTCCCCCTATCCAGAAGTTTTCAGCATTCGCTAGAACGTTCCGTACGAGGGAAGTTTGCAATCTACGCCACATTCACTCAGCTCGAGCTGGGTTGATACATTTAAAGCAAAGCGCAGCAATGGCTACGCGCACAACACAACCGCGCTTTTGGGTATCGCCCTGGCGGATGAACTATGAACAGGCAATGGGATAACGGCGACGGGGGCCGATCGAGCGACGTCGAGGCTTCATAGAGATTATCCTGTTTCCTGTAAATCTGGCTGCCGATGAGAAGAGGAATCCTGCGGTGGAATTTCGCTTTGCGGCCATTCACATTCCACTGTCAGTTGTACGAACATACCAGGATTGATCGGACTCACATTCCATCTGTCTTGACGAGGTATAAGGCTGGGTGAGTCAAAGGCAAAAAAGTTTCGCGACGCATAGACTGACAACGTGGAACGATTGTCCAAGATCACTTCTTATATAAAACCACAGTATCATGGTCAGCTCTTGGTTCAAGCCGGGTTATCCCTCGTCGACGAAGACCTCGTCGCGCTTCTTGCGTACCGATGGAAGCAGCACAACCACGAGAACGACTGCCGCCAGGGTAAGCAGAGTGGCGCTGATCGGCCGGGTGACGAACGTTGCAGGATCTCCGCGAGACAGGATCATGGCGCGACGCAGATGTTCTTCCAACAATGGACCGAGAACAAAGCCCAATAGCAGGGGAGCAGGTTCACAACGCAGTTTGGTGAGAAGATAGCCGATGAAGCCAAAAAATGCGACTGCGAAGAGATCGTAGACATTGGAATTGACACTATAAACGCCGATGGAACAAAACGTCATAATAATCGGGAACAGCACATAGTAAGGCACGGTTAGGAGCTTCACCCATAGACCAATCAGCGGTAGGTTCAGGATGATTAGCATAAGATTGCCGATCCACATGGATGCGATCACGCCCCAGAATAATGCTGGCTGTTCGGTTGCAACATTCGGGCCCGGCACGATGCCCTGAATAATCATGGCGCCGATCATCAGCGCCATAACAGGGTTGGCAGGAATGCCGAGTGTTAGCATTGGAATGAAGGATGTCTGCGCGCCCGCATTGTTAGCGGATTCTGGCCCTGCAACACCTGCAATTGCGCCCTTGCCGAATTCCTCAGGTGTCGTGGATATACGCTTTTCCACAGTATATGATGCAAATGATGCAAGAATAGCTCCACCTCCAGGCAGAATACCGAGGGCGGATCCGATCACAGTTCCGCGCAGGATTGGTCCCGTCATGCGCTTGAAATCATCTCGCGTCGGCATCAATCCTGTGACCTTGGCCATCAGCAATTCGCGCGAATGTTCGTTTTCGAGATTGCGTAGAATTTCTGCAATACCAAATACGCCAACGGCAACAGCGACAAAATTGAGGCCATCAGCGTATTCCGTGATGCCGAGCGTGAAACGTGGCGTACCGGTATAGATATCGGTCCCCACAAGGCCGAGCAAAAGTCCCAGAACGACCATCGAAAGAGCCTTAATTATCGAACCGTGCGCCAACGCGACGGAGGACACCAGTCCGACGACCATTAGCGAGAAGTACTCAGCCGATCCGAATTTGAGAGCAATTTCGGTGAGTGGAGGAGCAAAGATTGCGACCAGAAAGGTGGAGACAGTACCGGCAAAGAACGAACCTATTGCTGCGATTGCTAGTGCTGCACCGGCGCGGCCCTGCCGCGCCATCTGATAGCCGTCGATGGCCGTCACCGCAGACGAGGATTCTCCGGGCATGTTGATGAGAATTGCGGTGGTCGAGCCGCCATACTGGGCTCCATAATAGATACCCGCAAGCATGATCAGCGCAGATACCGGATCCCCGATCTGGAACGTGATCGGCAAAAGCATGGCGATAGTTGCCGTGGCACCGATGCCTGGAAGGACCCCGATCAATGTGCCAAGTAACACGCCGATTAGGCAGAAACCGAGGTTCGCAAGCGTCGATGCGGTCGAAAAACCAAGCGCAAGATTGCCAAAAAGATCCATATCCGCGCTCCCTAAACCGGCCACCAGGGTCCGAAACGTTGATAGGGAAGTGCAAGCGCATAGCTAAAAACAATGACGGAGAATGCCGTTATCGCAGCAGCAAGAATGATCGCTGTGAACGGGTTCATGCGCAACGAACCGAAAGAAGCAATGAGGCATGTCAGGAACAGTGACGGTATGAAGCCGAGGCCACGCACAGTCAAGCCGAAGAATATCGGCGCCGGCAGTATGAAGAGCAGGCCGCGCCATGCAATTGGGCCTATCGGCTCGCCGGAGAGACGTGTCGCCTGGACAAAAACAACCAGTCCAAGCACTATCAGTGCACCAGAAAGGACAAGCGGGAAATATCCCGGCCCCATGCGCAGCGGTGTACCAAGGTCCAGAGTCAGCGACTGATAGGCAAAAAAAACGCCGGTCATGGTGAGGAGCGCACCGCACAAACCGTTGGCCGTATCTATCGAAAATTTACTTGAAGGCTCGGTCATGGGCCTATCGTCTTTCGGATTTGCCGTTGAAAGGGCTGCGCCGGTGGCCCGGCAAGTGAGGTCAGGGGTACTTTGCTGCGGCTTTTGCGAACGGCGGAAATGCAATCAAGGGATATTCACCCAAACCCTAATTGCCTATTATACGATCAGTCCGCGTATTGTCCGGCTGCTTCAATAATCGGCTTCCAGCGCGCAACTTCGGACTCTAGCTTGGACTTCAATGCTTTTGGTGTGGCATCGGCTTCAAAAGACGGCTCTGTTCCAAGTTCGGCAAAACGGCCAACAACGTTCTCGTCCTTAAGGGCAACCTGAAGTGATTTCGACAGGCGTTCGGTGATTTCGTCCGGGGTTCCCTTAGGCGCATAGATACCGTGCCAGATACCCACTTCCAAGCCGTCCACACCGGCTTCCTTTGATGTCGGAATGTCTTTCAACACCTCAAGGCGCTCAGGTGAGGTTACCGCATAAGCCTTGATTGTACCCGCCTGAATCTGCTTCGTGGTGTTGGTTGTCTGGTCGCACATGATGTCGACCTGGCCGCCGAGAAGATCAGTCATGGCGGGACCGGTCCCCTTGTAAGGAACTGTGACAAGTGGAGTGTCAATCGCGCTCATAAACAACATGCCACAAAGATGCGAAGCTGCGCCGATACCAGCGTTGGCGACTGTCGCGGTATCCTTGTTGGCCTTGGCATATTCGGTCAGTTCCTTGAGATCGGTTGGCTCAAGATCCTTGCGCGCAACGATGGTCATAGGAACCTCCGTGACCAGACCGACATATTCGAACGCGTTCAGCGTATCATAGGCGAGCTTGCGGTAGAGAGTGGCGCTCGTAGCCATTCCGATATGGTGAAGCAGTAGCGTATAGCCATCAGGATCAGCGCTTGCAACGCGCCCGGCGCCAAGTGTTCCGCCTGCGCCGCCGACATTCTCGACGATAACTTGTTGTCCGAGGTCCTTGGACATGGATTCCGCAACAAGTCGCGTCACAGTATCGGTCGGCCCACCAGCCGCAAAAGGCACGACCATTGTGATCGTCCGGTCGGGATAGTTTTGCGCTTTTGCGTTGAAAGCAGCGCACGAGACAACAAGTGTCGTCGCCAGAGTGGTGATAAACCTCATCATAGTGTCCTCCCAGACTATGTTGCGACGGGTCAAGCCCGTGTTCTGAATTTGATTCCCCACGCCTTTCCGGGCGCTACGGCAACTAGGTGTGATACTATCGAGCCAGCGCATAATTGCTGTGTTACCGAAGCGGCTTTTGAATCGACAGAATGATCCCGTGTTTTTTTTAAGAATGTAGTACATCCTGTAGAATTGCCAATAGCTGAGTTTCAATGAAAACGCTTATACTACCAAAATTCGGGGTGCACCTTACTGACGCGTTGAGCTAAATCTGAACCAAAGCAACTTTCGGGGGGCAGTTGTGAAGGAAGGCGATCTCAGTAAATCTGATTGGCGAAACTCAATGAGTTATTGCCAATTGAGGCGCTAAGACGAGAACGAGGTTTTCGTCTGGGGATGTTAAACGATCACCAGCGCATTATCTTTCAACTCGCCCTGCATTATGAACTACATAACAGGGCAATTTGAATTGATCTGTGAGCCGTTCCGCCGCTGCAGTGGACGCGGTTTGGGAAGCCGTTTCGATTGCGATCGGCGAGAGATTTGCACAGTAGTTCGCTTGGCCGTAATATTAAGTACTCCCCGCCTCCCAATAGTGCGGTTATAGCTATTGGGAGCGTTTCTTACCGTCGTTACGTCAACCTCACGGACATTCCGCCGTCTGCGATTAATGGGCTCCCGGTTACGAAACTAGACCGATCTGAAAGAAGAAACAAGGAAGCCTGCGCAATCTCTCGGGGACTTGCCATCCGTTTCATGGGATGCAGGCTGGCAATGAACTTCAGAGCGTCCCGATTTCCTTCTCCCCCACTTGGTGTGACCGTACCGCCTGGTAATAAGGTATTAACACGTATGCCCTCGGCCGCATGATCTGATGCCAGCGACTTTGCCAAACCGATCAATCCTGCTTTAGACGCCGCGTAAGCTCCCATACCAGACATGCCACCGTTACTAAACCCAACAAATGATGAAGTGAAAACGATGGAGCCTTGTCCGCGTACCCTCATTGCTGGTATCTGCGCCTTGGCGGCCAGGAATGCACCTGTCAGATTTACTGAAATCACGTTGCTCCAATTGCCGAGGCTCATATCCGGAACGGGCTGCATCTCGCCCACAATTCCGACATTGTTGAATGCGCCGTCCAACCCACCAAACTCTTTTTTGGAGAGGTCTACAAGAGCAGCGGCGTAGGCCTCATCCTTCACGTCGCCAGCCAAAAACACGGCTCTGCCATTTGCCCGATTGAGTCCTTCTGTAATAGCTTCAAGTTCTCGTGCTCGCCGGGCACCGAGAACCACATTGGCTCCTTCGTCTACGAACAATTGAGCTGCTGCCGCACCGATTCCGCTGCTTGCGCCCGTGACGATTATAGTCTTGTTGTGTAACTCCACGAGGTGTCTCTCCCGAACATTGCATCAGCGCAGTCTAGCCTGACGTCAGATGGCGATGCCATCCGATTATTGCTTTCAAACTATCTTCCGTGATGAGAGATCAACAGTTGAACCTGCTAAGCTCGACTTTGCACATTAAGCAGCGAAGCAAAGTGCCTCGGCCATACGTTTGATCCGGCCTGGCGGTATTTTAGGTATGTCCGGGTGAAACGCGGACTGTCGATAAATATCCTGGTGCCATAAAACCATACGAACTGCACCGATGGCGTCGGAGAAAGTGCAGCTTGTTTTTTTGTACCATGACGCGGCATATGGAAGACTGTTCGGACCGAGTAGATCACACGCCCACAGTGTTACGAGGCTGTAGAGTGCCATCAAAGACGGCGTCGTGCGCAGAATGGCCTTATCGTTCCACTGTCTTTGCGTTTCCACACCAAGATGCGCACGGGTCTCGGCAAAAGTGACCTCGATCTGCCAGCGACGAACGTAGAAGGTAATGATCTCCACAGGATCAAGATCCGTATTCGTACTCATGAAGGCCTGCGGTTCGCGGCGAGATGTTGGATCGCGAACGATGACCCAGCGAATGTGTTTGGGTGGTGTTCCACGTCGATACCAAAGAGCTGTTCCCGACGTGATGTCGAGAACTTTGTTGGTCTGTCTGGCATACCACGACGATACTGCAATCTGCTGCCACGAGGTATTTGTGTCCTTGAGCACAGCTTTTAGTTTTGGCAAGGGTTGCCCCTTTTGCGCGGGTCGTCCGAGCGTGTGTTCATGCCTTTGAGACGGTGCTGCAAAAAGATTAGCATCGAGGCGCAACCGAGTGATGAGCGTAGCCCTGTCTGGAAGTGCTGCGGCCAGTGTATGAACCGCAAAGCTGCTATCGCCGACAAAGATGATCTGGCGACCTGGTAGCCAACGACATATCTGCAGCAGGCCCTGCCTTGCCCAATCGGTCAGCATCTTGTGTCTTCGGAGCATCTTCTGGCTATATCGTTCTGAGGGAGACAGGATTGTCAGCACAGGCATTGCTTTGAGGCATTTGGCCCAGGGGACCGGTGAAAGAACCATAAAACTCAGCCACCGCAATCCACTGGCCTTGACGAAATGACCATGGCTGGAACGTATCGGGTCTCGGTATATACCTCGAGCAGCAATACGCTGACCCCATCGCCGTTCTATTGTATCGTCCATTCCAATGACAACGGGGCCTTCGGGTACAAGCCGTGTCACAACAATGGATAATAAGTGTCTTGCCAACAAGCGTGGGTTCCAGCGAGCCCGATTGAGAAACTGGTGATAAGTGGCAAAGCTGGTCACATCGGCGCGACCCGTAATTCGCAGACACGATGTCACTGTTCGCTTCCCCGGTGCAAGGAGAGCTCCCATGACAAGGACGAGCAGATGACTCCATGTGGGCGCTGTGAACCCGCAACGAAAAGGCTCTAGCCATTGGTGAAGACGATGAGGAACCGCATCCCCGGTCTCATTATTGCATTCATCTGCTTTGGTCATTCAACAGTTCGAATCCGATCAGACGAATGACGCAAGGTCACAAGCTGCGGCGAATTGATTCACCAAAGACGCTCAGTGCGGCACTCAAAATCGATGCCAATTTTGTGCAAAGTCGAGCTAAGAGAGGTAAAGTTTATTAGAAAACTCCAAAAATTAAGGCTTCTTCATTTTGACGCTTTGTTGCTTCTTTTCAATCTGGTACCTACCTTGTAGCAACCAGATCGAGGAAAGTACGACCTAGCTACCTTCCGTTTAGACATCGTTTGCCCCACGTTCATGTTAAGCGTGTGGATATTGATACAAGCTCGTGACGATGACCAATTTCTTCAAGGATTGCGGCAATTTCGGCAAGATGAACCCGTGCAAAATCTTCAGCGATGAAAGCTGATTTTTTCAACCATATCGTTGATTAATTCAGCTTCCTTGCTCTGCGGGTCATGCTGCCGTCCAACGAAAAGGCCCCGCGTCAGCGAGGCAGCTGAATGTGGTGATAACTCGCTATATATTCGTTATAGGCTCAACCAAGTCGGGGATAAGACTTGGGCAAGCTGATCAGCTGGGACTCGACCAGCAAGAGAGCTTCTTTCGCCCTCCCAACACCAATTCTGCGTCACCGTTCTCATTAGTGGCCCACCGACGTTAGCCCCTTCGTAAGGTTATCTACTAGGCCATATACTCTGGCACAATTACAGCACCCGATGAGTGCTCTGTCAGGCTGCTTCTCGCTTATCCCAAAATGTCGGTTGCTCGATGTCCTTCTTTAACTCCGTCCACCAGAATTACGTAACCTTTCGAATTTTGAGCTCGTAGTGGTTGCAGTTTTCGATATTCTGGAGAATTATACCAGCCCTCGGCTGAAGTTCGATCTGGGAATGAGATCATTATTAGATCTCCCGAGAATTCGCCCTCTAGAACATCTTTATTGCCATTACCATGAAGAACGTATTTTCCCCCGAAGGGTGCAAGTGTAGCATCTATTCCTTTGAGGTAGTCGAGAATATCCTTGCCCATGACAACATCGTGCAAATTAGCTAATGCAAAAGTCGTCATTGAACATTCCTATCGTTTAGAAACAGACAACGTTACTTTAACCGTACTAGCAAACTATTCAAGTGGCATGACGTTAAACGCGTGTTGAATGGATGTCGCTCCGCAACAAATAGCTGTTCTTCATGTTTACTTAAGGCTCGTATCGCGCGATATCGCTTTCATGAAAACCATTTGCTATCTTCTGGCCAGCTTTGGCTTTGGCTACTTTTACTATGAACGGTATTGGCGCTGGCACGATTGTATCGCCGAAGCGTCATCGAGCTGCTTAACTGAAGATGGGAGCAATCTCACCAGTGGCGGCCAGCTTTGGGGCATCGTCGCGGCAGTTTTTCTCTTGTTTGCACTACGGACTATCCTCCGATCACGTAAGCAATAAGAAGCGCGGGGGAGCGAGCGGTTTCTGAACGAACTTATCGCGCCAAATGAAAGAGTCCCGCCAATGGCACTGCTTGCATCTATTCTTTGCGCAAATTCAAAATGCTGCTTAATCAAGATGCAGGATAAAAAATGGTACGCTATCTAATGGCAGTAGCGGCTTTAGTCACAATCGATTTTGCCGTTTGGCAATTTGGTCTTAATACGCGTTGTCGGTTTAACCAAAACGGAAGAATGTCCGGCTTAGTCTCACTGTGTCGCTCGCTGTTTGAACGAAGAGCTATCAGTTGCTGCGGTCCCATTTCATCTGGCGGTGCGCTTCTGCTTTCAGCGCCTACGCATGGGCACCCCGCATTCCGTTTAGAACGCCTCTAATTGAAAAAGGCGATGGGATGGCTGTATGACGCCAGCAATGAAAAAATAGCGCTCCCTTTTAAGGGTCCCTTTTTTTAACGATTGGTGTTTTCAAATCAATTGCGCTAGAACAATACGAGCACTTGAATCACATACTGCAGTTAATACCGATAATTTCTGTAACGGCAGCTCTTATATTCCTTGAATAGCACGAATAGTGTAGACTTTGATGACATTTATACTATCAGTTATCCCCACCATCTTTCGTTTATGACTTCCGCCCCTCTTCCAACGCCTTCAACTGCTCTGCGAAAAAGTAACCTGCTCAAATCATGAGGCCCGCCGGCAGCGGACTTCTCGCAGGACCCCTGATAGGCCTGAAAGATATTACCGGCTACCAAAGAGTGATATATAAGCCAAACAAATCGGAGCTTTACAGGCCAATTGTTAGCAAGCTTTCGACAAAGATGGGGGTTATAGCTCATGGCGCGGATTATGAAGCGTTGGGATGACGTGGAAAAATATGTTGCAGAAGATTATGTTATCGCCTTCCAAGAGACCTTGAGGACTGCGCTTCAGGAAAAAGGTATGTCTCATGCAGATTTGGCAGACCTTCTCGGCGTATCCAGATCTCGTGTCAGCCAATTATTCATGGACGGCACCAATCCCTCGATTCGATATGTAGGTTTAGTACTGTTTCGGCTCGGCTATTCGATGGAATTTAAGAAAGATTGACGAATACTTAATCCGAATGTCGGCTCTGTAGTGAGAATTTTATCCACGCGTTTTCCAATGGATATCAACCGCATTTCCACAGCCTTTTTCGTAGTAATGTCTTCTCGAGTTTAAAATTCGTCTATCGGAGATACTGGAGCGCTTTACCTCGACTCCGACGGATTTGTACGACACGAAACACGAGAGGAAAGAAGGCGCCTCCAATCGGTGAGGGATGCATCGCTATCGGTTTTCTGTTTATTCCCTAACGCTAAATTGTAAATTCACGTTCACGCGCCGTTTGAACGTCTTTCGTTCAGGCCGCCTGCTTCATTGACTTTGCCAAGCGCTTGATCGCCTGGTCGAGCGAACGATGCCCGTCGCAATAATCCTGCCATGCATTTATATTCGCCAGTAGTGGGGCACCGTACGAAGGGTGAACCGCTTTGGATCGAGACCTATTTTGACTTGGCTCCATGTCAATGGCATCGATACTGTGGCGCAGGGTCGGGCTCGCGGTGACAATGACGCAACAGCGGTAGTCATCCGGTCGTTGCGCAGGTAATCGAGCAAGATGCGACCCTCGCGCTTATTCTTGGCCATCTTGATCAGATAGAGATTTGGGTTCTCTCGCGCCATCTGCAAGCAGACGTCGTGGGCAAAGCTTCTTGCTTCTGGCCAGCCCAGTTTATGGCTCTTTGCTACAGCAAGCGGCGTCACGACATGCAACCCTTTCCCCCAGTGGTTTTGCAGAAGCTAACAAGTCCGAGTTCTTCTGGCCGATCACGCATCTCGCGGGCGGCTTCGACCACAGTGGAGAAGGGCACGTTCGGACCCGGATCAAGATCGAAGACGAGCCGGCCTGGCACTTCTGGTTGTTTCGGTTCGCAATTCCAGGGATGCAGTTCGACGCCGCCAATCTGCGCGATGGCGACGAGCCCCTCGACACGATCGATCTGCAGGTAAGGTTTTTTATCGCCGAAGACAGTGACCATTTCGAGCAGGCTCGACGTTCCATGCGTTGCATGCCGCTGGAAAAATTGCTCACCCCTAATGCCATCCGGGGCTCGGATGATCGAACATGGCCGGCCCTTGATATGTTCGATGAGCCAAGGGCCCACGGCTTCATAATATTGCGTAAGCTCGACCTTGATCACCGGCTGATCATCACTGGCATCGGGCCACAGCGGTTTCTCAGGATTGGAGATCAGTACGCCCATAATACTTGCTTTCTCGCCCTGCCAAAAAGACCTCTTGATAGGGCACTTCGGCCTCTACAGGCGGTGCAGGCTTTTCGGCGACGACTTCCCGCGCTGACTTGTCTTCTCGCAGGCCTTTAAACGCCGCCTGGCGCACAAGTCCATCAGAAGTCCAGCCGGCGAACTGAATCTCGGCGACGAGCACCGGCTGTAGCCAGACGATATCGGAATCATTCTTGGGTGAGCCGATCCCTGTAAACGGAGATTTATTGGTTTTTAGTTCGCGAAGCTTTGGGAGAATCCTGTCGATGATCTTTGCGCTATATCCCGTCCCGACTCGACCGACATAGATGAAGTGGTCGCCCCGGTTAATGCCGACCAGCAGAGAGCGAAACTTTCCATTCGTTTTGGCATAGGCTCCGATCACCACTTCATGTCCCGCCCGGCATTTGGCCTTGACTCAGGTCGCCGTACGGCCAGCCTGATAGGCAGCGTCAGCCTGTTTCGAGACGATTCCTTCCAGCGACATTCGGCAGGCCGACTTAAGAACTGCCTCGCCTCCAGTTTCGAAATGCTCTACGAAGCGCAGGCGTGGATCATCGTCTGCATCCGTCAAGAGTGTCTGCAGTTGGTCTTTACGCTCGATAAGAGGCAATTCGCGCAAATCCATGTTGCCTTCGAACAACAGATCGAAGGCAAAGAAGACCAAAGCGTCCGTCTTCCCTTCAGATAGCGCTGCCTGAAGGGCAGCGAAGTCTGGCGCTCCGTTTTCGTCTAGAGCACAGATCTCTCCGTCGATAATGGCATTGGGAAGCTTGGAGGCCGAAGCCACGACCGCCGGGTACTTGCTTGTCCAGTCCTGTCCTTTGCGTGTCTTCAGCGTCACCACGCCGTTATCTATGTGCATCTGGATGCGGTGACCGTCAAATTTGATTTCATGGATCCAACCGTCGGCCGCAGGCGGACGTTCGCGCGTTTCACACAGCTGTGGAGGAACAAAGTCGGGCATCGCAGTCTTTACTGTTGCCCCTGCTTACTTTAACTGGGTTTTCGCTTCTGCGCCGCGTTTATCGGCTGCAAGACCATGATTACTGTCCCAGACCGCGTCCGCCTGCACTTCGCCCCTTTCGATCATGAACGATTTAGGTTCCTTGCCCTTACCGGCAGCGATTGTTTCCATCGTCCGTCCCGACGCGACCGAGGTCGCGTTATACTCGAGGATCGTCTCGCCATTTTCCTCGACCGAAAAGGCGTCACGATGTTTTATCAGCAGCCAGTTAGTGCGCTTGCCGCCGTCACGGTCATTGCGCATGCGAACCAGCACGAAGCTCCCGCGCAGTCGTTTGCCTTCAAGTTTGAACTTGAAATCACCTTTGGCAAGCGCTTGTTTGGGGTTCGCATTGCCCTCCGGCTCCCAATAACCGCGATCCCAGATCATCACGGTACCCCCGCCGTATTGGCCTTTCGGAATGGTGCCTTCGAAATCACCGTAGTCGAGTGGATGATCCTCAACTTCGACAGCAAGGCGCTTATCATGGGGATCAAGTGACGGTCCTTTTGTAACCGCGCAGGATTTAAACCCGCCGTCCAGCTCGATACGAAGATCGTAATGTAGCCTGGTGGCAGCGTGTTTTTGGATGACGAAGCGCGTTCGGTTCGAAACCTTGAGTTTCGCTTTGCCGCTCGGCTCCTGTGTCTTTTTAAAATCCCGTTTTCGTTTATAGGTTGAGAGCTTGTCGCTGGCCATAAAAGTCCCTCAATTTATATCGTCAGCCACCAGAAGGGCGAGCCATTCGGGACGTTCGAGTGTTGATCCGCTTGCAACGTGAACACAAAAAGGCCGCGTCCGCCGAATACGGCTGGGCCCCACGAAAACAAAACTGTCCAAAGCGTATTGTGTTCCTCACTTATAGACGAAAGCGCAGATCAGAGAACGTTTGTCGTTCACTAGATGCGTCGGCCTCCATCGTCAACATGTCGAGGAGTTCACCGTCAACAGGCGAGTTGCGCCAGTTGCCAGCAACACAAAAGATGAGTTCTTCATTGTGGTCTAAAGTGAGCCGCGGCTACGGCCTCGTTTCATATCGGTGCGCCTAGCAATGGGATCTTTTGTTCTTCGCTACAGTTTCGAATATTCGTTCTGAAACGATGCCGCCGACACTGGTTAGACAGGAGCCTGACTTGTTGCCGCCTTGCGAAAATCCTCGTTAACCTGCGTAACGTTTTGGAAGGTCTTTATTTGCCGGCACATGTTGTAGCCCCCTCCATCCCCACCAACCTACTGCACAAAGCTTTGCCCAACTATGGAAATCGGAAACTGAGAGACGCGTAACAATATCGTTCCATTAGCTCGAGACCCGTGTCGACCATTGTAAAAAGCATCCAAGCGAGGGGCTGGGTATCAGCTGGACAAGGCCTTGGCTTAGCATTTCAAGTAACACTAGATAGAGTGCGTCCGAAAACTCGCTGATAATATTAATACTTCCACCTAAGTCATTATTAAAAAACAATGTTTTTGCCATTTAGTTACCGTTACTGGCAACAGAACCGCGAAATTGTGGAACAAAGCAATAGTATAGGCGTTAGCAGTCACGACGAAAGGAGCCAGCCCATGAAATTGAAGGCGATCGCACTTAACGCTACTTTGAAAAACTCGGGCGGTAATCCTTCATCGACGGAATGTATGCTGCATCTAATCTCGGAGGCAATGGCGCGAGCGGGAGTTGAAACTGAAATTATTCGTCTCGCTGACTACCAAATCAAACCTGGTGTCTCCTCCAATGAAGGAGATGGCGACGAATGGCCTACAATTAGGCAAAAAATTCTAGCCGCTAACATCCTTGTGGTAGGAACACCAATCTGGCTGGGTCAGCCTAGTAGTTTCCTAAAGCGGGCTTTAGAACGAATGGACGCATTTCTAAACGAAACAGATGACCAAGGTCGCATGTTATCTTACGGAAGGGTGGCCGCCGTAGCGGTTGTCGGCAACGAAGATGGTGCACATCATGTATCTGCCGAGGTTTATCAGGCGTTAAATGACGTCGGCTTCACCATAGCTGCGAATGCCGTGAGTTATTGGGTCGGTGAGGCTATGGGTAGTACCGACTTTGTCGACTTGACCGAAGTGCCTGAGGTGGTTTCCAATGCCGTTGACATGCTAACTCGTAATGCTGTGCACCTAGCAACTTTAATGGCGAAGAACCCTTACCCTGGCAGATAGCTTTGGGGAGTGATTACAGCTGGTCCCCGTAGAAATCGGTTCGGCTCATAAAATAGCAGGAGATATACATGGCGACTAGCAAGTTTCTTTTTAATCTCCGGGTTACACCCAATTAATTGTCTTTTCTGTTAAATGGAACAGATCAACCTCTGCGCGAAAGTTAGACAACAAAGTGAGAGACCACACGCGAGGATCATAACGCATTTGCTGCGTCAATCTCATAAAGTAAAGTCATGGAGTTGCAACGCAGGAAAGCTCTCGCAATCTTTCACCTGAACGAAAATGCGCTTCGGTATTTAGTCATCGATGGGATGTGATACGATGATGCAGCAAAATTGCTCTATTGCTGGCTTCGCCCGTTAAAAAGTCGGATACACTTCGACGCTTCCCATTTGAATGGCGCGGTCAAGGCGACTTACATAAGTGATAGGCATCGACAAAGGTTATTTCTGAGTGGTTCACGCTACTCATAGATACCGAGTTCTTGGTACTGATATTAAATTACGCGCACGGATTCCTGTGTCGTTGTTTTGATCTGGGATGGTACCAAGTTGCAGTGTCGCTTTTATGCAGCCACTGTTATACCGGTCCGCTGTAAAGGCCGTCGTTCCACTGAAACATCCGACAGAATGCGCCGATTAGATTTGAAGTCTGTAAATTTGTTCTTGCAACAATGACTATCGGGACTGGTTTTGGAATCGATAATACATTATTGAAAGCGTCTCTCCTTTGCTCACGTTTTTATAGCAAAATGCGCCAATAGTCGCAGCTTTTTCCAGCATTGGCACATTGACAATTTGGTCTGTTTACCTGCTTATTTTCGTGGGGAGTAACATCCCTCAGACCACTCCCATGCTAGGCCGTGTGGACGGATTTGATTAAGATGAAAGCAGAAGCGATTGCGACGATGGATCGGAAGTTTCTTGCTGTTTTCTCGCAGCGTAATGCGACACGTTTGAACCGTTTGAGCTTCCCCATCATTTGTTCGATACGTGCGCGACCTCGATAAAGCGCCGTGGCAAAATGCTTCGGAATATTACGCCTGTTTGATCTGTAAGGGATCACAGGGATAGCGCCAGCCTTTCGCGCAATCTCTCGATTAACGTCGCTATCATAGCCTTTGTCAGCAATGATAGCGCGGTGCCTGACTTGAGGGCCCGTGTCCATGAGGCTTTCAAACTGTTTGCTATCGGAGGCTTCGCCTCCGGTCAGTTCAAAGCCAAGGGGCTGACCATTTCGGTCGGTTTTCAGATGGATTTTGGTTCCGAACCCTCCACGAGACCGGCCGAGCGCTTGACCTTCCTGCCCCCTTTAGCGCCTGCTGCAGATACATGGGCGCGAATGACGGTGCTGTCGAACATAGCGATAAGATGAGCGCTTTCATCAAGCCCAGCCAAAATGGAAAAATAGTCCTCGAAAACACCTGCTTTACCTAAACGGTCAAAACGCTTCCATACGCTGTTCCAGTTACCAAACCGCTCAGGCAAAGCCCGCCATGAGATGTTGTGAAGGGTGAAATAATGCAACGCCTCAAGGAATAGGCGGTCATTTTTAGCTTTCGCGCCAACGGCTGGCAGACAAGTCCGAAAAACCTCAAGTGCCAGTTCATAGTCATTTTCTGTCATCTTGGTGCACATTACTGACCTCCAAATCACGTCAGCAATATGTGAATCACGTCGAGTGAAAGTCTGGAACCGGAAAACTTATACCTGAGTCAATTCGTCCACACGGCGTAGTTATACATCGTGGAGAAGGGCGAACGATTGGCGCGCACTGCTTCCTAACAAACATGAGCCGCGAACCTGTGTACATTCAAAGCGCGGTGGTAAAAATCACGACGCACAGCGTTACGCACACGGCGTATATCACGGATGCCAAGGATATTCGTTACTCTGGCGATACGACAGGTTGGCAAAGGCTTACCCTGCAAGGCCAATGATGGCGAGTGATTTCGGTCTAGGGCATCGTGATCTCCATCGTATTTCAGAAATCAGATGGAGTCATAACCTGCTGAAATCACTCTTCACATTTTGGAATAGGCTCTCAAAGAGCTGACCTTTTCGAGGGCTTATTAGGTCGCAGATAACTGATCTGAGGAATGTGAGTTAATGGTCGCATAAAGAATGCTTTCGATGCTGCTGCGGACCTCAAAAACGATGGTTATCCGGATGCTAAAAACGACTCGCGCAGAAACGCTAGCCGCAACAAGACGGACCTTTGTGATCGTACCTAAATTAATCACGAAAATTCCTATGGAGTTGCGTGAACCTTTTTGAAACATAACAGTTATGGGATTATCGGTATTGATATCAACAAACGTTCCGTGAACCATCGGGAGTGGCAACGCTGAGGGCCCTCCCCCACTGTTCATGGTAATGGTCCCAATTTCGGTGCTCTCGGCCTAGAAGGGTGGATATGCCTGTAGATGGTTTAATACATGGTCCGCTGGGCAATAGTTGCCTCCATTTATGCGTGGACATGCAACGTCTTTTTGCCCCCGGAGGGCCTTGGGCAATTCCTTGGACACAGAAAGTCTTACCCAACATAGAAAAGCTATCTGCGAAAAAACCCGAGCGAACAATCTTCACGCGTTTCATACCGGCTAGGCGAATAGGGGAAGGCAGAGGTATGTGGAAAAACTACTACCGAAGATGGAGAAATGTGACCTTGGAGAACCTTGATCCTGATTTGATAGAGCTGATGCCCAATTTATCAGTTTTCTCTCCACCAGCCAAGGTTCTCGACAAGCATGTTTACTCGCCGTGGAGTGAGGGAAAGCTTGATGAGATGTTGGGAGGATCGGGGATAGACTCATTAGTCATTACTGGGGGTGAAACAGACGTCTGTGTACTCGGTACTATTGTTGGCGCGGTTGATCGCGGGTTTAGAGTCGTTATCGTTACAGATGCCATTTGCAGTTCCGTTGATCAAACCCATGATGCGCTCATGACAGTCTTTCATGATCGCTACAGCGAACAGATTGAAACGGCCACAATGCTTGAAACTTTGGAACATTGGCAATAACTCAGTAGGAGCAGGGTCGTGGCGGATTGCGTACAATGAGAATCCCTTGCTTATCTGTAAAATGGTAATTTTCTCATAGCTTTGTTTGAATATTGGAAGGATGAATTCGTACAGATGGCCCCTTAGGTAGCGCTCTCCACGGGATCTGGGAAGTCACGGGATCCTAACAATCCAGACTGACCTCATGATTACTTTAGGCTGGATTTAGTGCGTGGCGGCAGCGGTAGCAAAAATTCGCTGGGTGCGCATTCATGTGTTGCCACCTCGTCATTTATTTGGCTGGCTTTCATATCAATTGTTCGAAAGGGAGCAATTAATTCAACTGCCGATATTATCCGACAGCCGATTTCATTTGGCTGACACGCCTGCGCCCTTATGGAGCGCCGTTTTTCTCGCTCTTCATCCGTTTCTTAGCCGCAAGGCCTTGTTGCTAGCAACCCGAGAAGCTGCGCAAGGTTGTCACAACCCCGCCAACTAGCCTTATAAGCGTGACTTACGGTAGGGTTTCCAGTCAACCCCTTCGAAGAAACGTATGTGAGGCATAATTTTTCTCCTTGGCTCGACAGCAATGAACGAGTCTGATCAAATGACAGCAATGACTGGAGAAGCGCGGAAAGAGTTAAATTGAAACGACCATTCGCCGCGCGCATGTATCGATGATTAAAGAACAAAACGAAATTTTTGATGAATTTCAGATTTCCCTACTTCTACGAAAGCATGGATGGTCAAATCTTGTTCTTAGTTTGCCGAATAGCACTCACACTTCGGTAGTGACCGATGTATTTTCCGACATCGTCAACAATATTCTTGCATGTTGCGAAGCTGTCATCGACAACCATCAACATACCCAGCCGTTTTATAATGAGCGGGGCGGATCTGTTTGGAGACTCATTCCAGATCCGATCATGAAGCACCTTGTACGGGTAAGAGTTTTCGACCTGCCATATAGAGCAGGCGAATTCACTGAATCCGACATCATTACGCCGGTTGTCGATCTTCTCACGAAACGAAAGCATTTGCTTCTCAATTTCATGATGGAATTGTTGAGAACCAAGCTGCTTTATGCCGACGCATCATTTTACAAAGACCGTCAAGCCTTTCCTCATGCTCGCTTTGCGAACGTTTGGGACAAATGGTCTAAAGCCAACATTGGTTGCCCATTTTGGCTGCCAAGCTGAATATGCAAGCGCCGACATGTGGTAAGCCTAGAGCACTGCACGAACACGCGGTTCAGTACCCCGAGTAGGATCGTAGCCGCAATAGCGGGATTTATCACCACTGTCGGAAAGCACTACGCGACGTTGAGGCTTGCATAACGCAAGTTTAATCGGAACCATCGCCCACTCCAAGCGGCCCTTAAGGCTCCGGTTCTAGCTGGGATTTGGAGTGAAGACTCATATCCGATATAGCTCGACACTCGCCGCCTACGTGTCTTTGTCGATGCGTCATCTAATTTTGCCTTCTACTTAGGCTTCGTGCTTTTCTCTAGCGCTGCGCATTTTGTTTCTGGTGTCCTTCACTCTTGTCACCTAGCGACACAAGCGCCTTGGCTTCAAAGAGGAAGCGTCAACTTTGAACGACGGGATTTTCAGTTTCTTTGCCGAGCGCATAAGTCTGAGCGGCTTTGATTTCTAGAAAGTCGGTCATGTTCTCTCCAATCTGGTAAGAGATGCGGAAGTTTTACTAGCCCATCTAGCTCCTTCGGCGTTGCCGATTACGAACAACTCGCGACGATCAGCAGCAAACCACCGTCTCACCACCGCGCGGATCGTGAACATTATCTTTTCTTAATCGCTCACAATCTTGCTCGACAGCAACGCCTCGAAGACGAATGATCAAATATCTGTGCCGCGAAGATAAAACTGCTTAACAACTTCCATAATTGGGGCACAGAGTCACTTGCTTCACTTGCCCAATCCGTTAACATTTGTTTAACTATGGTTTGGATAGGAGGTGATATCAATGCCTTTTCGAAACGCACAGTATCAAGGAACTTTCCGCCCCGCAGAATTAGTCATTCTACAAAAAGCATATGAAGAATGCTGCGTTTTACTCGATCGATGCCTTACTGGCCATGAAGACAAGGACAGGGTGGCGCGAGCCATCATCCGCGAATTTGAGCGTGGGATACACGATCCCGTTAAGATCGCTGAGCAGGTGGCAATAATTGAAACGCATGTCAGTGTGACTTCGTCTAAAGCCCATTATTCCGATACGACTGCATAGTGACCCAAGTCGTCTAATCAGGGCAGATCATCAATCGGCGGGGTGGGAACTGGCTTCAACCAACCAACTTCACCTCGCCGTATCCGATAGAGGGCGGCAGGCGGGCTGCAATGGAAGTGCGGCGGAACGGCCGAGATCACGGTGTGAACGAGGCGCTCGCCTGATGCAAAAAGCTCTACTGTCGTGAAATTAATACATTGATAACCGGAAATTATCGTTCTTCTGGAAGTGAAAGAAGCATCGTCCACACGAAAACACCATTAGACACGCTAAATCCATATATAAATGAAACCGTATTCTTTGAATTTAAATATTATCAATTCAATACGTTTTATAAATAACATTTACTCACATCTTAGAGACTAACCGTAAATTAATTTGAGTGATTTCAGTTGTTTATGATTCTCTGTGGTTTACCAAGACTACGGAGGATCACATGGCCTGGACTGAAACCGCCCGTCGCGACTATGGCAGACGAGGCTTACGCTATGCAAGCGACTGCACCGACGATGAATGGTCTGTCGTCGCGCCGCTTTTGCAGCCGATGAGCAAGGTCGGACGTCCGCGCGAGCATGATCCACGTACATTGTGGAATGCGATCCAGTATATAGCGACAACAGGCTGCCAATGGGCGCAGTTGCCGAAGGAATTCCCGCCGTTCACGACAGTGCAGTACCTGCGAGTTCCGCAAAGTCTTGAAATGGTGACCGATAGTCATTCGCGAATTGATTCTTTCGGATCATATGAGCCCCTTCAATGCCAGCAATTGTTGTCTCTGCACTGTGAAAAGCCATGAAGCCCATGGTGTGTTTTATAATCTGCTTGATGAAACGATGACCTGTTCAAGAATATTGTTGAGATATTTGACCTGCAGGATTTCGATCATCTTATCTATGCCAGTGATTTTCAGGATCGTGTTTATGGCCTCCGCTCCAGCTAGAATCGCCCTGCTTTTTCAACGCCAATCTTGCGCGGAACGCCATTACTTGCGATGGCGACGCATGGCGATCTGCAGAAAATGGCAAGAATTCCTAGAATGCTTTGTCGATGAACTGCCCCCATTTTTGACCGGACACTTAGCATAAGCAGAAAGGCCCAAGCACAGGCTTGAGGATAAGCTTATGGCTAACGAGTTTCAACAGGGTGACCTGACGTCCGGCGGCGCAGCTGGACAACCGAACGCAAACTGCAGATCATCGAGGAAAGCTATGCTCCGGGGTGACCGTTTCCTCTGCGGCTCGGCGGCATGGAGTTGCGCAAAATCTTCTGTATCGCTGGCGTAGGCTCCTGAACGGGGGAGGGGCTGTAACAGTGGGTTCCGATGAGCCGATAATCGGCAATTACGAGGTGAAGAAGCTGGAAGATCGAGTGCGCTAGCTTGAGCACATCCTCGGTCGCAAGACGTCGGAGAACGAGATTCTCCTCGAAGCCCTTTCGAAAACCACCATGTCCCGCGGTCTTGGCCGTATGCGTATAATGTTTTTGCGATACCGACCACAAAAGAAACGGCGTGTTGCAGTCTGTTCATCTAAAGGCGAAGCCGATCATTCGGCACACAACCCACAAACTCCGAACGTGGCGGCAAGCTTCCCAGGACAAAACCAGGCTTAATGCAGAATTGATACGCCTGCGCCGAACAACGATATTGACGAGCAATCATCACTATTTTGGAGCTTAGTTCTCAAAAAAAGTTAGTTACGAGCGCTTGGACAAATTCAAATTGCAGGCTTTATCGGAGGAACCAAGGGCATCCATGAACGTTGACTCTGTATGCGGGGTCTACACCAAAGGAGACCACAATGGCAAGTTCGAAAGAAAAAACACTCGACGATCTGTTTTATGACACGCTCAAGGATATTTACTACGCCGAACGCAAAATCGTTAAGACATTGCCGAAAATGGCAAGAGCCGCAGCGGCTCCAGAACTTAAGGCGGCTTTTGAAAAGCACAAAGAGCAAACTCAGGAACACATCGAACGGCTGCAGCAAGTATTTGAGATCCTTGGAAAACGCGCTCAGGGCAAGACCTGCGATGCAATTGAGGGCATTATTTCAGAGGGCGAAGAGATTATTGAAGAATTCAAGGGAACAAAAGCTCTTGATGCCGGGCTTATCTCTTCTGCGCAAGCGGTGGAACATTACGAAATCACACGCTATGGCACGCTGAAGCGCTGGGCCACTGAACTGGGACACAAGGACATAGTAAAGCTGCTTGACACCACTCTCCAGGAAGAGGGTCAAACCGATGAAGATTTGACCAAGCTGGCGGAGACCAAGATTAATCTAAAAGCCGCCTAAACCCACGAACCCCGCTTCGGCGGGGTTCACAAACTCTAGGGGAATAAAATGGATAAAAAGAAAAGTCCGTGGTCAGATCCCGCACTTCATCGAGACCATCAAGCAGTTGACCCTTCCTCGATCGAACCAAAAGATCATCACCAGGAGCCTACACATGAGCAATCGAACACTCCTGGTAATCCGAACAGAAAGCTACCCCAGGAACCCTATCCTGATCGATCAAATTCGTGATTAGCGACCGCTTCAGACGGTGAAGTATAGCCTTTTTCTCAGATGGATCTGAGCAAGTATCCTAAATTAGATTGACTTCATATTAAATCTCAAACGGAACTCAACGAACACTGGGACGTTCTCATGGTATCGACACAACGGATCATTCAGTAAGGAGAAAAACAATGGATATAAGAACGATAGCTCTCACAGGTGCGGTTGTCCTCGTCTCCTCTATGGCATTCTCCCAAGATGCGAAAACTCCGGAGACACCCGCAGTGGCAACGCCGGAAAATAACAACCCGTCTGCTCCTGTTAAGGGTGAAAACAGTTTTACAGAAGATCAAGCCAAAGAACGCTTTGAAAAGGCTGGGTATTCAGACGTTACGGAACTGAAACTCACAGCTGACGGTATTTGGGAGGCCTCCGCTATGAAGGGGACTGAAAAACTGTCGGTTCAGCTCGATTATCAGGGAAGCGTAACGAAAAAGGCGATGTAGCCTGCGAGCTAAATACTAGTAGATAAAGAATAGGGTGAGTGAAATGAAGACTGTTACAGGTCTATATGACGACTATGCAGCAGCCAAAGCTGCAGTAGCGGAATTAGAAACAGCAGGAATTCCATCTTCCGACATTAGCATTGTTTCGCATCATAGCGACAAAGAAACCAATGCGGCAGAAGGCGCCGGTGTTGGTGCAGGGATTGGCGCGGCTGTCGGCGGCGCTGGTGGATTGTTGGCTGGCCTAGGCATTATGGCAATCCCAGGCGTGGGGCCAGTGGTAGCGGCTGGCTGGCTTGCCGCAACACTTGCGGGAGCGGTGGGCGGTGCTGTTGTAGGCGGCGCTGCAGGTGGCCTTATCGGCGCCTTTACTGAAGCTGGCGTTCCTGAGGAAGATGCTCACCTATATGCTGAAGGCGTAAGGCGCGGCGGCACGGTCGTAACAGCTAAAGTACCTGACGAACGGTATACTGAAGCAGATGGCATTCTCTCGAGCGCAAATCGTGTCAATTTGGTTGAACGCCGGAGAATCTACAATGAGGAAGGCTGGCGGCGCTTTGATGCTGAAGCTGACCCCTATACTGTGGACGAGATTGAGCGTGAGCGCAGTCGTTACCTCTAACAATAGTTATTGAAGACGAATAAGACCGGGGGTCCGTGGGTGGGCCTCCGTTTGATGACATATCTGATTGAGTGTCTCTCGTATATTCTGACATTCTGCCAACGCTCAATGTACTTCAAACCCAAACTCAATTGCCAGTGCATTAAAAAGCCTGATCGTTCTGTATAGGGTTTGACTTTATTTAGATCATGGAACTGCCTGCGGGGCCCTTTTGCTGAAACGATAACGGCTTTAAAGATATTGCCAAGCCCCGATGCCAGGTCTTGTGGTCGACACACTTATTCAGATCTTTGGCGCATCAAAAACGCTTTTCGTTATGCTGCCAATATCAGTTCAGAGGTCCACCATAAAACCATCAAGGGACGGTTGTCCATGGTTTGCCATCCGCTGCGCGGCAAAAATTCGTATGCAGTTCGCGCTTCTGTCTGGAACGCCAGACGGGCAAATTCGTGTGGTGCTATCGTTGACCTATCGCTTGATGGTTTAGATGCTCCTATCTGGTTCGATCCCGGATTCAAAATTAACGGGCGCGCGCGATCATTTTAATGATTGCACTCATGCCTTCGACTGTCACCCTATACCTAACTTCGCATCCTTCGTGATCGCACGGCGTATCTGATGAGCGACAACGCGGCGGGGTACCTCTTATTCAAAAAAACGCGTATTCGCGCGGTGTCAGTCACGGGACATACAGTTTCATCGCTAACGTTAGTTTGCAGAACGTTAATCGGCAACTCGTCATCGCGGCGGACCTGAAAAAAGCGTCATGTGCGGGTTATTTCAGCTGCAAACAATCAGCAAGACTGCAATGACTATCACTGGCACCAACCCAAAGGCGACTATAAGCAACAAGCGATCGAGAAGGGTACGGATAGCAGGCCTATTAAGAACACCGATCCGGTCTGACGACTTCACGATCTGGTAAGTGACAAGATAGAACACGATCGTGACAATACCGATCGTCCAGCCTAATTCAACTAAGAGGGAAGGATGCCCTGGGGCACCCAATATCCAAGGGAAAAATAGCAATCCACAAACGGCTGCTATTAGGTCAGGAAGGAGCTTAAGCAGCAGTTTTGGCATAATGTCCGGCTGAACCTTAATTGATGTGGCAGTCTGACCCAAGCCTTGCAGACGTCAAGCACAAAATATTCACCGGATTCAGCCGGATGGAAATAGTTTGCTTGTTCTGTTTAGAGTGACACATTTAATATGTCAAAATAAACACAATACAAACTACGATTAATGATCACAGTTTTACTTATTGATAGAATAGGTAACAATGAACAAATAAACACGGATCTCGAAGAACGAATTTCTCGTCAGGTTAAGTCTCATATGCTTGACCCTGCATAGGGTCAACTACAGCGCACCTTCGGTTACAAAATTCGGTTGGTAGGGAGCGTGGCTTACCGCGGGCCCCCACTATAGTGTGCTCAGCGAATTTCTGTTGGAGTGACTGCTCGCTTGCTGATGCAAAGCCCTCCGCATGCGCGGCCACGTGACTATTTCGATCCCGATAATGTTGATCCCAGCACTAAGTCTGCACTTTGCGCATGGATCGCATTCTCCTCTCAAGCGCGAAGAACAATAAAAATTGTTGAAAACTAGCAACACAGTCACCCACGGAAATTACTTGTGTTCTCACGTGCCAATTAGGGTTGTCCGCATTTTATGCTGTGTCTTATAAATCTGCTGCATCAAGACTATCCGTGGAACTGTCGAACATAATGCGCCGGTCCGATCTGAACCATCGGGAGTTGAATCGGTTCGAAATCCAGCGCTCGGACTGCACTAGGTATTTCGTCTGACATTGGTGAACGCCCAATAGGACGTTGAGAGGGATCAGCAACGGGAACGCTGGAAAGAAGCTTCCTTGTGTATGGATGCTGGGGGTTGTTGAAAACAGAACGGCGGTCCCCGATTTCAACTATTTCCCCCAAATACATGACAGCGACGCGATGCGCGACGCGTTCTACCACAGCCATATCGTGACTTATGAATAGTATGCCTATGCCCATCTCTCGTTGAAGATCCATCAGCAAATTAATGACCTGAGCTTGCACGGTCACATCCAAGGAAGCGACCGCCTCATCGGCAATAATAAGGCGAGGATTAAGAGCAAGGGCACGTGCGATACAAATGCGCTGGCGCTGCCCCCCCGAAAAAGCGTGCGGGTAACGATCAAGATGCTCAGGAGAGAGATGGACTTTTGCCAGAAGGTCAGCAGCCCGCTTACGCAATTCCACTGTTCCTCCAACTCGATGTACGCGCATGGGATCCATCAGAGCTCGCGCAATCGTCATGCGGGGATTGAGCGAGGAGAAGGGGTCCTGAAACACCATTTGAGCTTCTCTGCGAAACCGTGCAAGCGTGGATTTCGCAGCTCCAACAAGTTCGGTTCCATCATAACGGATTGATCCCGATTGCGGTCGGTCAAGTTGCATAATACAGCGGGCCACTGTGGACTTACCGCAACCAGATTCGCCGACAAGTGCCAGCGTTTCGCCAGAAAAGACATTGAACGTAACTTGCTCTACCGCATGCACCCGGCCCGTCGTTCGACCCAATAGTCCTCCCTTTAGGTCAAAGCGGATTACCAGATCACGAACTTCAATCAGCGGGGTTTTGGCACCTTTATGCTGCGGAACGCCAATCATTAGACCGCTCCCTCCACGAGGCTGTCAGTTTCATAGATAAGGAGTGGGAATTTTTCCGGACTCTCCTTGTCTGCCATACTCCCCAATCGGGGCACAGCCGAGATAAGGGCCCGCGTATAAGGATGCTTTGGATTGTTGAAGATGTCTTTGACCGCTCCGGTTTCCACGATCTCCCCCTGACGCATAACGCACACTCGGTCAGCGATTTCGGCAACGACCCCCATATCATGAGTTATAAACAGAACAGCCATTCCGATCTCGTTTTGGAGCGCCCGAACAAGATCGAGTATCTGTGCCTGGATGGTCACATCAAGTGCAGTGGTGGGCTCGTCAAGAATCATCAGTGACGGTCTGCAAGCTAATGCCATAGCGATCATGACGCGCTGGCGCATGCCACCTGAGAGTTGATGTGGAAATTGGTCAAGTCGGCGCTCGGCGTCGGGAACCCGGACCGTTTTAAGAACGCTGAGCGCAATTTGTCTCGCTTCGCGCGGTGATTTTTTTTGGTGTCTAATAACGGCTTCTGTTATTTGGTCAGCGACAGTGAAGACGGGATTTAGACTGGACATTGGATCTTGGAAGACGATCGAGACCTCGTAACCGCGCAACGCCTCGATACGCTTTTCGGGAAGTTTGGTCAGATCACAGATCGAGCCATCCTTTAATCGCATAACGATGCGGCCGCTGGTAATTTTTGCGCCGTCATATTCAGTCAATCGCATAATCGTCATAGCAGTAACGGACTTTCCGGAACCAGATTCACCCACCAGCGCGAGTGTTTCCCCATGACTGATCTGCAGCGATACATCTTTGACCGCCCGTACAGGATGTGCAGCATGTGGCGCAAAGCAGACTTCGAGATTTTCAACAGAAAGTATGACATTTTCAGGAAGAGATAGACTGGTTGTTGATTGCTTGGTCAAAACTAGTTCCCCTGGCGATTGGCTCGCATTTTGACGATATCTAATGCTCTCCGACCGTTTGCTGTCAACAGGCCAAGCTTTGTACGTGGGTGACGTTTTTCCGATCTCTTACTTATCGAAGCGAACTGATGATCCCGCTTTGCGTGATCATCCCGCAGTCATTGGATGAATTAACCGACGTTATGCAAACTTTGCATTGGCGTATCTCTTTTCGCATGACGATAAATCGCCGTGGTTCAGCGCAAACTGAGCACCGGGTCTATAATGCTGCGAGCATTGCTCTGATTTCGCGCCAGATAATCCCAAAATGCTTCAACGTCACGATTTTTTGCACCAGCACGCCGGAATATTCTGATCTCCATTTCCAGCGACATTTGTTGTCCGCCGATCTGAATTAGTTCGTTCTGTCTTATTGCCTTTTGAACGCATATTTGCGGCAACCACGCGACCCCGTGACCTGCTATTGCCATCTGCTTAAGACTAACTGCAAGCGAGGACTGATAAACAGTACTCAAATTTAGCGGCTGCCGTCGGCGCGACTGGATAAGCGATATTAGCTTGCCCAGATAGCCATCGTTCCACGAATACGACAGATAAGGGATTCTAGTACCTTCCGGCACTTCCAGCTCGTAAAGAGGCTTACCGCTTGCATCCAATCCCGAAACAAGGATGAGGCGATCCTTTCCAATCTGCACGGATTCGAATGGCCCCGCCTCGAGAACCGGCGGACCATCGGGGTGATCATATGTAATCGCGAAATTGCATTTACCAGACGAAAGATGCTCGATGCATTCAAGAAAATCGGCGGTATGCATGCTGCTGCGCACGGGTGAATCGGGTTGCTGCGACTGTCGGATCCAGTCGGGGAAAAAATAGATCGCCAAGGTATGAAGCGCCGTGAATGTAAGAAGCTGCGAGCTTGCACCTGCGACATTGCGGCAGTCAGTCCGCAGTCGATACATATCGCGGACGAGTTCCTGACAGCGCGGTACAAATAAATTGCCTGCGCTTGTTAGATGAACGGGGTAGGTGCTTCGATCCAGAAGGTCTGCCCCCACCCATGTTTCAAGTGATCGAATGCGTCGACTAAACGCAGGTTGAGAGATATTTCGCGAAGCAGCCGCCGTGGAAAAGTTTCGTGTGGCAACAATTTCCAGGAAGTCTTCGAGCCAAGCCAGCTCCATCACCACCTCATGCGTTCTTTGCATAGTTCATTCTAACTACGCATTGGACAGCAGTGCAAGTCTGCTCCTAGCGTGAAAGAAAAATTAAAGAAGATTATAAGTCCAAAAGGGGAACATATCTATGAAAACTGCTTTGGCGCTGGCCCTCACCTGTGGGCTTGGCCTAGCGACGCTCCCTGCTGTCGCCCAGACCAAAAATCCAGGTACGTTCGTGTTTTTATGGACTGATGATATCCAATCCTTCGATCCAGCCTATATTGCGAATACCCCAAGCTCGTACGGCGTACTGAATGTCTACAGCCGCCTACTCAATTACAATGGCTCGGAAATTTCCGAATTCGTGCCATCGCTCTCCAGTGAAGTTCCGACACTAGAAAATGGTCTCATCAAGCAGAGCGACGATGGCTCCATCACGTACACATTTCCCATCCGCAAGGACGTATATGCCCACAAAGTCGGCATCAAAGGCGATGACGGCAAGATCACTTGGTCTAATTACGATGGGCTGACAGAAGATCAGAAGCACGCAATCGAGCCCGGGTTTGGGGTAATTACCCCCGAAGATGTGCGCTATTCGTTGTTAAGATCTATCCTGATGGGCCAGTCATGGATGTCCAATGCAATCACCGAAGTGGTGACTGCGGGTAAATATCCCGATGTTACCAAGTGGGTCGAGACCGAAGGCAACGTCAAAAATTTCAATGAGGCAAGTCCGGAAGCTCTTCGGAAAGTCTACGACCAACTCGCGTCGCAGATCACTGTCGAAGGTGATAAGGTCATTTTGAAATTGCCCAAGCCCTTCCCGGCCACCCTCGGCGTTCTGGCACTTCCGTTTGGCGCCTCAATCGTTGACAAGGAGTGGGTTACATCTGTCGGCGGATGGGATGGCGACGGGGATACATGGAAAAAATACTACCGTCCTGAACTTGGGGATGATCCGCTGTTTGCGCAGGAAAACGGCACTGGTCCCTTCATGCTCGAGGAATGGGATCGTACCGACCGTCGCATCACGCTCAAGCGCTTTGACAATTATTTCATGGGTCCAGCCAAGCTCGAGCGCGTTGTCATGCGCACAGTCCCCGAGTGGACCACTCGACGTCTACAACTGCTGTCAGGAGATGCCGATTTTGTGACAGCACCTGTCGAATTTCTTGATGAACTTGGCAAAACCGACGGCGTGAAGGTGGTGGACGGCCTACCAAAAGTCTTCGGACGAGGGCTTTATTTTGCTTGGCCATTGGATGATGCAGACAACCCAGCAATCGGCAGTGGGCAAATCGATGGAAATGGCATTCCGCCGAACTTCTTTGCAGACATCGATGTACGTAAGGGTTTCAACTATGCTCAGAACTATGATGCGCTTCTCAAGCAGGTGCTGCTAAACAAGACAGTGCAGTCGCGTGGCCCGTCGGTTCGCGGCATTATGGGCTATCGCGCTGACTCTCCCATCTATAGCTATGACCCCCAAAAAGCTGCGGAACATTTCAAGAAAGCTTTTGACGGAAAGCTATGGGAAAAAGGCTTCACCTTCACTGCTTACGTGCAGGAAGGCACGCCGCAGGGCACCGCCGCTTTATCTGCCCTCCAGCAGGGTCTGCAGCGCATTAATCCGAAATTCAAGATGAAGATCCAGTCGCTGCCATGGGCATCGATCTCAGACAAGCTTAACAACCGCGAAAAGCCTGCTTCCCCACTCACCTACATGGGTTGGGGACCTGACTATTCGGATCCAGGCGGTCCACTGGGTGCCGCCACCTATTATCTTTCGCCGACTGGTCTTGTCGGCGGAATGTTGGGCGATGGCTATCGCCAATTGATGACTGAAAAATTCAAACCTTTGTTGGATGAAGCTTGGGGTTCATCAGATCCAGCGTTGCGTGAACCGATCTATGCACAATTGCAGACTATGTCGCATGATTACGCAACAACCCAGTTCCTCTGGGAGGACTTTGGTTACATCGTCACTCGCAACAACATCGACGGTTATGTTCACAACATGATTCTTTACGGCGCCTGGGATTTCTACCCTATAACCAAGGCAAACTGAGCCTCGCTAAAACGGATCGGGTGACATTTTCGCCCGACCTTTCCCCAATCCTTAGCGCAAGAGGTCCTGATGTGCTGAATTACGCTCTGCGGCGGTTGCTAACTCTTCCCGTGGTTCTCTTCGCTTTGTCGGTGATGTTGTTTGCTTTGCAAATGTCGCTTTCACCAACACAGCGCCTGGCAGCTTATGCGCCTTCGCCCGATTTTCTTAAAGGCGGACAGGATAGTATCCGGCGTATGATCGAACAATATGGTCTTAACGATCCTTTTCATATCCAATACGGCAAATGGATCAGCAATATTTTGACTGGGAATCTGGGCTGGTCCGAGACCGCGCGCCAGCCAGTGGCAAACGCCTTGGCTTCACTTTTGCCTGCAACTTTAGAACTGGTCGTGTTTGCCTTTATTCCGAGCTTTCTGCTAGCAATTTTTCTTGGTTCGCGTGCTGGCATTTACCTGAATAAATGGCCTGATCACGTTATAAGGATATTCACTATTCTTGGCTGGTCTTTCCCAGTCTATGTTTTCGGCCTTCTAATGCTTTTGATCTTCTATTCTGCCCTTGATTGGTTTCCGCCAGGTCGGCTCAGCCAGTGGGCACAGGCAACCGTTATGTCTGCCGAATTCACGAGGTATACCGGTGCCAATACGATTGACGCGCTCCTAAATGGCAATTTTCAGGTATTTTGGGATTCTCTACGCCATCTCGCGGCGCCCGTTATCACACTAACATATGTTAATCTTGCGAGCATGACCCGTGTGATGCGCACGTCGATGCTTGAAACCCTACGACAGGACTATGTGCGGACCGCGCGTGCCAAGGGCATGCCCCGGCGCATTGTTGAACTAAAGCATGCGCGCCGCAACGCGCTGCTGCCTGTCACCACCATTGCCGGCATGGAACTTGCAACTATGATGGGTGGTGTCGTCATTACAGAAACTATTTTTGACTATTCCGGTTTGGGCCAGTTCGCGGCGAAATCTGCTGCAAATCTAGATTTCCCCGCGATCCTTGGTTTTAGCCTCTATTTTGCGGTCGTGCTTGTACTGATGAACCTAATAGTTGATTTGATCTATCCATTGCTCGATCCAAGGGTGAAGACGCGATGAAGGTGCTTCGATACTTATTGCGCAATCCGGTTTCTTTGATTGGTGTGCTTATTCTGCTGGGATTCGGGTTGATCGCGCTTTTTGCTCCGATGCTGGCACCTCCGCAGGAGTTTCAAATGTCGGTCTACGATACACCGCGCGCAGGTTTTCTTGCGACGCCACAGCCTCCTTCCGCCGGGGCTATCTTTGGAACTACGGAGGGGCAGTATGATATATATTATGCAGTTATCTGGGGGACCCGGACGGCTTTCAAGATCGGCTTGGGTGTAGTCGCTATCTCTGTGTTTATTGGCACTTTGATCGGTTCAATTGCGGCCTATTATGGCGGCGCAGTTGACGAAGTCCTCATGCGGATCGTCGACGTTTTCATGGCCGTTCCGTTTTTGATTGCAGCGATGGTGCTCACTGCCCTTCTTGGAAAAGGGATAGGGCCAATCACAATAGCACTGACGACCTTTGGCTGGATGGGCTATGCGCGCGTCGTGCGCAGCGAAATCTTACGTATTCGCGAAATGGATTATGTGCATGCCGCAAGGACCTATGGCGCAGGTGATTTGCGTCTCATTGTGCTTCACATCCTGCCCAACGCCTTTTTCCCGGTGCTTGTTTTGGCCACAATGGCAACTGGCTCGATGGTTCTCTCCGCCTCTGCACTGAGTTTTCTCGGCGTTGGCACCGAGGAAGGTTACGCGGACTGGGGCCAATTTATCGCCTATTCGCGCAATTGGATCGTCGGACAACCAGGAAATCCTTTCCAATATTGGTATACCCTGGTCTTTCCAGGCGCAGCCATCTTTCTCTTCGTCTTGTCATGGAACCTTGTCGGCGACGCGCTGCGCGATCTCCTTGACCCCCGCCACACGAGTTAGATTCTGGGAGGAATGTTTTGTCTGCGCTATCAAAAACTTCAATCGATCTATTCGAAAGTCTTCTGCGCCACGAAGTAGAAGATAAAGCCATACCGTCTATTTCATATGCGCTTGTGGACCGTGACAGTCTGCTGGCTCAAGGACATGTGCAGCATCCTGACCGTCATTTTAAGATGAATGATCAAACATGCTTTCGCATCGGTTCGATAACGAAGACTTTCACCGCAGTTGCGATCATGCAACTCGTTGAAAAAGGGCTTTTAGACCTCGACGTCGATGTATCAGAATATCTTCCAGGTTTCCAGCCTGTGAATCCGTTTATCGGACGTGAAAGCGGCCCCTTTGGTTCCCATGTCAGCCTTCGTAAGCTGATGAGCCACACTGCCGGCATTGTCAGGGAGCCCAAAAGCGGACATTATCTCGACGCGCACCGGCCGCCTCTTGCCGATACCGTGGCTGAACTAGCAACGTCCACCCTTAAGCAGGACCCGAGTGCCGGAACTATGCACTATTCCAACGCCGGCATTGCCGTAGTGGGACTGGTTATCGAAAAGGTCGCGCGCAAGACGTATGCCGACTATATAACAGACAATATCTTAAAACCTCTTGGTATGCTCGGAACTTCCTCAGGAATGGCGGAAGGCATTCGTGATCGTCTGGCACCTGCAGACATGTGGACACTAGAGGGCGACAGTCCTGCGCCAGTGTTCAGTCTCGGAGGGTCCCCAGCAGGCAATATTTTTTCAACCAATCAAGACATGGCCAATTATGCCCAGTGTCTGTTGAGAGGTGGTTTTGCACCAGATGGAAATTCTATTCTCAGCCCCGCATCTTTACGGGAAATGTGGACTGTGATCGGAAAGCGTCCAAGTAATCATGACAAGACGCAGAACGGCTACGGACTCTGCTTTGGAATCGGCGATATTGACGGATGGACGTCAGTCGGACATGGCGGCGCTGTTTATGGTTATGCGTCTCAAATGACACTTCTTCCCTCCGCTGGAATTGCTGTGCTCATTTTCGCCACGCTGGATTTTGCCAATCAGATTGCGTCACGACTGGCCGGTGATGGCCTCCGCTTGGCATTGTCAGAGCGCAATATGGGCAGCCGTCCACCCGCTCCTCGCATACCTCCAGCAATCAAGGATGAACAGTTCAAAACACTTCCCGGGTTTTATCGCCATGCTGGCAGCGGCGAGGTCGTAGAGGTGAAGAAAAATGGCCGAAAGCTCTATTTGATGGGCGAAGGCGTGCCTCTAGAAATCCGCCCTGTCGCGGGCGACGACTTTGTTATTGATGGCCGGATTTACGGTCGCGGGGCAGACTATCCTCATATGAACGTTTCGTTCGAAGTACCCAGTAAAATGAGTTGGAAGGGGCAAGATTGGACAAGAGTGGATAGCCTGCCCGTCGAACAGGTCCCGCCGGAAATCTGCTCGCATCTGGGAGAATATGGGCCAGATTTCAATATAACATATCTCACATATAGTCATGGCCAGCTTAAATGCCTGATCGAATACTTTTGTACCCATACATGCGAACCGGTCGACAGCGGTCGCTTCCGCATGCGCGGCCTTCTTTATGAAGAGGAAATCCTAGAATTAGGTGCCGTTGATGAAACGGGCCGAGAGGGTATTCGCGTTGGACCGATGTTCCTAGAGCGTCGCAAAATCGGCTGATAGATTGAGGAAAGCAGGAGCCATAAATCGCCAAGCCAATTATGATGAAGGCGTCGCCGCACGTGCTAAATACCCCAAACGGAATATTCCCGTGAAGATGCCCCTTCAGGTGCAAACCCCACTGGCGTAATGGTCCACGGCCATCATTAAGTGAACTCTCGTAAGTCAAGGAACCATAAACTATGAAAATATTCATTAGTGCCGATATTGAAGGTACCGCTGGCATCACCAATTGGGATGAAGCCCGAAAAGGGCACGCCGATTATGACGAATTTCGCGAGTATATGACAGACGAATTGGTCGCTGCGTGCGAAGGTGCACGCGCTGCTGGAGCCACTGAAGTTGTGGTGAAGGACGCACATTCAACCGCACGCAATTTGATCCTCTCCAAACTTCCCGATTATGTTCGCATTATCCGTGGTTGGAGCGGACACCCCGACGCTATGATGTTCGGTATAGACGAGAGTTTCAGCGCAGCAATTTACACTGGCTATCACAATAAAGCCGGCACTGACACCAATCCATTAGCGCACACGTTGACTGGCACAATCTCCAGAATGCTGATTAATGGTGAAGTTGCGTCGGAGTATACATTAAACGCCCACTGTGCAGCCCGGTATAGCGTGCCGTCCGTTTTTCTCTCAGGCGATGCCGGAATGTGCGAGGAAGCCAAGAAGCTCGTTCCAGGCATTACCACAGTCGCTACAAGTGAAGGACACGGACCCTCCACATCATCGTTGTCGCCGCAAGGTGCCGTGAAAGCCATTCGCGAGCGTGTGGAACAAGCGTTATCACGCGATTTTTCCAAATTTATTCCGAAGCTCGCAAAAACCTTCGAACTGGTCGTCGAATACACGACTCCGGTCGAAGCATTTCGCGGCAGTTGGTACCCCGGAACCGAGCACCCGTCTCCCCGAACACTTCGATTCCGAGCGGAGAACTTCTTCGATATTCAGCGTGCCATTAGATTTATAGTATGATGCGGTTTCCGCGCGAAGCCGACAGTCTGCTTACTCTTTTCACACATATGTCAAAGGGATGATGGTTTCTATCCGCTCTTCTCACTCGAAATGCATCTCCAACCCTTAATGATGCAGTGCCTGGCTTCCGCTTGCCAGGAGGGAAGTGGACTTTTGTTAGAAGGTCAGCGGCCTACTTACGCTCCTTCATTGACCCTACAGCTCGATAGACGCGCATCGTGTGGTATAAGAAGTCTTCTAAACTATTCAATACCTTGCTAGATAAAAGTTAGAACGATCAATCTGTAAGCCACCACATCTTTAACCGTGTGACGGTTTAGCAGAAATTACAAACACATCTATCAATTGGATAACAATGACGACGTTAAAGCAAGGCACGTGGCTTGATCACGCTCCCAATCGCCCTTCCACTTTCCGCCAAGATTAACGTTAAAACGCAAAGACGCTAGCCGGCAAAGGCGAAGCCTCTTGCGCGTATTGCATGCAGTGGGAGCACCATATTGGCCTTCTTCGCCCTTCGACGCAGTCGGCTCACTATGGTGTCGAGATGCGCATAATTAAATTCATATACGTCTTCTCCCAGAGCCTCCACGAGCGCCTGCCGCTCGACGGTCTCGCCACGCTCAGCGAATAACCGTCCCAATAAACGTTGTTCCGCTGTGGTTAAACGAAGACGATTGCCAACCCCATCGGATAGTACCCAACCGCCTTCGAGCAGGGACCACCCGGAACCTTGACGCTGTGAAGAGAAACCGAGCCTGCTGAGACGGGCGCTGAGAGCTGTCACTGTGGCAGCCAGTTCGCGAACATCGATCGGTTTGACGAGGTAAGCATCTGCACCGTTTTTGAGGCCATTAATCCTGTCATCAATGGACCCGCGAGCTGTCACCATGACAATTCCCAACGATCGCGATGTTCTCAAATGCGCGGCAACAGATAACCCATCTTCTCCATTTAAGCCGATATCAAGAATTACGATGTCTGATGGCTTTGCTGCGTACGCTCTGTAAAGAGCTGCAGCATTTTCAAATCCATATACGTTCAGGCCCAGCCTGGATAAGCCCAGGAGCATTTCCTCTCGGAAGTCTCGGTCATCATCGACAATGTAAACAAGGGGAGCCGTCGTAACATCGTATTGCTTGAATTCCTCTGCTGTCATTGGAGGTCCTAAAAAATTCCCTGGTACTCGATCTCATCTGCTCATCGCGTTGCTCATCAACAAACCGTTCGGTCTATAGGATCGTATCGACAGCGTGTGCGCCGGGGCCCTCAATTTACTTTGGAACTTTGAGCCAAAAACGACTGAAGATACTGCTTTACTTATAAGCTTCCGGCATTACCGGATGGCCGACATGCGGTCTATAGCAGCGGTAAAACCGGCGAGCGATACAGGGATCGAGAGCTCTGTTCCTGATGTAGTTTGCACCTTCACGGACAAAGTTGTCCCCGATTTCAAACCTGCGAGAAAGTCTGGGGAAACGGGGATCGAAGTTATTGCACCGTTAGGTCCGCTGCTGACGATAGCGGCCGTTTCTACTGCACCAGTGTCAACCTGATAGCTAACCCCATTGGGAATACGTAACCCGTGTGGAAGGACAAGGTTGATCGCAACGTCTTGATTTACTGACGTTTTTGAAATCGCCAGAATCATAACGAGCTCTCGCGTCTGCTGGCGAAAAAATCGCTGTTCGATCTGGCAAGTCAACGGGCCCGTGGCAGCGTTCGGACTTGCACAGGCTAACGACCACGCCGGAGGAGGAGAAGCTGCGGATGTACTGGCGCTCTCCTGAGCCAAGCCTGAAGCGGCAGAATTAAAAAAGAAAAGAGCGGCAACGAAGTGGGCAATGACGTTAAACGAGCTGGGCATCTGGGTGTATCCAATTGTTGAGAATATAGGAGTTCTCATTTAAATGAAGCCGCTGTCACGACAGAGGGACGGGCTTGGTTGAGTTTAGACATCTGACTATGACCGGTCGCAATATGAACGGCTACAGCTCTGCAGCAGCATCTGTTGGTTATTGGAATCAGTCTGGAAGCGCATCTTCTATGACAAATATTGCTTGTCGGTTGCCTCGCGCGCAGCAAGACAAGTGATCGCATAGAGGACTTGGTCCCTGTCCCAGCCCGCAGCGATTGCTATCATAATGAGCTTGCTGATCGATGGTTCAAGAGCAAACATGCATTCTTTTTGGTACGCCATGCTTCCAGTTTCGTCGCTGGAAGGGCCATTCAACCTTGTTCTTTCACTCATAAATGCTCTCCAAGACAGATCGTCCATAAACGAGCAAGAAGCTGAAAAGCAGGAGGAAGTCCTGTGATTTCCGAAAACATTACGTTCGTCCAAGTAGGACAGAGATCAAGACGGCTGACAACGGGATCAAGAAAACCGCTCCGCTTGCAGTTAAGAAAAACCGCTTAATCCGTTTTCTGCGAACTAGCGTTTCACCGGTCCAATCATAAGGTGTGAAATGTCTCAAGCTTCAACCCCACTGGATTAATCGCCACCTCTTGTTGTGTGAGGTTCGACGGTCTGTTCTAGTCAAATCAGTGTCAAGTTCAGTCATCGGGCCGGAACATCGTTGTCGATGCTCCGGCCCGATATCATGTCCCGATTTTTACCACTTAACGCGGAAGCCAACATTCCCCTTGACGGAATAGCTGTCACCAAAGTTGTTTAGACTGGTATTGACGAGGCCTTCGCCAAAGATCGAGAATTTGTCGTCGTTCCAGTTGTATGAACCGCCGACGCCAAGTCCGCCCCACAGACGTTCTTGTTCACTGGCAATGCTCGTACCCGCAACGTCAACCCGTGTTCCTTCCAGGAACTCGTAGTAGAGATTGGCAATGCCGTAGACATTGGCGCGATTGAGCGTACCGTTGTCATCCTGCCAAGACGTCTCGTGATCAAGTGTCAGACCAAGACGGCCCTGAAGGCTTTCACCGCGGTCAAGACTGACGCGTGAACCGAATGGATCGGTGAATGCATCAAAATCGACATTGGAATAAACCAGCTGTGCTTGTGGTGTGACCGACCATTCTGGATCAATGGCAAAGCGCTTACCGCCTTCAAGAGACAAGGTATAGCCGAAACCCTTGTTGCCATTGTCGAGGTTGGCATTGGCAAGGAGCGAGTCGAGATCGCTCTTATACCATGTCACCTGACCCTGACCGTCGAGGTAGAAGCCATTTTCACCATACCAGGTGAGTGTGCCGCCAAAGCCGTAACCGTCCGTGCTGATTTTGCCATCACCACTGAGCGAGCTAGTGTCAGTTTTGCCATGCACGTAATGGACTGTGACCCCACCAATCAGCTTGCCATTTTCTGTTTCCATCAACAGACCGTCAATACCGGCCTGAAGCTTGAGGATATTCTGGTCGTAATCGGTGTTTGAAGTCGAGACGCGTGGTTTGATGCTGTTATGTGCGCCTTCGATACGGCCCCACACACCGTTGCCTTCAATCGCAACACCGGCTTCTTCAGGAGCGGCATATGGTGAGCCGACTGGATCGGCACCCTGCGCGACAACCTTGTTGCCGTTACCGGCCCAGATGCGGTTGCCAACACGCTGCTGCAGGGTTGAGACCCCGTTCAGCCCAAGCAGAGCCTGCGAATAGGCTTCATAGGTTGGAACACCAGCCTGATAAAGCGGAACTCCAGGGGTGCCCGGATTGGTTGGGTTGGTTGGATCGACTGGATTGTTCGGGTCGACTGGATTGGTTGGATCTACAGGAGCAACCGGTGCGATCTGCGAACGAAGATACCAATCACCATCAGTTGGTGTGGAAACGCCGTTCTTCCAAAGCGTGTAACCGTAAGCTCCGACAACCATGACTTGCTGATTATTGAGCGAGTAGTTACCACCGATGAGCTTGAAAGCGCCGTTTGATGCACCCGCCACATCGATAACCTTGATGCCTTCAACAGTCGGTGCACCGGTGCCGCCAATATTGTTCACACGCAGATCGGTTGAACCTGATGTGCTGCCGCCGATCTTGAACAGATCAGTCGCGGAGTTGTCGCCTCCGAGGACAGTGTCAACAACAAGGGTGCCGCCTGCGCCGACATAGTCGCCGGTGGTTGTCAGTGTGTTACCGACATTCGCTGCACCAATGGACAGAACAGCCGGATTACCACCGCTGTCCTTGCCAACAGTGAAGACGTCAGTCGTCAGTGTTCCAACTAGATCCGCAGTGCCACCGTTCAGATTAACGGCATCCCAGTTTCTGATTTCCTGAGTTGCAGTCTGAAGATTGCGGGTGAAGTTCTCAACACCGTTAAGCGTCAAAACATCGCCGCCGGTGTTGCCAGCGCCACCGTCAAGTGTCCCTACATTTGTCATGTCGGTGCCATTGAAGGTCAGCGCATCATCGCCCGTTCCAAGACGGAAGCCGCCCGTCACTGTCGATTTTCCAACGTTAACGATTGAATCGCCTTCGTTGTCGGTCATCGCGAAGCTGGCTTTGGCCGCAGCTTGAACTGTGGAGCCGTCATTGATGTTAACGGTGGTCGTGCCAGGCGTTCCATAGACCCAGATAACGCCGTCCCAAGCGCCTAGTGCCGCAGTTGACTTCAGAGTTCCATCGACATTGATGGTCGTTCCTGCGGTGCTGTAATTCGTCAAATCCATCGTATTGTTGTAGGATGTGATGGTGCTGCTCTTTGCAACATTGATGACGAGAGGACCTTTGCGCTCAACCACGCGAATGCCATCGCCGCCGAGTGCACCTGCTGCCGGCGTATTGATGGCACCGTTGGTGGTGATTGTGGTCCCTTTAGCTGCACTCGAGTCGACATTGATGGCAACATTGTTCGGCGTTTCAATGTTGTTGACTGTAATAATATTCTGGCTGTCAGGCGCTGAGGCGTTGAACGCCGCAGTGTCATTAAGCAGGTTAATACCCACTCCATCCGACTTGATCGTGCCTGTGGAGGTAATTGTCGCAACACCGGTGCCGCTATGAACAGCGTTGATGCTATCGCCACCTGACGTAATGTTGTTCACATTAACGTTCAGGTCCTTGGTGGTGAGATAGGTATCAAACCACATACCAATACCGGCTGTATTAATATCATGGGCCGCAATATTAACGTCGCCAGTGCCATAGGTGCTGAACCAGATGCCGTGGCCAGTCTTGGTCGTGATATCATTCGCGGTGACGATCGTATCGCCGCTACCTCTATGAGTAAAATGAATAGCGCTTGCCCCGGAGTTAACGTCGTTGACGTTAATTTCCAGCCCTGCGGTGTACGCGTTGGTGTCGATATTGATGCCTTCATTTCCAGCGGTGATATCGCCGATATTAAGGGTCGTCGTTCCGGCATTCGGGCTGGCATCCACGTCCATCCAAACGCCAATACGATCCGCAATGATCGATCCAACGTTGATATCAACGTTGCCAGTGCCACTGGCGTAGCCGTTTATACCGTCAAGGCCGGAAACGATCTTAGTCACATCAACATTGAAGTTGCTCGTGCGTGGGCCATTATCGAAGTTGATGCCAGTGCTATCGGATTCGATGTTGTTTGCGCTGACAGTAACATCGCCGGTACCATTGTTGCCGGGCAGATTGACGCCGAAACCGCCGGCTTTAATGTCTTTTACGTCGACAGTAACGCCACTTGTGGTTGGCCCCGCGACAGCAACAACGCCGTTGCCACCACTTTCGATCAGTCCATCCGAAATGACTTCGATAGTGCCCGCTCCGCTGTGACGGACATCAATACCAACCGTGCCAGCAACTACGCTTTTGACATCGACTTTGATCGACCCTGCGCTAGCTGTGTTTAAGACAAGGATGCCTTCACCCTTATCGGAAGTCACTGTACCTGAAGCGGTGATCGATGTATCACCACTTCCGCCATTAAGTGCGTAAATGCCGGTACCGTTGCCACCGATGCCCTGAGCGTTGATCTCGTTTACATCAATTGTGATGCCACCCTCAGCGCCAGATCCCGTCTCGGCGACGATACCGTCCCAGACAGAGTTGATCACACCGGTGGACGTAATATTAACCGCACCTGTACCAGACTGGCGGGCTTCAATGCCGCGTCTTCCGCCGTCAAGATCATTGACGTTAATGGTGATATTGCCTGTTCCTGCGCCATTTGTCACCGAAACTGCATCCCAGTTTTCGCCTGTGATATGGCCATTGGAGTTTACGACCAGGTCGCCGGAGGTCCCGTTTGTGATTTCCAAGCCATAATTCTGGCCGGTGATCGCTGACGCGGCATTGTCATTAAACGAGACGCCGTTCGTGCCGGTGATCGTTACAGCATTACCGGATCCAACGGAAAGCCCGAAATCGGCTTCAGTCGTTACTTCGACGCCAGTTCCAGTAATCACCTGCGTTGTATCGCCTGCCGCAGCGGGACCCGAGCAAACGGAAGCGGGACCTGTCGTACAAGAGCCCGCCAATGAGGCCGAAGGCAAAGCAATAAGAGACGTCAGCGCAATCAGCGACGTAGAAGCGAGACCCGTTATGAAAGACGAACCAGTGGCTTCGTGCGGCGCGACGCCACCGGCAACGCCCTTATATTTCGCAACGCGGCCACCCCGCAAAACAAGGCAACGCCATGCGGAACCCATTCCGTTATCACGCAGTTGTTTGCTGGGTCGGCCTTTTTGGCCAAGGTTTGATGGCTCAATGTCTGAAATGGTCATGGAAGATCCTGTTTGATCGAGTTAATGAGTGCGAATGAATCTCGTTTGAGAAATTGAAGCACGGCGTCTGAGTGGCCGCCGCGATGGTGCTCTCGCTTAGCAATTGTCAAATCACTGCTCCGCCAGACACTGGCGGCCCGCGAGAGGCTTCAAGCCGTACGCGCCGCTGTAATATCGAAGTAATGCGAACTGGCGTTTGCAGTCGGTTCGCTGAGGAGAACGGCTCGCAAATGAAACGACCACAGAGGCGGTCGTCACCGGAGATGGCTTCAAGCCGCTCGATGACGACGGAACATCAAAGAGAAGCGAGCGGGGCGAAACCGACCAAACTGACGGCGCCGTAAGCTTAGCAGACCTGCAGCGGTCGAAAAATTGACCTATTGTCGGAAATTGAGACTTCCGGGAACATACAGCGACTCCTTGCGGCGCCCTAGTACAAAGCAAATGCCCTCTAATCGCTCTCGCAGATGAAGCGCCTGTACTGCCTCTGTAGGGCCACATTTTAGAGGATGTTTCATGAAATTTGCGCTCGACTTGCAACGAACCTGCTCCCCCTTCAATACGCTTGAGTACCCTGCTGCGCTCAAAAATTATCAAATGAACAGCACGAACCCCGAGTCATTATCTGAGCTATTATTTAGTGTTTTAGAGAAGTATTTGCACTTTCACTTTCTTACACTTACGGTCATTTGTTATCGCTGGTCGCGATACGCAGTTTGAAGAATCCATTAAGATGTCAGCTCATAGTGCGTTGCTGAGCTCAGCAGTCACTACGAGTGAAAACAAGTTGCGCACGAGCGTCGTGCAGCGATAGAAAGCAACCACTTGCAGAAAGCGACTTCGACGGGAGCTGGAGATCAAGCTTCCGCACTTTGATAACTCCTGGGGTCTCATGCTTTCGATTTCAGGGTACGAAAAAGTGAAATTGGGACACCATTAGGGTTATCAGGTTAATTCGCTTCGCGGTTACCAATGCTTGGACTTGGACAATCTCTGTATGGGCACCCGAATTATCAGTTTCAAACTTCAACATTGCCTAAACTGAGGAAATGCTATCAGAGCACGGGCAGGACACTCCCTATCAGGCTGATATCGTTGGATTCAAAGGTTTGACCTCAGATCTCGCGCCATATATGCCGACGACAGCCTCGCACCAACAATGTCCGGCATCAGACGACGTCGTGCTAATTTGTGTTTGAAGCAGGATTTGACTTAAGCGCGCAGTAAATGATCTGGCACAGTTTTCAAAATAATGTGGAAAAAGCGGTGTGATAGCCAAGAGTTTCATTATGGCGATAGTGGGACACTATGGCTTTATTAAATAACGGAAAATTGGTAACGAACCTGCTTCTATCGTGTTGCAGAAGTGAACGCGGTACACGGTCCCTATCCCTGGCGGCACAAAGGGCAAATAATAAAAGCTAATAATGACCGCTTACCATTTCAAAAACGGGAGCTAATCACGCAATGTGATGTTCCGATCATCAGAAGCATTATGAAGGTTCGCGTCCGTGCGCTCTGCCGATGCGCAATTGTTTCCAGTTTCAACTCACCGACGCAGCCACAGGCATAACTCGTTGCCCTCGCTTGAACCGTTCAACGGATGGAAGAGTTACAATTTCCGCATCGGAGGATCCGGAGTTCAGCGCACTTTCCGTTATCCGGAATTTAACACAAATGGCTTCGTTGAAGCTCCGCTGCTATGCGCGTCAGAGGATTTTAGGGCATTGCTGATTTTGTAAAAAGGAGACCGCTATCAGTTAATAGGGGGGCGGACTGATAGCGGTCTGTCACGATTGCTGACGTTGTTTGAGTCCGGGCACCAACATCAGCCCTCTGTGATTATGTTACCACTTCATGCGAAAGCCAACTGTCCCTTTCACGGAATAACTGTTGCCGAAGTTGTTAAGACTGGTATTGATAAGACCTTCGCCATAGATCGAATACTTATCATTATCCCAGTTGTAAGTTCCACCGACGCCCAAGCCACCCCATACGCGGTCCTTGCGGCTGGCAAAGCTCACGCCATCAACATCGACCTTCGTCCCTTCGAGGAATTCGTAATAGAGATTGGCGATGCCGTAGACGTGCGTGCGGTTGAGCAAGCCATTGTCGTTCTGCCACGAGTTTTCATGATCGAGCGTTAGACCAAGACGACCTTGGAGGCTTTCACCGCGGTCAAGACTGACACGCGCACCGAATGGATCGGTGAATGCATCAAAATCGACATTGGAATAAACCAGCTGTGCCTGTGGCGTGACTGACCATGCCGGATCGATGGCAAAGCGCTTGCCGCCTTCAAGAGACAGCGTATAGCCGAACCCCTTGTTGCCGTCAGCAAGATTGGCATTGGCAAGAACGGAGTCGAGATCGCTCTTATACCACGTCACCTGACCCTGACCGTCGAGGTAGAAGCCATTCTCGCCATACCAAGTGAGCGTACCGCCCAAGCCATAACCATGGGTGCTAATCTCACCATCTCCGTAAACAGAACTGGTGTCGGTTTTGCCATGGGTATAATGGACAGTGATCCCGCCAATGAGTTTGCCGCTTTCCGTTTCACTCAATAAACCATCAATACCGGCCTGAAGCTTGAAGACATTCTGGTCGTAATCGGTGCCTGACGTCGAAAAACGCGGTTCGATGCTGTTATGTGCACCTTCGATGCGCCCCCAGACGCCATTGCCTTCAATCGCAACACCGGCTTCTTCGGGTGCAGCATATGGTGAGCCGACTGGATCAGCGCCCTGTGCGATAACCTTGTTGCCATTACCCGCCCAGAAGCGATTGCCAACACGCTGCTGCAGGGTCGGTACGCCGTTGAGGCCAAGCAATGCCTGCGGATAAGCTTCGTAGGTCGGAACACCGGCTTGATAAAGCGGCGTTTCAGGATCAGTCGGCTTAAGTTGTGACCGCAGATACCAGTTGCCATCAGTCGGTGTAGACGTACCGCCTTTATAAAGCTGATAAGCGTAAGCGCCTGCAACGACGGCCTGCTTGCCGCCAACCGAGTAATCGCCAAGAAGCGAGAACGAACCGTTGGAAGCACCGTTGACCTCAACGATCCTGATGCCTTCATTGGTCTGTGCGCCCGTTCCGCCGACATTGTTGACGCCGACATTTGTCGTACCAGAGGTATCGCCATTAATGACAACCATATCAGTTTTAGAACTGTCGTCGCCAAGAACAACGTCGAACAGCATCTGTCCACCGTTGCCTGTATAATTTCCACCGATGATCACAACGTCGCCAACGGCATCATCAACAGTGGTGATCGTTCCGGCATTGGTGACGTCGCCGCTGAATGAATAAACGCCACTACCATCACCAGTTCCGATAAACATCGATGTTGAATCGATCGTCATATTGCCGTCGAAGTCGAGCGATGCCATACCATCGAGCGTCGATCCGTTCGTGAGATTAACGCCAGTTGTCCCCTCATTTGGCTCGCCGACATGCCATGCACCGTCGTCAATCGACAGATTGGATTGGTCCAAAGTAACGATTTCCCAATTGGTAATCTTGCCACCATTCGCGGTCGCCGTTACACCCTTGAGCGTAAGTGTATCGATCATACCATCGACAACAGAGGTGTCATCGCCGCCGTCAAGCACCTGCGAACCATCATAGGACGATGCGCTCACCGTTGCGGTGTCGGAACCGTCCTGACCGTAGAAGCCGCCGACCAAGTTGCCGCCCGTCCAGTTGAACGTATCGTTACCCTCATGGTTTGCAATTCCATCACTGCTCTGAGGTTCGTCCCGGTCGTCGCCGTATATGTTACCGGTATAGGTACCGCCAGCCAGATTGAATGTATCATCGCCAAGACCAAGAATTGCATCGCCCGTGACAAGACCGGCGCTGTTAACGATGACATTACCTCCAACCGTGTCCGATGCTATCGGATTACCCGCGACACCACCGTCGCGGATGGCGATACCGGACGTTGCTGAAAGCGTTGCTGTCTGAGCAATATTGATGGTCGCACCGTTGGCAGCCAATGTCTGGATGCCGGCGCCAGCGCCACCCCTGACTTTATCAGCGACGCTAACCAATGACGCACCTGAGCCGTAGTTAGAAAGCAGAACACCAGTTTTGCCTTCAATAGAACCCAAGGTCTGTTGTACTGTAACATCGGTTGTGCTTGCCTCGCCATAAGCTGCGATACCATAACCATTCGTGCCAGTTACATTGCCCGCGACGGTTACGGTCGTCGCTCCAGTTCCGCGATTTAAAGCATAAATCCCGTAGGATGGACCCGTGATCGTACCGCCCGTCTGATTCACGGTCAGATCAGTGGCTCTGCTGCCATTGCGGGAAAAGACGCCATAGGTGCCAGAAGCGGTCACAGTTCCGGCGACTGCAACCGTTGTTGAACCGGTTCCATCGTTGTCTGCAAAAATGCCGTATGTTCCACCTTTGGCCATACCGGCAGTTTTCTCGATGACTATATTCTTCGCAGTGCTTGTGTTATAGGCATACAGTCCAGCACGCTCAACTGCCGTGACATCGCCCAAACTGACAATCTTTGTCGAGCCCGTCCCGCGGTTGTTACCATACATTCCAAACCAGTTGGCGGAAATCGATCCTGCCGTCTGGATGAGGGTGATATCTGTCGCGGACGACGCATTGTAGGCATAGACACCATAGGTATCGAAATTGCCTGCGCCAGTCTGCGTTTGAACAATCGTACCCGATGTTGTAACGTTCGATGAACCCGTACCATAGTTGTCAACGCGAATACCATGGGTGTAACCAGTTATGGTGCTTCCCGCTTTCTGAGTGACCGAGACATCTGTGGCTGTGGTGCGGTTTATAGCCCAAATTGCGGCGTCTCCATTACCGCTGACATCACCAGAAATTTCCAAATCCACTGAACCGGGGATATCCGCATCAACAAAAACACCTGTTGATGCGCCGGTAATCTTGCTCCCACTTTGCTGTGTAAAACCGATCCCGCCGTTTGTAGAGCTTATATAGATGCCCTCACCTGCGGGATTGTCAGCAATGAATGTACTGTCTGCGATAATTGTAAGGGGAGTCGAGTTGGTGATTACCTCTCCGGCAGAAGCACCAGAGCAAAGGTAACTGCTGTCTGGCTGCACCGTGCATGCAGCCCACGCCCTATCGGCGATTCCGGTCCAAGACGGAGCCAGCACCGTGGAGACAGACGCAGCCGCCGTGATAATTGCAACCGAACCGTAAAGACCTGCAACAGATGCAACCCTGCCTCGCCACTTGGTCATGTGACCTCCATGATGGCACACCGGCGCTAAGTTTTTGCAACTTTCGGATTTATTTTGATTAGATCTCAAGATGTCCCCTTCCACCTTTAAACTTCTACGTATCCATTCAAGCTAAGACGCATTGCGCGACTTCCGCGATGTATATCGTTGCACGAAGTAAACGTACTGTGGGGAAATGCTCAACCAAATGAATAAATAAAGCAACAATGTCCGCAAAGTGGACAACGAAATTCACTTCGAATGTTCCACTGCGCGATGCCTTCTTCGCCCAAATGAAGCAATCCCGTTTCTATATGCTTAGCGGCACGTTTGGCTGTCGCAACTGCACTAAATGTCACTTTCTGTCACTTCCTGTCGTCTTCAATCATCGTTTCAAGAAGACTATGGTAGAGAGCAGCGGCTAGATGGTTTTTCTCTGCCCTTTAGATAGCGGTTTGTTTGCCTCATTCTGTAAATGTCATGTGCTCTTGATCTAAAATCTGGAAACATTACCAGCTACAATGAAGGTAGGCGTCCAAGTCACACACTGTTAAGAACTGACGGACGGGAAGAAATGCCGGTAAATGAAATCTGCGCAGTCCGATCACAACGGGTCCAGATTGATCGATAGCACCTATCTGCTGTATCTCGCAAAACCAGATCGACTTGCTGCTGAATTGATACTGGCTTGATAACCTGCCGCCGAAGTGCAGGCGCGCTTAGCTTGGCGAAAAGCTCGAGGATATCTTTATATCAACAACACGTTCATCGCAAATTACAAAGTTACGACGACTGCTCGTGTCGCTGATCGGCGCCCGGACGCCAAAAGTCGATTTCGCCCGAGCCACGTGCAGACCATCGAGTCCGGGGGAAATCCACGCCATACCGCCCCAGACAACCAACAAATAGTTTTTCCAGTTTATCATCATTGTGCTTGTCACAAATCTGTCGCTTCAATGGGCAGCGAAAGGCAGAAAGTCGCCCCATTGGCTTTGCTAGCCACCAAAGTGAGATCGCCGCCGTTCTGCCGGGCAATTTCCCGCGAGATGTAAAGCCCCAGACCAGATCCACTTACGCCCTGACCGGCAACGCGATAGTACTTCATGAATATCAGTTCACGGTCTTCAGTCGCCACACCATTGCCCCGGTCGATCACGCTGACAAGTGCTACGCTATGATCGGTTGACAATTGTACGTTCACAGGTTCTGTGACAGGAGAATATTTCAAAGCATTCTGGATCATGTTTTGTACCACAATTTCCAGCAGAATGCGGTCACCTTTTATTATTGCCTTATCGCCTTGAACAAACTCAACGCGCCTGACAGCGTCCTCGTCAAGCCCGGCTTCAACGGCGAGTAAGACTTCATTGAGGTCGAAAACCTCTGTGTTTGAGAACGGTTTCGGCCCGGGATTGAGCCGATCACCGGCTAGCACATTGTCTATCAGCATCGACATCCTCTTGACTGTGCGGCTAATCTTTGCAATGCGCAACTTAATGCTATCGGAGCTGTCAGCCAGAGAGGCCAACAGATTTTCAGCGGCAGCTGAAATCACGCCCAATGGACCTCTAAATTCGTGCGACACGACGGCCACGAATTGTCGTTGCTGGGCCAAAGCATCATTAACGGAATCAAGCGACTGATTGAGTTTCTCTTCAAGTACATGGCGACGCTCCACCTCCGCTTTAAGCGAGGCATTACTTTCGGCAAGCTCCGCGGTCCTTTCGCGTACCTTAATCGTTAATGTCCGTTCGGCTGCTTTTGAGTTGGCGAGTATTCGCTCCTGTTCTGCTCGCACACGTCGCTCAGCGCGCTGTCCGGCCACACGACCCGCCAACAGGATTAAAATCACGCCAAAGACCGCTGTTAATCCTGCTGATACAAAATGCTGACGGCGCATAGGTGTAAGATGATCCAGCGCAGCGAGCGTAAACAACTGATACTGCGCGTCCGTCAGCGGCTGGCGGCGCACCAGATATGGCCGACCATCGATAAGCCATCGGTCGCCTTCATCCGAACCACCTATTGCACGCACCTCCATGGGCTCACCTGAGCTTTCGTCGCTGTCTGAATGTCGCATAGTTCCCGGCGGCAAGAGTCCCGCCACATTCCGCAGCATGTATTGTGGCGACGAAGCGGTGGTCACGCGTCCCTGACGATTTACGATCAGCGCCACGTGCTGCCCTGTCAGATAGTGCGCCATAACCGGCGCGTCGAACCGCACCGTTACGGAACCTAATGGCTGATCGTTTAAGTCATCGATACGACTGGTCACGAAATAGGATGGCATTTGGTTCAAACGCGCGATACCGAACAACTGCCCTTTGCCGTAACGCAATGCGTCGAGCAGATAGGCCCGGCCCGTGTATATCTGACCCACGATATTAAAGGACTCCGACCATTGGCTGGACGTAATCGTATCATGCGACAAATTGTTCATGTAAATTCGTGCATAACGCAAGTCATCAGATAGCTCAGTCATAAAATCGCCGACCCTGCGAACCAACGGATCGCTCGTAAATATAGCCGCACGCTCTTCTCGTGTTAGTTTCTCAAAATCGGGTGGGTCTTGGCGATAACGTGAAGCAAGTTCAATAACGCGGCTCTGGCTTGCCACCATGTTAGCCACACTGTTCATTTCTGTGAACAGTCGATCAACAACACGTGCTGTCGTTCGCGCTTCATATTCAGCGCTCATAGCCAAGGTTTCCAACTCGTCTTTCATTACGCGTTGCGACATCCACCACCCCAGACCGGCCACCACAGTTAGCCAGACCGCGACAATTCCAAATATCAGGCGACGCAGGTTAGGTGATGTTTGTGGTTGGAGTTCATTTTGCGCCGGTGGTACCCCGTTTATCGCGACCCCTTCAGGCGGACAATCGTCTAACAACACCTTCATGAATCTCCTTTGGCGCGGATAAACCGTGGACTGATATGATTGCGTGGGACAGTGATTTTATTGATATTCGATTGGGTAATGAGAGCCAAGGGATATCTTTATGCATTTCTAGCTGTCGCGTGGAATGTATGTATCGACGTCTTCGATAAACTAGCCAACTTTTGACGGCCCTCGGGTGAAGACGTCACAATACCAGAACCAAACAACTTATGCATCTTCGCAAAGCTATATAATTTTTTCATTACCGATCCCCGCCAGGATCTGTTCTGTAATGTCGCGTGACACAGCGCTAAACATCTTGACCACGGTTTGCTAGCAGGTTGATCCCGTCTCTTTCCACCGCCTCCAACGATTGACTGTAACCGGTTTTCCGAAACCGTTAAACATAAGAGAGTGAGATGATAGCAGCGAAGGTGTTCACCGGCATATAAGCGATCGTGATGGGCTCGACGGCCCTCTTTTGCGTGCCGGCCAGTGATTTCTGGATTGACCAATTCAGCAAACGGCATTCGCACTTTATTGAAATACTAGAGGATTATTCCTCCTGAGCCCAAAGCAAGGATCGACGCGACAAAGGGCAAGTCTGGGGCTTGCAAACCGCCAGATCCAGTTTGGGTTTTGGGCCCGATCCATTCTTGATGCCCGCTGGTTCCCGTCTTGATAATTGCCGTTTAAATTAAATCTGATGAGAGTGGGTAACCGTAAATACTGTTACCGTTTATCTTGAGATCTTCACGCAGCGCACGATTGCGGATAGCGCATTGCACCTTCGTTGTGCTCATTTCCGCGCGCAGTTTCACAAGTTCTGCCTGCCGACTGTAATATTCCTCTTCATTATCGAGCAGATCTGAGAGCTGGCGTGTTCCCATATCAAAATACTGGTCACGATAGAGCACCCGGGTCTTTTTTAGCAATTCGATCTGCTTTTTGAGCATCGTCGACTTTATATCACCCGCCGCAAGACTGCGTACGAGCGCACTTTCTGACAAACTGTCTTGCAGTTGTACTGATGCGAGCTTGGCTTCAGTGCCAGCCAGATTATTGCGTGCGACATTCGCTCTCGCTGTAAGCGCGCCACCCTGCAAAAAGTCAGACCGAACATCGACGTTAAGTCCTACCGGCAGTTTGTTGACGCCGAGCTCTCCCCCAACAACAGGCTTTAATGCAATGCGCGGTGTGACTTCCTTCTCTGCCTTTTCCAAGGCGACCTGCGCGCGTGCCTGTGACAGCCGGATCATCCGCAGATCGTCGGTTTCCCCTTGCGCTTTGCACGATTTGGTAGGTAGAGCAATCCGCCCTCCTTGCGGCTGGCCCGTCAACAATGTCAACCGGTCCTTCGCCTCGCCGAGTTCGAGTTGGGTATCGTTGGCGAGAAATGCTGCTGATTGAACGCGCTTGCGGGTTTCCAGATGATCGCTTGATGAAACGGCCCCGTTGGTGGCCCGTTCTGCAACGAGTTTGTCGAGCTCGGAAAGTGCTTTTAGTTGGCTTTTATAAACATCAAGCAACTCGCTCTTCATCTGCACGTCAGCATAGGTTTTAAGGATTTCCAGCAACGTGTCGTCTATTGTTTTTTGGAAAGCTATGTAGTTGATCTGAAGATCAAAATCCGCCAACTTTACTGCGCGCTTGGAGTTACCACCATCAAATAACAACTGTGATCCTGTTAGATCAACGCCCGGTTTGCCAAGGCCGCCAGCGCCGACGCCAGCTCCAGCAGTTAAAGACAGACCCGGGAAAAGTGCAGCACGTTGCACTCTTACCTGGTCCGCACTTGCGGAAATCACGCTTGCGGCTTCACGCACAGATGGGTTAATGAGCAGACCATTGCGAGCAACAGCACCGATTTGCGTGCCCTTGATGGGCGTCAAAGACGGCATGACAGACGCCTTTTCAATAATGGCCGCTTCCGTACCGTCGGCTGCGGGTAAACCAACGCATCCGGAGAGCAGGACACCGCTCGTCAGAAACAGTGCCGCTTGACTGCAGATTTTCATGTAAGCTCGCAAAGGGATCATTTGGTCTTCAATTTCGTTTGCCTGCGACCAAATCGGCGCATTGTGGGCGCCGCCACGCCGCGTGAGATACCTTACCCGCACCGTCAAAGTAAACCCGATATTGACAGATTAAACGGTCACGGCCGACAAGCGGTAAGGAAAGATTGAACTCAAGAGAACCGTCATTGTTACGATGAGCGGCGCGGCCCAACACTGCCTGTAAGGTTGCCTTCGACTGACCGATCGCTATGCGGCGTACCTGAGGTATTTCACGCGGCATGCTTGCACGAACATAGCGCTTATCCATATCGGAATATGCCTTGGATACCGACGTAAAGCCTGCATTAGGATTTACCTCATTGAGTGCATCCCGTGCATGGGCAGGCGAAAGACAAAATGATGCAAAGCTAATAATGGAAAGTTGAAGGAGAGCGGCGCGCGCGCCGAACCATCTAGGCATTTCGGACCTCTTTTTGGAGATATTGTTTGTTGCAAATATCGGATTAGGGACGAAGGAACGCTCTACGTTAACGTTCACGGAGCGCCTCCTGTGCACGGTTGAACGGTTTGATCAGATACTGCCAGACTGTTTTCTCGCCGGTGCGGATGTCCACGGTCGCGATCATGCCTGGAACGATGGGAAACCGCGCTCCGGCCTTGTTCGTCAGAAAGTCTTCATGGGTCCGAATAAAAGCGCGATAAAACACCAGATCTTGTTTGACCTCGTCACGCACAGTGTTTGGCGAAATCGTCACAACTTCACCAGCAAGGCCACCAAAAATAGCGTAGTCATAGGCTGAGACCTTGACCAAAGCGTCTTGTCCGGGATGGATAAATGCGATGTCACGCGGCGAGATGCGGGCTTCGATTAAGAGCTGGTCATCCATCGGAACCAGGGTCATGAGCTGCCCCCCAGCCGGAATGACCCCGCCAATTGTCGTAACAGCAATGTCTTTAACGATGCCGCGCATCGGCGCACGAAATACCAAACGATCAAGCTGATCAGCCCGACCCCGCATGATCGATGCCTGCACTTCTGCTTCGGCATTGACCTTCTGCAATTCCTCGCCGGTCTGTACACGCAAGTCAGCACGCAGCCGAGAAATTTCGAGCTTCGTCTGCGCCGATTCCCGTCGAAGTTTAATCACCTCAACTCGACTGGTCGCTCCGGTGGACTGAAGCTTTTCCGCAATTGCAAGTTCCTGCCGCGTAAGCTCGAGGCCTTCTGTCAAGCCTGACATGGATTCGCGCAGGCTCTCGCGACGCGATTTAAACAGAGCCAGCTCATTGGCACGCAATTGTGCAAATTCATCACCGACCAGCTCATCTGGAAAGACCACTTCTTCACGATCCCCCAACTCAGCGCGCATGCGTGCGGCCGCAGCGATAGAGGCATGGAATTTTGCGGCCGCCTCCTCGACATTGGATGCGGTCCGAGTCGGGTCGAGTTGTGCGAGAATTTGCCCGCGCTCGACAATGTCACCTTCCTTGACCGAAATTTGCGTCAGGATCCCCCCATCGAGCGACTGGATAACTTGCTCTCTTGAACTAGGGACCACGGTCCCTTGACCGCTTGAGACTTCAACAAGCGGAAAGAACCAGGCCCATGAGAGAAAGAGGGCGAGCAATAAGAAAACCAGCCAGACAAATCGGCTTTCAGCGCGTGCGGTCACACGCTCATCCGTGGTGGATACCGGCAGGCTCATGCGGCGGCCTTTCCGGATCGCAATTGGTTCAGAACCTGATCTTTGGGTCCGTCCATCGCAATGACACCATTATTTACCACGATGAGCCGGTCAACGATCCGCAGCATGGCGGGGCGGTGCGTGGCAACGATCACCGAAATGTTGCGTCCAAGTTGCCCAAGCACATGAATGACAGCTGCCTCTGAAACTTCATCGAAGGAGGCTGTTGGTTCGTCGAGCAGTAAAACACGTGGCTTTCTAAGGAGGAGCCGCGCAAGCAAAAGCCCTTGCTTTTGTCCACCCGATAAGCCGAGCCCACCTTCTTGCACCAGATGATCCAAACCTTCTGGCAACCGATTGATAAAATCCACCAGTCCCATTTTCTCGAGCGTTTCCAACACATCCTCGTCGGTTGCCATAGGCGCGCCGAGAGTGAGATTGTCGCGCAACGTCCCGTGAAACAGCCGGGCACCCTGTCCCATTACGCCGATGTCACGCCTGACGTCTGTCGGATCAATGAGACCCATAACGATATCGTCAACGCGTATCTGCCCTTCGATTGGCTCAAGAAGACCTGCAAGACCAGAAAGGAGTGTGGATTTGCCCGCCCCGTTTCGCCCTAAAATAGCAATGCGTTCGCCGGGCGCTATTGTAAGCTGATTAATTTTAAGAACGGGAGATTCGGGGTTATGCCCGAATACTGCATCCTTGATCCGAAATGCACCGCTGATGGTCGGCTTGTGAATCCGCTGCTCCTCTAAAGGCGCATCCACGGGAAGAGCCATCAGGCCGTCAAGCGCCTTGCGCGCGACCTGCGCCTGTTGCCAACGATTGAGGATTTGGGTGACTGACGCCAGTGGAGCGAGCATCCTTGAGGACAGCATAGAGGCTGCGACGAGCACACCGGTGCTTAGTTCACCTGCCATGACCAAGGGGGCGCCGAAAAAGATGACGACCGCAAACACTCCTCCTTGAACCATCTGCGCAAACGACGATAGCCTGTTCACAAGATCGCGCAGCTCCATTGATGAGCCAGACGTGGTCTCGTTGTAATGGTTCCACAGGTTCTGGAACCGCGTTTCGGCCTGCATCGACTTGATATCATCAAGCCCTTGGATGGCTTCAACCAGCATCGCGCTGCGCAGCGAAGACTCTCGGGTATTTGTTTCGGCCAGTCGGCGAAGGCGTTTTTGCGCCAGCAGTCCCGGTACCACCAGCAGAACCATCGCCAAAAGAGGTATCCAGACCAAGGAACCGGCAATGTAAAAAAACAACACGCAAAACAGCAGGAAAAATGGAATATCTGCAATCGCTGCCACAGTGGTGGAGGTCAGCATCTCGCGCACATGTTCGAGCTCGCGGATTTGCGCTATAAACGTGCCGGTGGAGCGTGGCCGCGCGGTATTGCGAATACGAAGTGCGTGACCGAACACCCGGTCCGATATCCGCAGATCAGCCGCTTTGCCCGCTATATCGGTAATACGGTTTCGGGCGGTACGCACACCCATCCCAAACAGGATCGCCATCATAACGCCGATGAACAAAACCCAGAGCGTGCTCATAGATTGCCCGGGCACGACTCGGTCATAGACTTGCATCGAAAAAATCGTGCCAGCCAGCGCCAGCACGTTGGTCACGAGTGAAGCGACCATGACCGCGCGGTAAGGCTTAAGGTCTGCCAGAGCAATACTGCGCAACCAGTCTGGACGCCAAGGGGCAATATAGTCATCGATCCGCCGGTCGGGGCGCGATGAAACAGGTCGGAGCACAAACAGCCGTTTCATGCGAGCAGCCAACTGCTCGCTCGACAAAGGTGTCATCAATCCCTTGTCACCGGCCAGGACCACCCCGAACCCTTCAGAGGTTTCGCGTTCAATCACCCCCACTTCGCCGCCGCGGAACTCAACGAGAAGCGGCAGCCGGAGCGCGGAAAGAGCCGCTGCTCCTTCATCAATCTGGCGGATCGACAGACTAACCGAGCGCGCAAGTGTAGCCAACCGGCCCTCGTCTGTGGACCAGGCCATATCAAGTTTGATGCGCTCAACCGAGATGGCCATGCCGTAATGCGTTGCGACGCGCATCACGGCTTCGATCCATCCTCGGTTTGCGCGCACGCCGACAGGGGCGTGCCCAGATTGGTTTGGCTCGACGTTCACAATATCAGACCTCGTAGTGAACGCCCGAGCGAAGTTCGTCTTCAAGCGAGAGTGCCGGCAACGGACTGCTGAGATCTACGAAATCCGAAGCTTTTTCACCCATATCTGAAGAAAATGGCTTGGTAGCGTGTTCGTCAGGCAGGATGGCCGAAATCGCTTCGTGCCCAGCATCAGATGACAGCACTTCATGGATTGAAAGTGCAGCTTGTTTCTCGACCACAGGCGTTGTGCGCATCTGAATATCAATTGACGACAGACCGAAGCTATCGCCGTCTTGTGCCATTGCAAAGGAGATAAGGCTCGAATGGTCAGAACCCGATGCGACGGCATCCTCCTGACTTTCAACTGTCACGCCATCAATCTTCAGGGTGACCGTCGTACCGCTTTCGCCGGTTCCAGTGTAGGATCCGTCTGATTGCAGCACCCAGTGGCCAGAAAGCGATAGCATATCCTCCGCAGTACCTTTGATGGTTAGGATATTGTTCGCATCGGTTATCGTCTGAACATCATCGGGGGTCAGATCTGTGATTGCGTTCGTCCCGTGAATTCCTATATCAATGATCTCGATATTCTTGAGGTGCTGATGGAGGTCATCGCCACTGAGATCTTCGCCAAAGCGCAGAGCGACCGTGTCGGAACCGGCTCGGCCGTTGATGTTGGAGCCACTCCAGATAAAGGTGTCGTCACCTGTTGTGGCTGTTGTTGGCGTCATCGCAAGCGTCAGCGTATCGCTTACATGTGCCGATTCCGCAGCTGTTGCACTTTCAACCGTCCATGCCTCGATCCGAATCTGAGTGCCTGCCGTCGACGCGTCCTGATCGGAAAGCGCAGATGCTGACTGAACGACACCTAGCTTATCGAGATTGTCCTGCGACAAGCCGGTGATCGTATAGGAATTGGTGAGCTGATCATAAGCAATCGATATCGTGTCGTTATTTTCGTCGATAAGCGCGGCGCCGATATAAAAGGCCGCGTGCGCGCCGAGCCCGGTCAATTTCAACGTTGTGGTTTCGATGCTCGCATCCGCAACGCCTGCGACCGACTGGACCGCATCAACCATGGCTGCATTCAGGTTCAAACTGATGATGCGACCTTCCTTGCCAAACGACAAAGTTGGATCAATTGCTATTCCGTCGGCGACCGCTTCAACGCTCAACGGTTCAAGCGGGACTGTATCGATGCGGGTCGTCGGCAGGCTAGCCTCACCCGATTCCACCACCAGAGACAGATCCGTAAGCGTACCGCTCCAATGCGGGGCGGGTAGTATTGCTACATAAGCGGGCATTGTTCCGTCAGAGGAAATAACCCAAGTATTGGTGCTGCCATCGCCACCGGCGTTCGAAGCCTGTGAAGCGACAGTAGCATCCCCGGCACTCGAACCGACATAGAGTAGGAAGCCGACCGGAACACCCGATAATAGAATGGACTTGATCGCTTCCGAGCCGTCATTGTCTTTGAGAGCAACCGTGAGATCAGTCAACTCGATTGCGTTCGTCTTATCTGAAGAACCACTCTCCTTGCCGGTGACAGGCTGAGTTTCCGCCGTGACACCATTGTTGACGATCAAGACTTCAGCGGTGCCGGAAGCCGAAGCGGCTTCCGTATTGGCTGCACCGATTTCCTTCGTCTGTACCCAGGCATTGAACGTAACGTCGCCGGGCTGGAGCACGGATCCGTCGGCAGCAGTATAGGTGAGTTCGGCTGAACCGCCTGCCGTGCCTATCTCGACGACATAATATTTGCCGTCTGGCAGACCTGCAATACCGCTGATGTCGGTGAGTGTCAGCGTTCGACCTGCGCTATCGGTAAGCGTACCATTGTCGTTTCCGTTGGTGGAAACCTGAACATAAAGCTTGCCGTCAACGATCGCTCCAAACGTGCCGTCTGCCACATCGATAGCCGAAATCGTTGCGCTGATGCTGGTTTCGCCTTCTGCGACGTCAGTGGCGGTAATTGTAACCGTCGCTTCGTCAGTCACCGGAACGATCGGCATGTCTGCCTCTGTTTGCGCTTGGGTGCTGGTCCCACCGACCGCTGCAGCCGTCAACTTGGCATCAAAATTGAAATCGGCGTTATTGTCATTGCTGTTGTGGGGCGGGGTGATGGTGATGCCAGCCAGCATTCCATCAAGCGCAGCTTGACTATCGCCGTTCGCAGACACAACGACGGTTGCAGTCCAGGTCGGCACGCCGTTGATGGTGGTGAAGGTCATGCCGTCGACGATAGTGCCGGGTGCCAGATTGGTGAGCGTGACGGTGTAACTATAAGCCACATTTGGGTCGCTGGTTGTGACTTTTGCATCAATAACGCCATCAAGGGTAAAGGCAGTGTCTTCTGTGCCTTCCACACCATTGTAACGCCATTCGTCAATAACTGGTGCCGGGTAAGGTTGGCCGTCGCCCAGATTGACCGTGAGATTCCATTTGACTGAATCCGTTTCGATCTTGGCAGGCGAATTGGCGTTCTGGCCCTCGTCCTGTGCAAGCACAGTCATTGTGATGCCCGATGTGCTGTTAGACGCGCCCTTGCCGACAACGAACTCAACCGGGAGATCGATACCGCCAGTGCCAATCGACCGTGCATCCGCACCATCATAGATAAGCAGCCACGAACCTGCACCGATCTGAGAAGCGCCGTTGACGGTGACACCGTCAGGAACGCCATCGATAACCACACGGACCAGATGCTCGCTGCCATCTGTATCGGCTGAATTCACATGCAGGTTTACAGTTACCGTTCCGCTGGTAGTGACGGTTGCAGTATCTGGTTCTGCATCATCACTGGCAACATCATCAGAGCTTGTGCCGGTGGCAGAAGTCATGGTGATCGCGGTAATCGATGCGTCGACGGGATCGGTTACCGGCAGCGCATCAATCGTAAGCGTGCCATTCTTCAATTCAGTCACTTGAGCCAGAGTTCCATCAGTGGATGGATCAATCACTTCATATAGGAAATCCAACTTGCCAAGGTCACCGTCAAGATTGGCGACGCCCTTCGCGCCCAGACTATCTATCTGATCCGAAGGGACAATATAGTAGGTTTTCCCTTCGATTTCAGTCGTTTCAAGGTTTGCTGCTAAAATCGGTGTTCCACCGACATAGAGCGTAAATTTACTCGTGTCGTAATCAACCGGAATAAGAATTCGGCCCAATGTCTCGTCTGTATCACCGTTTTGCGGAATGATTGCCAGATTGAGCAGGGAGATTTCATCCTCGATAAGGGTGGCAGTTGATGTGATCAGCGCCTCTGGCGAAGGGGTTATTGTGAAGCTGATATCCGTCAGAGGTCCCGTACGAGAATCGCCATCGTTTTCGGTCGTGACACCAGCAACCTTTAGTTCCACCGTCCCGCTAAAATTCTCCGGCGCGACAATGGACACCTTTGAAATGTCGCTTGCAGAAACCATCCAGACCCGTTCGGTTCCGGTACCCGAAACAACCATTGTCGCTCCGGTCAGCGAGAAATTCTCGGCAAGGCCGGTAATGCGAAGCGTGGTGACTTCCGATCCGTCTGTATCAGGGGATGCCACCTCGGTGATGATGTTGGATAGTTGAACTTTGTGGCCACCTGCATCAAGTGCTGCCTCTGTCGTGGTATAGCCAACATTTGGCAGCGTGATTACGGCATTATCAGCGACACCGGTAACCGCTATATCAATCGTGCGGGAAACAGGCGCCGACGTCGACGCACCGTCGACTGAAACTGCGCTGACAGTCAATTTGAAATCATCGTTGCTGTTGAGCGGCGGCGTGATGGTCATTGGCAAGCTATTGTTGAAGCCAACGATCGTAACCGCACCGCCACTGACAGTGAGCTTCTCGCCGTTATAGGTGATTACAGCTCCATCAGGAATTCCCGAAATGGTCACGTTGAAGGTCTCAGAATCATCCGAACTCGTGGTTTTGATCGAGAGCGGGATTGCCGTATCTTCAAGACCCGTGGCGCGACCATTGAGCGCCATGGTCACTTCATCTGCAACCGGTTCAAACTTGATCAACGTAAGCGTGGCATCACCGCTGACGGTTACATTGACGCCGTCTGCGCTTTCATGCGGAGGATCGAGCGGGAATGTCGAGACGTCGCGATCGTCATCATAGTCAACCGTCCCCGCCTGCACTCCAATTGTCAGAGTGCCTGAAACATCAGCCGGAAGCTTAACCTGCAGCGTATTGAGATAGGCTGAAGGTACCCAGATTGGTTCACCGACATAGCTCTGCGTCTGCCAGGTAACACCACCATCTGTTGAATAACGGAATTCAGTGCCAATCACTGTATCACTTGGCGTGTCAGACGAAAGCGATGGCGTCAAAACGGCATAGGTGAACTCATCCGGATCTGCATTCGACCAAGCTGACTGCAGTCCCGCGAAGCCGCCACTTGTGTTCGAGCTACCCGTGTAGTTGCTCCCAAGCGCAAACCAGGCATCCTCCTGACCTGCAACAGCATAGGCGTAATCGCCATTCATCGTGACGTCGTTTTGTCCATTCCCATCACTGTCGGCGTCGGTTCGCTCGGCCACAGGGGTAACGGTGATTTTCATGTCGAGATCAACCGTTTTCGTATCGCTGTCCGAACCATTGGTATCGGTGCTGGTGATGGACAGTTTGATCGTGGCATCCAGGCTGCTATGAGCTGGCGGCGTGATCGTAAAGGCATCAAGAATAGCTTCTCTGTCACCTTGGCTCAATGAACCATCAAAGGTGATCGTTGCTGTGTTACCAGAAAGAACATAACTCCAGCCTGGCGATGTTGCAGGCGTCTGGACGGTCCAACCGGCAGGGACTTCAAAAGACACTGCGTTGATGACCTCGGAGCCAGCTACAGTACCCTTATCAGTGACCGCCACACCTGCAAGGAAGTGAACAGCCGTATCTTCCGCTGTTATACTGTCGGTCGCAGTGACGTCACCAGCAACGGGGGTAACGCGCAGATCGATTGTCACGCTGCTCGATACTGTCGCCGGAATACCTGTCGAATCACTGTCCGTGTCACGGGTATTGAGCGTGATAACCACATCCTTAATATCGCCGCTGAAATTCCGCGGTGGCGTGATGGAAACAGTAGGTGCCGACGTGAACGTGCTGGTTTCAGGCGAAGTGACAGAGCCGTTCGCGCCAACTGTGTAATTCGTTCCATTGATGGTTACGATCGATCCCGAAGGCAAGCCACTGACAGTGTAAGAATAACGTTCACTGCCGTCGGTGTCGCTGCCAGCATTAGCATCGGTACTTGTTAAAGTCGCTGTGAGATGGCTCGACAAATCGATTTTGCCATCCTCAGCAAAAGTAAGCGTGGTGACATCACTCTTAAGCTCCGCCCCATCGGTTACTGCCTGAACATCAACATTGATGACCTGCGTGCTCGAGGCTCCCGCTACGCCCGCGATCTTGCCGCCGCCGGCATCGACTTCGTAACTGGTCGCGCTAACGGTTATGATAAAATTATTACCGCTTTCGGCGCGCGGATTTGCCACCAATGCTGCATACTCGGCCGCAGTGAGATAATAGATCCCTCGGGCTTCGTCAGCAGCAGGCGTATCGCTCACGTGAGGCACATCAGACAAGACAATCGTGATTTTGCCATCGAATGGCGTCAGTGTTTTCCCACCCGTGGAAAGCGTTACGCCATCGGCGCCTGCGCCGCTGATTGTCAGGGTGATTTCACCTAGACGCTCTGGATTGTCACCGTTGACAGTGCCTGTGCCGGTATCAGTGATACCAGGTGTCTTCAGACCCAGCGAAACCGCAGTATCTTCGTCAGTATTAGCGTTTTTGTTTGCCTCGAGTTCAGGGGCGTCGGCTACCTTGGTGATCGTGAAGTCGAGTGTCTGCGTGACCGACTTGCCTCCGCCACTTTCCGCCATGGTGTAGGTTACGGTTGGGACATTTCCGCCGTAATTTGGAGCGGGCGTGAAGCTATAGTTCCCGTCTTCTCCAATGATCAGAGTACCAAGGACATCATTGCCATTTTTCAGTTCAACCGATTGGCCCGGGTTAAACGTCTCTTGGATACCGTCGCCATTCGCATCCACCGAAAAGCCGGTCAAAATGATGTCGTTATCAACATCAGAAACGAAATCTTGCAGCGAGCCTTTGACAACACCGTCCTCAAGGACATTTAACGTTTCATTGCCAAGGCCTTTGAGGTCGTCGTTGCTTCCATTGACAATAACGGTAATGACCTCGTCGCGAGAGGCCCCGTGTTCGTCGGTCACGCGCGCGGTGAACGTTTCTGTTCTCTTTTCACCATCATTCAGGGCCTGCGTGGCGGCTCGACTATTATCGAGCGTATAGGTCCACTGACCTGTTTTTGCATCAATTCCGATTGTGCCGTATGTTCCGTCAGTTGCAACCACGCTCCACGTCAGTGTCGCATCCTTGTCAACATCGGATGCTGTTAGCGTTCCGCTCACGACATTCTTTTGTTCAGGATTAGCTGTTCCTTGCTCGGTCACTTCGCCGCTTGCTTCAACCGTTCCGGAGGTGATTTCCGGACGATCATTTGCGCCAGTGACTGTGATGGTCAAGGTACTGCTGCTTGTCGCACCGTTAACATCGACCGCGGTATAGGTGAAGGTCTCGGTTACCTGCTCGCCCTGCTTCAGAGACTGAGTTTGTGTCGAGGTGTTGTCAAGTTCGTAGGTATAGCTGCCATCGCTATTGAGCGTGAGCGTACCATAGGTTCCTTGAATGCTTGAACCAACCATGCCGACTGTGTCGCCGAATTTGACTTCATTTACGGCCAGCGTGGCCTTTTCTCCCTCATCAACATCAGTGTCATTCGTCAAAACATTGCCGGTTGCTGTGGCCGTTCCGCTAATCGGATCATTACCACCGTCCTGAACGCCCGCTTCCGAAACTGATCCAGTGTCGGCATTTGCGACCGGTGCATCATTGGTACCGTTAATTGTAATGACGACTGTTCGGGTTTCGGTTCCGCCCTGCCCATCGCTCACCTGGACGTCGAAGCTCAGCTCGACCTGATCGCCTTCGTTCAACGCCTGAGTAGCACTCAGCGAATTGTCGAGCGTATAAGACCAAGCTCCGGTTACAGCATCAATGGTAAAGGTGCCGTAGGTTTGATCAGGAGTGCCCAGCACGCTCCAGCTAAGCGTATCGCCATCGACATCGGAGGCGTCAAAACTTCCGGTCGTGACCGGAATGCCAGGAACTGATGTGTTGTCATCAAGATGACCCGCCTCAATAACCAAGCCAGACTGGTCGTCACCAGCAATCACTGGCGCATCATTGACTGGATCTACGGTGATGGTGAGATTTGCGGTATCCGTGCCACCTTCCTGATCGCTAATCGTATAGGTGATCGTTGGAACCGGGCCGTTCCAGTTTGCATCCGGCGTAAAGGTGTAAGCACCGGTGCTGTCGAGCGTAAACGTGCCAACGCCCGCAATTGTCGCACTCTCGCCAGCGTCGTAGGTGGCGCCATTGATAACAAACTGCGTGACGACAAGTGCATCACCGTCTGGATCGCTGTCAGCCACATCGCCTGCTGGGCTATCAAGCAACACATTGCCGCTGACAGATGTATCTTCGTTTGTGCTTACTGCATCGTCATTGGCAACCGGAGCAGGATTGGAAACAGTCCATGTGAAGATCTGATCAACGCTGGTTGTGCCATCACTTGCTGTGATCGTCACACTATGCGCACCGCCCACACCGTCTTGGCTGGCGGATGGATCAATGGTTCCGCTGATAATGCCCGTATTCGGATCAAGCGTCAGGCCCTTAGGCAGACCCGTGGCGCTATAAGTGAGCGTGTCGCCATCAACGTCCTTGAAGAAATCGCTTACATCGATCGGGGTGATAACGTCGGCGTCAACATTCGCGTGATCGACAATCGTGCCAACGACCTCCGGCGCGTCATCGACGGGTGTGATTTCTATATCGAGAGTGCTTGTCGTCGAGCCGCCATCGTTTCCGTCACTGACAGTGTAGGTCACAGTCGGAACCTTCCCGTTCCAGTTGGCAGCTGGTTCAAAGGAATATGTGCCATCAGCATTGATCACAAGCACGCCAAGGTCAGCAATCGTAACTTTCTCGCCAGGAAGATAAATCGAACCGTTGATCTCGAAGCCGGTGATGGAGATCGCATCGCCGTTCGGATCGCTATCATTGCCGAGCAGATTACCGGTCACCGGTGTATCTTCAGGGGCAGTGACGGATTCCGGCTCCGTGACCGGAGGCTGATTGGTCACGGTAACAGTGACAGTCGTTGTCTCTTGGGTGCCACCGCTTGAAACCGTATAGGTGTAGGTGTCAGTTCCGACAAAACCGGGTTTTGGTGTATAAGTTATCGTTCCATCCGGATTAACGACCACAGATCCATGTGCGCCCGGGGTAACCGCACTAATGCGAGCGTCTGGATCCTTGAAAGTATCGTTGGAAAGTACAGCAGTGGTGACAGGCTCACCGGCATGGGTCACAGCTTCATCGGGAGCAATATCAACGACCGGGGTCACGGTGATGGAAACGGTAACAATCGTTTTCCCGCCATGACCGTCAGATACACTGACATCGAAGCTGTCTGGACCGTTATAGTCGGCATGAGGTGTGTAGGTATAGGTTCCGTCTGGATTAACCGTGACATTCCCGTGCTTAGGACCCTCGCCGCTAAGTTCAAAAGTTAGTTTGTCGCCATCCGCGTCTTTTGCGGTAATCACGCCTTTGAAGGCACTATCCTCCGCAGTCTCAACTGGGTCAGCGGAAACAACAGGCGCCCTGTTGGAAGGGCCATCATCACTGCCGCCGCCAGAGCCAAGAGCGATTGCCGCCCCGCCTGCAGCCAATCCAATGCCTGCTAGAAGTGCCATCGGCAAAGGTGCCGCTGCGGCGGTTGAATTGATTTCGGCAATATCGAAGCCAGTCCAGGTTTCACCATATTGCGCCCACCAGCTAACGTCGTTTCCGTCTTCAAATACCAGATCATTACGACCGTCACCGGTTGTGGCGAAGAAGTTCTCGATGACAACGACTGAACCATCTTCCAGAATGAGGAGGAGGTTGTTTCCGTCGCGCTCAAAGCGCGCCACTTCCTCGGGTCCGATTTGGACCTGCACAACACTTGGCGTCTCAAGCCGTATGCGGTTTCCATCAAAGTTCCGGGAAGCTCCAATCTCGGCTTTAGGAAACACGACTGCTTTCATTTTCGACGCCTATCTAAAAATGCTATATGAGGTCAAACGCTCCCCAGGGTGGGAGCTCATCCAAAAATTGTTCAGCAGTGGGATTCCGATTTAGGAACTCGCAGAACGCAAAACAAAAACCCAACGCAGCTGTGGTTGTCCAGCTGAGGCCGTGCTTGCTTACCGCGAAGTTTGTGATCGAATATTCGGCTCCCGCCACAATACAATCTCGAACGCCTTATGGTTGCAGCGCTAAGCCATGTCAACCACTATTCTATAATGGACTATGTTTTGACGAATTCTCACATATTGTTGTTTAAGTGTGCTCTAACATTGTGAGTTCAGGCTGAAGCGCGAGGCACAGCAACGCCGTTATCGATGAGTTTAGCCGGAAATTTTTGTAGGTGTAGTTGTAGACTGGAACTATATTTGGTGAGTGGATACCAAATCAAATGACCTTCGACTTGGGCCACGGCGAAACACCTCTTTCCAGACTACCAGTCAAATCATGTTGTTGGTGTCGCACGTTCGGCAGACAAGTGCATTTTGTCGAAAAATTGAAGTGTCATAAGTGAGGTATTGCAAAGCCGCTACCTCTTTTGTGGCTGTCAGTACGGGAGCTCAGCCGTTTTAGTTGAAAAATGGCTGAAAGTCGACCGGTTTAGAAATTTGCACACTTTAGCTGTTTCAGACAGTTGGGTGAAGTGGCTGACAGCATCCCACAGTACATCAACCCTACACTCGGAATTTGTTCGAACACTGCTGATAATTCGCCCGTTTCGTGGGGACGCATTATACAGTAACTAGGCTAAGATAATCTGCACTTTAGACAGCACCACATCCCGTTGCCTCTCATAGTAACCAACAGTCCGAAAGTCAGATTATCGCCATGACACTACTGAGCGGGTAAGGCGTGCCCGGCAGCGTCAGCTGTCAATCGACACAATTGCGGTGGCAACCGCCTGTCTTCAGCAGTAGAGAGAACAAGGCGATGACCCGATCGAGGCCTTCAATCGATTTCCCGCAGATGTGAAGGCGGGATAACTCTATCCGTGACGTGAGGAGCTCTTGATGCCGGTATCGCTGACCGGATTTACCGTTACTATCGACCTACTTTCAACTATCCACCAGGAACCGGAAGCCATTTTCTTAGTTGAGCGGATGAAATTATCGGAGATTTCTTTTACCTCGAACTCGGAGTATTATGGATCGTTATCTGCGTTTTTTTCGTACCGTATATTCAAAACCACTGAACGCTACCAGTATGCATGGCTTTATAAGGGCAATAAATGTCGGTAAAGAACGAACAGGGTGAAGCGGACTCCGTCTATGAGTTGTTGGTTTCGACCGATTTCGTCGATGAAAACCAGAAGAGTGACTTCTGGCGAGAGGCGTCACGGCCGTTTTACGACACCACTCCCTTAATTGGATACGAAAACTACCAGCTTGAAGGAACCATTAGGTCGCGGGAAGTGGCTGGGTTCACCTTCGCTTCCGTTACATTCAACGCCCAGCGATACAATCGCGACAGGCGCATCATTGCTTGGAGCGGACTTGATCATTATCTCGTTGCAGTTGTCACAGACGGCGAAATCTCGGGGGACTTTGCGAACACCGACGTCAAAGCCCGATCCGGGGATATTTGCATCTTGGATTTGTCACAAGTCCTGAAAAGTGAAGTGACCACAGGTGGTACACTGTCAGCCCTCATCCCGCGCCAAATCCTAACAAAATCAATGGGCAACGCAAATCTGCACGGCTTAGTGCTTAAAGCACATATGCCCATGACCAAATTACTCACAGCGTATCTTGAGGGGTTAAGCGGCCTTGATAAGCATCTGTCGGATGACGAGATTACCGCGGTGCATGAAGCGTTGGTAACTATACTTGCCGCAGCATTTCGGGGGGGGCAGCTCCCCGACGCGGGGGACCTGCGACCTCTCAGTATCGCCTTACGCCAACGAGTTCTGGATTTTATCGAGCACAACATCGATAATCCCGACCTTAGTCCAGATGCGATTCAGCGTCGGTTCAATGTCTCCCGTGCCCATCTTTATCGTGCGTTTGTGCAAGATGGCGGCGTATCAAGCATCATCCAGAACCGGAGACTGGACTTAGCTTTTCTTGAGCTCACACGAACAGATATTATTGGACGATCTATTGCAAAGATCGCATTTGCTCATGGTTTTTCGAACGCCACCCATTTCTCGCGTTGTTTCCGGATACGATTCGGCCTAACGCCTAATGAAGCACGGCAGGAAAGGCTCAACGGACAGCTTTCCCCCGAACTTCGAGCCCATTTGTTGCGGTTCAGAACACAGGAATCGAGGCGATGAATAAATGATATGAGACGCCTAGACTATAAAATAGAGATTCAGGGAACAGGCACACGCAATTACAATCATCTATCCTAAAGCAGACAGATGAGATGGAATATTCGGGCACGATTTAGGACCACCAATGACAGCAGAGGAATTCAAGCAATACGATGTTACGACGGCTCCCCTTGTTTACATTGTCGATGATGACCGAGACTTCCGAGAGGAAATGCTCCTGGGCTTATCCAGGCTGGGCCTGAACGTATATGGATTTGAAAATGCTGCAGCTCTTTACAGAGCGTACGCAGCAAAGCCATCAGACATCGTAATTCTTGATATCGGCTTAAATGGAGAAGATGGGTTATCTGTTGCCGCGCATTTGAGAACATCGCGATCGTTGGGAATTGTCATGGTGACAGCTCGCGGGTCCATTGATGACAGGATTAATGGCCTCAAAAACGGTGCAGATGCTTACCTCGTCAAACCGATCGATGTTCGCGAACTGGCTGCCACAGTGACAGCTCTCAGCGCCCGTCTCAGCAGGCTCGGTTTCTCTTCACAGCGTCAAGGTTCCGGGTGGTCCCTGCTCGAAGGCGGTTGGGTACTATCCGATGGGGTTGGCAATCGTCTTCGTTTAACCACAGCGGAACAACGTTTATTGGGACGGTTATTCGCTGAGCGTGGCGAGACCGTCGAGCGGCAGGCGCTCGTGGAGGCTCTGGGAGAAGACGTATATGAATTTAATTATGCGCATCTCGACACCATAGTGAGCCGACTGCGTCGAAGGGCGAAAAAGGCCAACATAGTGCTTCCTTTGCATGCAATACGCGGGCAAGGCTTTTCGTTCGCGGACTAGCGGATTGTATTGCGCGCTGGATAATAGTGTTTTGTCACTCCTGCGCTGCATAAGTATTAACGACCGACAGGAAGTGTAAGGATCAGATATTTAATGAAATTGTTCAGTACGCGGTGAAAGTTTAAGCTACGGATACGAATAAAGAGAGGGGCTACTGATATTGCCCCTGCGGGGTTGATTGCAGGTTTGGTGGTTGTCTCGTGCGCGAAGATCCGGCCACAAGCCGTCTTTTCTCTCCCTGAAAAACTCCGGGCCTTTTTGAAACACCTCTTTGTTCACTACAGGGAGGGTGGGGTATGTTTGATCAACTTGATGTTCTTGATGAAAAACACGTGGAGATTGTCGCCGACGCGATTGCTGACAATCGCATATCCTGTGCTGTTCAGGATATTTATTCGACATCTGCGCCTGAAGAAATCTTATACGGTGAATGTTTGGCGCGACTGACCGGAACGGATGGACGCATCTACGGCGCGGGTGCGTTCGTGCCCTGTCTGGAGGCGCTGCGTGAAGCACCACTTCTCGACCGACATATGGTCAAAATCGTTCTCGACCTTCTCCAGTACGCACCGACAAAAGTTCTCGGGTGCAATCTTTCCCCTGACAATCTCGCCAATGTAGCTGCATGGAATGGCATTCTCGACCAAATTGCTAATCGCGCGCACCTTGCACAGCGCCTTGTCCTAGAAGTGACCGAGGTGCAGGAAATGGGTAGCCTTTCATCTTGTGCTGAGTTGATCGCAGAGGTCCAAAGACTTGGTTGCCGTGTCGCACTCGATGATTTTGGTGCAGGTTTCGCGTCTCCAAGGCTTCTTCAATTGATCAACTTCGACATCGTTAAGATCGATCAGGCATTCGTTCATGATATTCGCCCTTCATTCAAGGGGCGCGACAGCCTCCAAAATATTGTTGGTTTTGCATCCAGCTTCGCGCCCATGATCGTCATTGAAGGTGTGGAAACAGCGGCTCAGATCGATGCAGCAAGAACGGCAGGCGCCACGCATGTTCAGGGATATTTTTTTTCAGTGCCGGCTCCATACATTACTTCGACCAAGGCAAAGCTGGAGGCATTTATACCTTGACTATAAAATCACATCATTAAATTTTCGGATGTAGACAGCTTGCCGCTTATCGGGAGTCGACAAACCGTTAACAATTAATACCGCTTGGTATTGCCAGGCCCGGACAGAAATAGTGCGCTTAGATAACAACTCAACAATGATGAGTTACGACGTGATTATCAATAGCGATGGTTCTTTAGTGCTATATATAGTCCCGTCCATTTTCAGCCGTGCTAAACTTCCCACGATACAGGCTCAAGATATTTTCAAACACACATGTTTTTCTCCGCTGATTGGCCCACATGTGCTCAAGCTTTAGTGACAATGCAATGCAGCAAATACAGGCACAGGCCTCCGACACAACCAGGTGCAATCGCTTTGTCTGGAAGCTGATCATAATTCTCGAGCGTCGCTGAGAAACGCAAAAGCGGCCACCTGACCTCAACTATAAGTTGCTCACAAGCCTTACAATGCTACTGAGAAAGCGATCTAGATTTGTACAACAACAACGACGAGCATGCAATCCACCCATCGTTTAGGGAGATTCCCTGAAAAGTATTATTTAACGATAACAGTAGCTCCAATCGGCACCTTATCATACAGATCGATCACATCTTCATTTATCATTCGTATGCAACCCGATGACGCTTCGGTTCCAATGGTCCAAGGCTCGGATGTTCCATGAACACGGTAAAGCGTGTCCTTGCCGTTTTGGTATAAATAAAGCGCACGCGCTCCCAACGGGTTATGTGAACCTGGCGAAATTTTGTGCGGTAAGCCGGGGGTTAAGTTGCGCATGTCATCAGTTGGAAACCATGCCGGCCATTCCGCCTTGCGCCCAACTTTTGCTGTACCCGACCACGAATGACCAGTTCCGCCAACTGCAATTCCATAGCGTCTGGCTGTACCATCACTTCGGTGCAGATAGAGAAACTTGTTCTTTGTATCAATAAAAATTGTGCCAGACGGCAGTGGCTGTGGCGCTTTGATGTCCGTTGGCCAAAAGCGACGATCAAACCGGCTCCGGTCGATAATACGTACCTCGTGCGGCTCACTCGCGAACGCCGCTTGCTGACTGATGAGAGCGGCCCTAGATGTACGACCATCATCAGACTGCCCCGCACATCCTACCAGCGCTGCAAACGTCAGCAGGAAAACTTTTTTAGTTTCCAGTATCGGAGCCAAGAAGATACGCACTATTTGGTATGATCCTGTTTGGATTCTTCAACCGAAGTTGTAATCTGCGAGCGTAATTGTTCAATATGTATTGGCTCTTTTAGCATTCGTTTTACTCGATGGTTTTCATCGGCTACGGATTTTCCGGTTGGAGAAGTTCCCTTTAGATAATGCTTTTGCCACTTCTGTTCGACAGTCAGCTCATCGCTCATCTGTAGTCCGGCCGAAAAGAGGCGCCGTTCACTGCTCCAGACACGATGTTCATGATGAAAGTCTGGATCATCTTCCATCGGTCGAATGACGGGCTGTACTTGTTCGATAGCTACACTTGGCATCATAGTGATAAAGCAAAACGGTTCACCTTTAGCAAAGGTGACAGAACCCGGCCGAGTAAACCGCCAATTCATTGTAAAACTGAACGGCAACCAGTTGGTTTCCACCAGGCCATCCAACGGGGCAATCCCGTCTTTCATTCGGTTTGGGGATCCTCTAGCCCATATCATCCAACCCGGATCAGTGCGAAAAACGTAGCCTGGATGAAAAGTAACAATTCCATGCCCAAACGTCGAACTGATGAAGCGGTGCGTTACATTCGGCTCGTTAACGTGAAAGGTCACATCGTTTGTGGTGTTGAAGCCATTCCATGTGATCGTGATGTCAATCGGATTTAACAGTTCCCATCCACTTGCATTCGCGATTGAAAGCGGTGTGCAACGGTATGCAAAACGTTGATTGGTCGCATCCATCCAATCGCGCGTTCCCTCCGCAGCGACGAGCTGGGGCGGATTGGGAGCTTGAATCATGCAATCAAGTCGCGTGCCAGTCATACTTCTCTCTAACTCCACGAACAAACCACAACGACCATCTGATCGTGCTCATCGTGCACGATCAGAAATTGCCTGTCTTAAGATATTGCACTCTTGCCCCGCACCATCGAGCTCATCTGCGGAGCCCGTCGATGCTTCTGTCGATATTATGCTCCGCTTGGTCCGGTAGGTCCGGTAGGTCCGGTAGGTCCGGAGGGCCCCGTAGGTCCGGTCGGGCCATCTGGTCCTTGTGGGCCTTCTGGTCCTTGAGGGCCTTCCGGTCCTGCCGGGCCTATTGGACCCGCAGGTCCTGCCGGACCTACTGGTCCTTGAGGGCCTTCCGGTCCTTGAGGGCCTTCTGGTCCTGCCGGGCCGGGAGGTCCTGCCTCACCAGGGGTGCCATCAGTACCTGGGGTACCCGGTATTCCGGGAGCACCAGGAGTGCCTGGTGTACCAACCCCTGGCGTGCCTGGGGCGCCTGGTGTGCCGACACCTGGAGTGCCAGGGGCGCCTGGTGTACCGACACCTGGGGTACCAGGAATTCCGGGAGCACCGGGGGTGCCTGGTTGACCCCACGTACTGGTTGTCGGTTCTGGCAAGCCGCCGACATCCGTTATGAGATGATTTCGCATGAAGTCGCTACGGTCACGCTGGATCAGTGAGCGGGTTGGTTTATCGGCATAATAGTCGTTCTGATCATCCGAGAGCAGACACTCGTAGTTTTTCGATGGGTCTTTGCAGAAAACGGTCGTACGACCGTACTGCTGCGTTGAAGCGCCCGTTCCGAAATGGAAGCGTAGCCCCGCCATGGCACTGAGATCACCACTTGACGAAACGCTGGAGTTATTCAGATCAACTGCAAGCTCGCTATAGATTGAAGCCGCGGTGCCAGTAGAGCCGAATTCGGTAAGATATTCCGCACCTCCAACTGCTCGTAAACGGCCACCGAAACTATCACTATATCGAAGACCTGCATTAACTTTGAAATTGTCAGTTGCATAGTAACCCACCCGACCTTCGGCAAAAGGACCGAATTCATCTTCCAGCGAGTTCCATTCAATACCAGCCAGTGCTTCAAGCGTTACACGATCAAGATAATACTGGCCTTCGATGCCTGCTTTACCCTCGACATAACCATTCTCAATGCCGCCGTGACCATCGTCGTAGCCACCGCCGCTGTACATATAACTGCCATATAATCCGATTGCACCTTTTTCAGGGTCACGCCGGAAGAGGTGTACGGCCGCTCCGCCGATAGGATTACTGCGCGAGACGCCGCCAAGAGCATCAATCTGGAAGCCATATTTGTTTCCTAACGGAACAGCGACCGATCCCTCAGCAAATCCGTATCCACTGTCGCTGTTTGCCCCTCCTCCAAAGCCCACGCTTACGTTAGGAGCCGAGACAGCACGAGTGTCAGCTTGCTGCGCGAATGCGAGCTGCAGACGCCGATCCACGGGCGAGAGGGGCATATTTTGTGACTGAGCGACGGAACCTTCGAGCGTAGCCAGCCTCTTTTGAACCTCAGCGGTCTTTGCATGGGCGCTTGCAAGTTGCTGCTCTAAGTGTTTCTGGCGCTGCTGAAGCTCCAAAATCATTTGATACAACTGTGTGGTAGATGGTGCCTGCGCCGCTACAGGTATTGCGCTGCCAAAGAAAATTGCAAACGTTAGTGCTGAACAGCTCGTAAAGAGCATTCTTTTATGCTGCCCCATGGCCCCTCCACTTAGATCGCCTAGCGGTCCCACCGACACAGTGATCATTGGCTTAATTCTTAAAGCACGATTTAAGATTAATTATTAACCATAGCAATTACACTTTCTGTCATTACCTTTCACTTACTGTCGCCTCAGTGTAATTGGTAACAATTACTCAATACGAGAGAAATACGCCAAGCTGCTGCACCGATTATAAAAGCCGGGCAACGTAAACGAACTCTGATTTAATAACCGCTGAAATCATGCAGATATTTGAGTTCATTTAGGGACTATCGATTTCCAACCGCACCATCTCTAAATCAACAACCTTATCCATCCAGAATGTCTCCACATGCAGCCTTTCGCCGCCTTCGCAGCTTAGGATAACGCAGTGATCTATATGCGAAATTGGAACATCGTCGCCCGCCATTTTTGCGCAAAAGGCCCTGTATCCGTTAGTTTGTGCGGTGGACAGGTCGTCACTCAAAATCGCTATAATACGGATCTTTGCGATCTCGATCCAAACCGGGTTTATGCCATCAAATCGGCCCAGTAAGCCCGATCGCGTGCCGAGAACGTTGCGGTGACGCGTTGTTTATCCGGTAATTGACGGTCATAGAAACATTATCCCAGTCCTTCCACCGTAGCAGACTCTGGCAGAACGAACGACTTGCTTGAATGCCGGTCCGCGATGCTCCGGCATCGCCTGCATCGCTTTGCTAGCACCGCAACAATTGTCCTCTATATATGGCACTATAATTTGGATCTGGAGCCCCATTTGATAGTGTGGAATATACTTTTAGGGACTCAACTCGCGCGAAGCGTCAAGCCGCCGCCACTGATACCAGACCGTTGCCATCCAGCAAGCAGGTTGACAGGGCTCTATCCAGAATCTGGCCCAGCTACAGGAGTTAACATGGAAGCCGACGTCAGGAGGCTGCTTACCCACCATTTAGCGAATAAAATCTTATTAGTGACCCGCGAAAACTCGGCGTCGTATCGCCTATCGCATCTTACCCCTGGCCGTGATCTCCATACTTGTGACGGAGCCGGAGCTGTCGCAAGAGATATCGGGCCCTTCAAAGTCCGAATCAATCGACGCCGTTCAGGTTTGATGATGAATCCCGCCGCGCTCACCTAGCCTCGCTGATATGCGCTATGCTAGCGCCTCGAGCGATTTCGCCAGTTCGGAAACAAGCGGTGATGAGGCGTTGGCGGTGTATACTCCAAATTCGGCAACCGGCGCTGCAGGCAGATTATATCGTCCGTTTATGGTCTCGCAGTCTGGGGGAACCGCTTCAGAAAATAGGACGCCAATGCCCAACCCTCCCCGCAATGCAGATAACATGGCGGTCAGGCTTTTCACGCGACAGCCAACGGTCCATACAAGGCCTGCTTCGGCCAAAGAAGTGACCATCCGGTCCTGCCAGGAACAGGATGTTTCAAAGAGGACGACTGGAAGCGGCTCCTCCTCATTCACATCGAGCAAGCGGCTTGCACACCATACCAGCTGATAAGAAATAAAACTTAGCGGCGGTTGGGTGAACCGAGCGGGGTCCGCAACGACGATGTCGATTTGCCCTTCATCAAAGGATCGCGCCAGCTGTGTGGAATGTGACGAACTTAGTTCGATATCCACCGACGGATGTTTCTGTTTGAACTCGGCAATCGCGCCGGGAAGGCGCGTGACTGCGAGGTCTTCAAAAAGACCCAGCCGAATACGCCCCACCAGCTTCTTATCAACCAATCCGCGCTGCATGTCCTCCGTCAGCGCAATGACCCTTCGCGCATAAGCCAAAAAGGCTTCTCCCGCTTGCGTCAGAGAAACACCACGCGAGGAGCGGGTGAAGAGTTGCGTGTCTAACTCCTTTTCTATCCTCTGCAATTGCATGCTGACGGCCGCCTGGGTGCGCGCAAGACGGTCAGCAGCCTTGCTCAATGTCCCCGTTTCAGCCACTGCGATGAACATTCTGAGCAGTCTGAGATCATAACTGGCATCCATAATGAACCCTTATACTGTAATAAGAATTATAAGACTACACGTGGGGTATAGCCTTTGACAATATGAATTCAGAAGCTAGGAAATGGAGCATAAAATGTCGAATTATCAAAACAAACTGACTGCTTGTGGTATCGAGTGGCCCAATCTGGCCCGTCCAGACTTGCCATTCTCGCCAACCACAAAAGCCGATAATTTTCTATATGTTTCGGGGCAGATACCGGAGAAAGCCGGCGAGATTGCGTACACCGGGCAAGTTGGCGGTGAGATCGATATCGATAATGCTCTTGAAAGCGCGAAACTTTGCGCGGCAAATGTCATATTCTGGGCGAATGAAGCGCTTGAAGGCGATCTTGATCGGGTCGTCGGATTGGCCAAGCTTACGGTCTTCATCAATGCCGTAGCTGACTTTAACGCCTATTCACAGGTCGGCAACGGGGCGTCGCAAATTATGAATGTCGTATTCGGTGAACGAGGAGTGCATGCACGCTCCGCAATTGGCGTGGCGGGATTACCAGCCAATGTACCGGTCGAAGTCGAGGCCGTTTTCCTCATTCGCTGATCAAAGGACCTGCAAATTTCCGTCCTGCATTTTAATCATAGCGGCGCTGGGTTGCCTTCTCCGGAAACCGTTCAGGTTATTGTTAACCATCTGCGGCTTGAAGCGGAACGTGGTCCAATGGAGGCTGGCGCACTCGCATCAGATGCTAGCAATATGGTCTATAAAGCTGCAGCTCAGCTTTTGGGATGCTCTTCGCAGCATGTCGCTTTCGGAACCAGTCACGGACAGCTTTATGGCAACCTGATCGCTTCTATACCGCTTGCGCCCGGCGACAAGGTGCTTGTCAGCCGCCAGGAATGGATCGGTAACGTTCTGTGCCTGCAACGCTCAGCGAATTTGAATGGCGCATCACTTTCGCTGATGGCCTCGGATGATACAAGTGCGGTCGACCCTGTAGCGCTCGGTAAAAGTCTTTCGCCGGACGTTCGCATTGTTGCGCTGACATGGATTGGTGCAGGAAGCGCACTGATCAACCCTGCGGCAGCGATTGGCGCTGCAATCCGGCAAGCCGGGTCGTCGGCATTTTTCATCATCGATGCAAGCCAGGTAATTGGACAGGTGCCGATCAATGTTGCCGAGTTAGGCTGTGATGCTCTCATCGCCTGCGGGCGGAAATTTCTACGCGGACCGCGCGGAACGGCATTGGCATATATTTCGCCCCGTCTTGCGTCCGAGATCGTGCCCCGGAACATTGACAACCTGTCCTCCACTTTGAGAGACGGGAATGTTGAGGTGGCAAATAGCGCTCAGGCTTTTGAGTTCGGTGAGGAATCAGTGGCGCTCAAGCTCGGTCTTGGGAAAGCGATTGAACAAGCACTCGACTTGGGCGTCGACCATATCCGGTTAGCTCTCGATCAAAAAGCGGGCGCGCTTCGTCAGGCGCTTGCTGAACTGCCGAGGGTCAAGTTGCTTGATCGTGGAAACAACAAAGGCGCTGCTGTCACTTTTGCCATCGATGGTCTGCCCTGCGCGACTGCAAAGCAACGTCTCTCTGATCAGGGCATCAATATCGGCATGAACGGACCGGGGTACACTCCTTACGATATGTCGATGCGCGGCATTTCGGAGCTGCTTCGAGCTTCAGTGCATTTAAACACCACCGATGAAGACATTGCGTTGATCGTCAATGCAATCAGATCGATCGGCAGCACCAGTTTGTGAATTGGAACATCAAAATGAATGACAAAAGACAGACTGCGCTTCTTCTGGGTGGCAGCAAAGGACTTGGACTAGGCGTGGCCGAAGCTCTTGCGAAGAAAGGTGTTGATATCGCGCTCGTGGGCAGAGACAAAATCGCTTTACGCGCAGCCGAAGAGCGCCTTGGCACACGTGCGGGTTCAGTGACGTCTTTTACCTGCGACCTAACCGACCCTGGAAGTGTTTCTAAAATGATGGAAAATGTAGACAAAGCCGTGGGCAGCATCGACATCTTGCTTCTCAATGGCGGCGGTCCCGCACCGGTTGCTGCTTCTCAATACGATGAAACCTATTGGAACACACAGATCAGAAGCATGTTCCTCAGCCAGATTGAGGTGACCGCTCACTATCTGCCAGCCATGCGTGCGCACCATTTCGGTCGGATCATAGCTGTATCCTCGACAAGCATTCGCGAACCCATTCCCAATCTGGCTGCTTCCAATGCCGTAAGATCAGCCCTCGCAGGATGGGCCAAAACGCTCGCGAGTGAAGTTGCCGAAGACGGTGTAACGGTCAATGTCGTGATGCCGGGCCGATTTGCGACTGATCGCACCACACGTCTTGACGCGTTGGATGCCGCTGAGCGCGGCGTCGATACGGAAGTCATCGCAGCCGAGAGCCAGAGAGAAATTCCGGCCGGACGCTACGGCACAGCGGAAGAATTCGGCGAGGTCGTTGCCTTTCTGGCCAGCAAGGCGGCAAGTTACGTCAATGGTGTAGCATTGCCAATTGACGGTGGCCTCTGTCGATCGATGATCTGACCGAACCATACACTCATGAGCCGTGTCGGCCGATTTCCAGCCAGAAATTTGAGCGGTCCCGATCTCCACACAATTGCCCCAGTCGTTCCGATATGGTGATGCTTCACGTCATTATCGGAGCGAACATATTTTTCTTATATAGAAGCATGTCGACACACGGTCATCTGTTTTAGATGGTGGTAACCAAGCACAAAAATACGACCAGCCCGCGGCCCAGTTCAGGCAAGGAGCTGCATACCGTTTGCGGTGCCAGCAGATAAATCTGCGCAAATATTCGCTGGTAAAATGGAGCGTGGCTTAGGCCACAACAGGTACCGCTCGCACATTTAAACGCGTAAATAATCGCGCTCTCAAAATTTTTTCCTCATCTGTACATGTCGTAATTTTCGAAGGGGGCGGCGTTATCGTGGCTTTGAGCGTAGGCATGGCCAGAAAAAATTGTGGCAGCGATTATGCCAGGAGACAGACAATCCCCGATACGCTCGACGCTTTTTAAACCAACATCTTCCCATTCATTTTTTACGGCCATGAGATCATGCCCTAGCGGATCGGTCGGCATCCTCGACGTGACCGGGTAATTCCCCGTTTTTAACGGGACTTTGCAGTAGAATTCACGCAGTCATTTTTAGTTTCTGTGCGGGTTTGATGCCTTATCTTCGATCTCAGCGAGACCTTCTATCGTCATAAACCAAGCCGAACGGCGAAACAAGCAAATCACGATCTCCTTGTCAGCGCTGCCAGAACCACGGCTGAAGAACAATAAAGAAGGTCACAAGTTCCAGTCGTCCCATTATCATGGACAAGGCAATCAACCATTTGGCCACATCCGGAATTGACGCAAAATTAGTTGCAGGCCCAACCACCGGTCCAAGTCCCGGCCCCGCATTTGCCATTGCCTGAGCGACCGAAGAGACCGATGAAAGATAATCAAGACCAGTCGCTGTAACCAGAAGTGACATTATCAGGAGGGTCATCAGATACAGAAAAAAGAAGTTTCGAACGTTGCTTATGGCAGTATCGCTAACTGGCTTTCGGTTGAGGCGAACAGATGCAGCCACGTTTGGATATAAGACCAGCTTGAGCGATCGGTTTGCGCTGCTGAAAAGCACCTGCCAGCGGAAGATCTTTATCGCGCCAGCGGTTGAACCGGCACATCCGCCAACAAGAAACAGCATAAAGAAAAGACCAACGGCAAAGCTGCCCCAGGCAGAAAAGTCATCCGTAGCAAATCCGGTATCTGTCAGAACCGAGGTGACATTGAAGGCCGATTTTCGCAGCGATTCGCCCGCGCTCATGCCTTGCGATATATTCCACAACATACAGACAAAGATTGCCGAAGCAAGAATCGCAAGGAAGGGTTTCACCTGGCCTTCGATCGTTCGGCGCTGGCCGTGGCTCATCAATATGACTGCGTAAAATGCCAGCGGCAATGCTCCCGCAATCATAAACACTATTATGACAAGTTCGATCGGCAATGAGTTGTAAAAGCCGATAGAGGCATCCTTAGTTGAAAGCCCCCCGGTCGCAATTGTGGCCATGGCATGGTTGACTGCGTCGAAAGTCGACATCCCCGCCATTCCAAGCGAAACGGCGCAGGCCACACTCAACGTGAGATAAACAATAATGATGTTTCGTGCGAGTTGCCGAACTTTCGGAAATGGCTTTTCGGAAACATCCGAAGATTCAGAGCGAAACAACTGCATGCCGCCGACACCAAGAGCAGGCAGAACGCTGAGCGCCATAACGATAATACCAATGCCACCGAGCCATTGCAAAATCGAACGCCACAGCAATATTCCCTCTGGCATATCGTCAAGGCCGGTCAGGACGGTTGAACCTGTTGTGGTCAGCGCGGACGTGGATTCGAAAACTGCGTCAGTCCAGCTTAAATTGAGAAACGAGCTATACAGAGGAAGTGCGCCGACTGTCGAAATTGAAAGCCAAGCGCTCACGGTAATCAGTAGACCGATTCTACGGTCGTTAAGGCTTTGCAGTTCCGGACGAAAGCCCACGGTCAGCAACAGTGCAAACCCACCGGTTATCAAGGCGGTTCTCAGAAAAACTACTGCGTCCCCGAAATTGGAAAACGAAAAATCGATCACCGCGGGAACGAGCATGGCAATCGAAACAGCAAGGATGAAAACTCCATTAAAAAAGAGAACGATCCGCAGTCGTTCGAGGTTCATCCAATTATCCTTTCTAACGTCCAACCTATCTCACATAACAGCTGCGAATTCGGCTCGACATTAAAAAAGCATAGTGATTACCGCCCCTGGAGCATTGGACGCGTTCAATTGTTGTATGGGAGTTGTCTGCTCCATTCTGAAAGCGTAGTTTTGGGTCGCTGGAACGGTTCCGACGTTTGCTCGCTAAATAGCTCTGAAGGGTCGAACTCGTTTAAAGTACGGGAAAGCCTGCATCTATGTTCTTATATACTGCGCTTTCAAACTCCGCACTTGCCAGAAATTAGCCGGATCGGCGTTTCTTTGTAAATTAATTTGTCCAATCGGCTCGTGAAATGCCCAGTTCAAACAGCCAATGCCATGATGTTCTTTTGTGCAGATCGTTGGATCAGTAAATGCCCATGGTCCGGCTTAGGCAAGCTTCGACAAGCAGGTCGCCAGTATTGTAAACAGCCTCGTCAACCAAGTTAATCTGGATTCCAACGAAAACCGAGCAGGGGGATAGTCTGCCAATAAGCGTCCTTGGGAGCTAGAACTTATAAAAAACCAGTTCTAGTCACCTTACGCGACACGAGTTAGAGGCGGCTGCCGCCCAACCTAATGTCGGCTTTTTGGGCCGTTTCAATAGCCTGCTTGTCATCTGAAGATCGGCGGCTAAACTGCTCAGGCTTTTCAACGCTCTGCTCGCTGCAGTCGAATTATTGCTGGAAAAGGCCGTAATTAATGAGAGACAACGAATGTGTAAAGCAATAAAGCGGCTGGCAACCAGTATATTGACGCGGAGCCACCAATCACTTCGTACTGCTTGTGGCCTTCAATTAGTCCGGCTTACATCAGTAATGATCCGTTCCTGCCTGCCCCATAGAGCCAAGCTTTCGGCAAAAAGCGCTATATCTGTCAAATTCTGATACCAGCCCAAATACAATTCTTCCGCATCAAAAATGCTGCCGATTGCACGGAACTGATATCACCGTCCACCTCGGATAAAATCTAGCACACTAATTTCGCCTAATAAGGTAGTCTCCGACAGGAGATTTAACTGTCATCAACGTATTAGCCAATTCACAATACTTTTCGGATGGCGAGTCCCATGTTACTCCTCGATCCAAAAAGAAACGCCTGAGATCTTCTCCCGTTTTGGCCTTTTCGTTGATGCCAGCCGCTTCCATAAATGCTTGTCCGGACGCAAACATCGTCTTCGCGTTGCTCATCACGGTATCACGTTTGGCTGAAAGTTTATCGTCATCGCTCGCGAACTCGGCACACATCTCAACGATACGCTGAGTTACACCTTTTGTGACAACAGTTTCATTCATCTCCTTAGCGACCGTACTTTGGCTAACGGTCAGTTCATCTGACAATGCAGAATATGAGATCGAGGAAAGTACGAAAGCGGAAAGTAGGAGCGTTTTATGCATCAAGAGATCCTGGACTGATAGTAACCTATGTTTGCATATACCTGCGGAACGCAAATCGTTCCGTGCGAACAACCACAGTTCTTTCACCCGTAGAACTAACAGGCCCTACTGTAAAGTATCAAGCTGGAAAGTTCCTGAAAGAAAGGACCATCAGGAGAGTGCATTAATTACGCATTTATGAGTCTTTATGGCGTTCTTATCTTGTCGACAGGGTCCGACTTGCCGATGGCTTCGTCGACTTCGACCACCAATCGTGCTTTGAAGGTTTCGCAAAATACAAACCTGACATGAGCAAGTTCAGGTTTCTCCGCTAAAGAAACCATGCTGCGTGCCGCGGGAAACTGGGACAAGATTAAACGAAAACCGAAAGACGAAGACAGGCCGATCGGGGTCGATATTATTTGACTTCCCAACGACCAAAGATAACGCCGCGGTATATCGCGTACGCCCAAGACGCAACTCGTATTCTGCGTACAACCAAGAAGTTACATACGCGCCTGCTTGTACCATGGAATTAAGCAAAGGAAACGCGGACGCCCTTGGTCTGCTCCATCGGTGGTCCCGGGTTCCGCCCTCGCTCGGACAAACACAAATCTGCAGTGACATTATTCACGCAAGCACCGCGGTCAACCGCGATCGGATCGCGCGGTGCCCATCAACGCGAATGGACAAGGATCCGAACACGGGACGCGGATCCGACAGTTCACTCCCAGTGCGCAATAAGCTTAAAATCAATCGGCTCAACCGCAGGTTCTAGTTTCAGCGGCTATCGAAACCGAACACGGAGGCTTTCACTTATTCTCCGAGAGGCGTGATGCAGAAGCTTCGCTTTGAAATTGGGTTGCGCCAGCAATTACTCTGTCCGTCTCGATGAATACCAGCGGTTATCACCTCGTTAAGTAGCCAGGTGCCGTCTTTTTGATACACCACCGTACGATCACCATCTGGCCATGCATAGACCTCAAGTTTTATTTGGCGTCGCTGTTCTTTTTGTTGTCCAGCTGCCTGATAAAACGAAAGCGCTCGGCATATCTTATCCGAAGAAATTTGCCCAAAATCATCTTGGACACGGCAGCGAGCACGGCCATGAGGAAACCGTCCTTTGCTCCACTCATCGAGCAACTTTGCGTTTAATTGGCAAGCCTGATCAATATTGTCCATGCAACCCATGTCGTAAGCTCTCGACGCCTCCGACAAGAGCATCGCCAAATTTTGTGTATCGCCGTAAACATTTTCCGGTAATACGTACTTTGCCGCACCCGTTCTGTTCAGATATTCATGGGCATCGAGCAACATGTTCCCATATTTGATACAGGCTTCACCATCAGTCGTTGAAACAAAAGGATGAAAGCATCCAGCCTGGTAAGCTATTATCGCTTCCTGCGGATTTGTGTCGACGCCCAGACCGGAAAAATAGATATTTCCCATAACTTTGCAAGCGTATGGTGAAAGGCCTAAATCTGCGGAAGTGCAGGCAAAATCTGACCACCGCAATGCATCATAATATCGGACTTTTTGGGCCAAGGCGAATTTGGCAGCCTCATAACAAATGTCAACGTTGTCCAATTTTTTGGAAGCATGCGCGATCAAATAGTCGCAGGTTTTTGCATACACGTCCAATGCTGCTTGGTTTTTGGCGTCAGACGCCAAAGTTTCTGCCAGCAAAAGACACGTGCCCGCTGGGTTATCGTCAAAGCGACAGCCGGTGCGCAGTACAGCTAACAGGGCTTCGCTTCTTTCAATACCCAGCTGAATTGGCATTGAATTACCCTGTTCTTTTTTAGCTAATAGTAACGCGAGCGCCCGACACCCGTTGACTTTTTCCTGGTTGCAAGCGCTCGCAAGTAATTCTTCAATTTTGTGGGTCTGTTCAGTGCCTTCCAATGAAGCGTAAGCGGCCACGGCAGAACTGCATGCCTGGTGACCAGCAACTGATTGGTCTGTCATACATTTTGTAACAAGATCGTCGTAGACAACACGCTGAGCAGGCTGTGACCCAATAAGATTTGCATCTAGCGACGCTCCTAACCCGTTACAGACACTGTCTTTCTGTGATTGTTTTTCACAAAGATCGATAGCTCGTGCAGCTGCCACACTACGCGCTTCAACAGGCCAATGAGCATCCAGTTTGCTTTGAGCGGCACAGGCAGATGGATCTCCGATCTCACATCCCCTCTCCAGCAGGCTTTTTGCTTTTGCTACGCGCACAATGTCTGTCGTTGCAACTTTGGTTGCTTGCAAAAAATCTCGGTATTTAAGGTAAGCTGGTTTACAGTGCACGACATCAGGCTTCGCAGGTCCAGGATGACAAGTTTCTTCCACAAGTGCCCCGAGGGAATAATTTTCATCTTTTGTTGGAGAGGCATACTCGCCACGAGCTTGCACGATCTGCCCAAATGCATCTAGTAGTTCGTCACATGCCCAACCGATACCGGTCTTGCAAGCGGTGAGTTTTGCTGCAAAATTTGATGCCGCCTCAATGAGCGTAGGCGTGGAATAGGTAGCTGTCCCGCGGGCAAGAAGGATACAGCTCACAGCCTGCCGCGCATCGCAGCCAATCTTGGCGAGTTCTAAACCCACGAGATCTGCCGAATTGCCCGTGCCGCCTTCGACAGCGCGAAATTGCGCGTTCTCTAACGTGTTTTCGGCGCGGTTAATGGCAAGCTTACAACCAAGCACGTTCCCGCCCATGCAGCCTAATAATGCAAAATGCGTAACCGCAGCAGGCAACGTTCCATGTGGATCTTCAGCGTTGTAGATGGTTTCAGCATAGCCACTGCAGGCTTCAGATAATCCTTGGTAGCAAGCTTCTTTTAAGCCAGACCCATTGGTTCCTTGCGCCGCTTCAATCATTAATGCACGAGCAGCTGCGAGGCGCTCTACCCGAGAACTAAAAGGAGGGAATTCGTACTCAAGAAACCCTTTCTCCTCCTTCACCAAGGCTTCAGAAAATTCGAAACCTGTTGAGCACTCACTATCCTTGGGCAGTGTGTTTGCGCGCTGCAAGATAGTTGCGTTCGCCCGAATATTGAGCAGGCCAAGAGAAAGCGCATATCTTCCATTGGCCATTCGATAGGCCGCCATGGAAGGCCGAAACTTTTCCAGAGCCGAGGCCTCTTCATTTAACGCTGCCAGAGTTTCCGTTTTGGTTGCGATCAAGTGACAGGTGTTTGGAGGAGCCAAAAAACTATCACCGCTATCGGCCCGCTTTGCAAAGTTACAAAAATTTGAAACCTTATCAATTGAAACGAACCCGATCGCACGTTGCAAGCCGTTACCAGTTGCATAATCGATTGCGAAATATGGTTGGTTGTCCGTCCCAAACGTAAGGTCTTTTATTCGAACCTCGTCGCCAGATTTGAGCGTACTCGCTGTAGACTGTTTTGGTTCTGTGTCTACGGGCGTGGCTTCACATATATGCCGGATGCCAAGTTCTTGGTAAGGCGGCAAACTTTCCGCGTAAGCGAATGATGCCTGCTGAAGGATTATCAACATTAAGGATAATGCGCGTACGATCAATTTGAATAGGGTATATTCAATACAAAACTTACTAATCATTATACCCCGCAATTTTCATCTTCGTATGCCATTAAGCACATGTTTCATTCATTTCGCCCCCCAGTAATCAAGGTATCGGCTCACCCGTTCTGATGCTTTGTGACCTTAACCCCAATACACTTCCGCCGAATTGTCTAGCAATAGCTTGAAAAGCGGTCAAAGAAATTGGGAAGCTAGATGGCGCCATATAGGCATGGGACGTTTCTAGCGTGCCGGACGTCGATCTCGATGAAACAATGGTTCTTATCAGGTGCATGGCCCCAGTAGGCTTCGCGGTCACCGACATTTTTATTGTCTTTTGTTCCGGATGTGAGATGATAATTTTGCTCACCGAATGATACCCCGTATGACTCCGGTGCGCAGCCCCGGCTCGGCTTACTCGCCTACCGGGGCCTGCTTTAATTGAAGACTGATTTACTCTACGGCTGCATCTATTGAACAGTGCGGGGCAATAATGGTTTTTCTGAATCTATTCTTAGTGTCTTGTGCGGTTTCGATGGTGCTTGTAGTAGGATATATTTGGATTATTCACCCACCAAAGTAAGCAATCCGAAGGTCCGTTGTTCAACGAAAAACCCGGCCGCCATTTGTTTGAGCTGCGACCAAAGCTTGTGAACTGATCGGAATGTGTTGGCCGGACGCTGCATATCAAGTGGTATCATGAACCCGTTTAGCGTTTATTTGCTAAACGGGTATTTTGGTTTTAACGTCGTTTAAACGACCCAAAGAATTCACTACTTTGGAAGGTTCGCTGCGGCCTGCTTCAAAGCGTTTGCCATCATTTCACAGAGCTTAGCTTCTTCGACACCTTGAGCCTTTGCTGCTGCAGCGATGTCCTGTTCCATGCCCATGACAGCGACTTTCCCCTGCTTACCGACATCTTCAGCGGCATCGCCTTTTGAAACATCCGCAGGCGCAGGAACAAGCGCAAGCAGCTTAACTTGAATCTCAGATGCGCTACCGTCAATATGGCCTTTATCTTGGCAGTATTTGAGCACACCGAGTTGGTTGCGCGCAGCGTTGTAAGCCATTTCCATTTGTTCAGGCGTAGGCTGTTGTGCGAGCGCTGGTGCAAACGCTGCTCCCATTAATGTTGCAGCTAGGATAAAAGATTTCATATGTTTTCTTTCAATTTAAAATATAGGTACTATATCGTGTTATTATATTTTGATAGGAACAGCAATTACCTGATTTTTATTGTAAAACAAGTTTCATAAATAGTTGAAATCGAAGGTTTATCGAACAAGGCATTAGGCCGTGTGGACGGATTTGATTAAGATGAAAGCAGAAGCGATTGCGACGATGGATCGGAAGTTTCTTGCTGTTTTCTCGCAGCGTAATGCGACACGTTTGAACCGTTTGAGCTTCCCCATCATTTGTTCGATACGTGCGCGACCTCGATAAAGCGCCGTGGCAAAATGCTTCGGAATATTACGCCTGTTTGATCTGTAAGGGATCACAGGGATAGCGCCAGCCTTTCGCGCAATCTCTCGATTAACGTCGCTATCATAGCCTTTGTCAGCAATGATAGCGCGGTGCCTGACTTGAGGGCCCGTGTCCATGAGGCTTTCAAACTGTTTGCTATCGGAGGCTTCGCCTCCGGTCAGTTCAAAGCCAAGGGGCTGACCATTTCGGTCGGTTTTCAGATGGATTTTGGTTCCGAACCCTCCACGAGACCGGCCGAGCGCTTGACCTTCCTGCCCCCTTTAGCGCCTGCTGCAGATACATGGGCGCGAATGACGGTGCTGTCGAACATAGCGATAAGATGAGCGCTTTCATCAAGCCCAGCCAAAATGGAAAAATAGTCCTCGAAAACACCTGCTTTACCTAAACGGTCAAAACGCTTCCATACGCTGTTCCAGTTACCAAACCGCTCAGGCAAAGCCCGCCATGAGATGTTGTGAAGGGTGAAATAATGCAACGCCTCAAGGAATAGGCGGTCATTTTTAGCTTTCGCGCCAACGGCTGGCAGACAAGTCCGAAAAACCTCAAGTGCCAGTTCATAGTCATTTTCTGTCATCTTGGTGCACATTACTGACCTCCAAATCACGTCAGCAATATGTGAATCACGTCGAGTGAAAGTCTGGAACCGGAAAACTTATACCTGAGTCAATTCGTCCACACGGCGTAGGCTCGCCCTAATTATAGATAAAATTGAAAACACACATAAAATATGATTTGCCGATACAGTCGGGCTCTTAAATTCTTGGGCAAATTTAAAACATAATTTCTCTATTCATTATATGTTATATTGTTTTCATGCGGAGATTTCATGAAGAATGCGCTTGTCGTAAAAGCATTGGTGGGGTTCTCAGCGCTGCTGCTTGCTAAACCATCCTTAGCAACGCCTCAACAGCAGGAGCCAGCCCAATCCAAACGTATCGAAGTGGTTTTTGTGCTCGACACTACGGGCTCCATGGTTGATCTGCTTGAAGGTGCAAAGCGTAAGATCTGGTCAATTACAAACACAATAGTAGATGTTCAGCCTGATGCCGAAATCCGATTGGCCCTGATTGGCTATCGTGATCGTGGCGACGAGTATACAGTCAAATCGTTCGATATGAGCACAGATTTACAGTCACATTATGCCAATCTAAGACGGTTTGAGGCGGATGGCGGTGGAGATGATCCTGAATCTGTAAACGAAGCGCTTGATACAGCGGTTAGCCAGCTGGCATGGACTAGCGATCCTCAGACGCAGCGTATAATGTTTCTTGTCGGGGATGCCCCACCTCACATGGATTATAAGGGTGAACGCAAGTATCCCGAAATCATCGCTGAAGCCAAACGTCGAAATATTCGCGTTAACGCGATTCAGGCGGGGAACAGTGGCGAAACACGGAACATCTGGAACGATATCGCGGAGCGTGGCTCCGGACACTATATTCAGATTGCGCAAGATGGCGGTCACATCGATGACGTGAGAACACCATTTGACCAAGAGATCATTACTGTTCAACAGAAAATTGATGAGACAATTATGCCGTATGGCGCGGTGTCGGTAAAGGAAGGGCTCATTGATAAGCTGGCTGCAAAGGCGGCGGCCCCCATAGAAACACAGGTCGAGAACTCCAAGTTTTATTCGAAGCGCTCGTCAACAAAAGAAGTCGTCACCGGCGGCGGCGATCTCTTGGACGATATTCGTAACAAGAATTTGAAATGGAATGAGGTGACCGACAGTGAGATGCCTGAGGCACTAAAGGGAAAAAAGCGCGAGGAACAGAAGAAGATAATAGATGGGACAATGGAAATCAGGAACAAGTTAGAGCATCAGATGACCCTGCTGGTGCAAGATCGAGACGCATACGTCGAGGCTCAACGCCAGAAGAACACTCAAAATAGCGACGCTTCATTTGATAAAGTCGTTGCTGAAACTTTGAAACAACAATTAACGCCCTAGCAACTGTGTTTAAGTTTGGCTTTGATGGCTCCATGAGGCGCCGCTTTTGAGGATCGCGTTTGCGATTGTTACGAGCCTTCTTGCGACAGCGACGATAACGAGCTTGTGGGGTTTGCCACGCTCTTTCAGTCGTTGTGCGACTGATTTCAGAACGAGGTTGTGATACGCAGCGGCGAGTGCGGCCTGATACAAGACATGGCGAAGTGCTCTCCGTCCTCCCGCGATCATGCGCTTGCCTCGCATCGTTCCGCTGCCATAGGGCACAGGAGCAAGACCTGTCATTGCAGCTGCTTCACCTGATGTCATTTTGCCCAGTTCCGGCATTTCCGCGATTAGCATAGCTGCAGAGACGGGTCCGATACCGGGAATGGAGCGTAGACGCATTGCCTTGTCGGCGAGAGTTTTTTCCTGGGTGATAACGTGCTCGATCCGGCTTTCAAGTTCGAGAATTTGAGCAGCGAGCAGCGCTTTCAGCCCATCATCCATGCTGTCGACATGGGCTGGAATAGCTTGTCTCGTCCTTGCGCTTATCTGTAACACCAACCGCTTTCGCATCGACGTAGGAACCTTTCTGTCAATGCGAGCGATTTTCCGCCATGCGCAGTGCCATTGAGCCCAGGCAATATCCCAATGAAGCGGATCGAAACCCTTCGACAGATCGGCCACTTCGCTCAGCGTGATCTTGTACGCTGCAAGGGTAGCCGGCGGCGTGATGCTCGCACCCTGTCGATGTTCTTCCAGTGCAGTTTGTGGCGCCATGGATAGATAGAGAGCCTCGACGCCAGGTCGATTGAAGCGACCGCCATCAACAGCGGCCCCAGCGCCGCTGATGGGAAGAAACGCCCATTTCGGTGTCAGGTACTGGTGAAAGACCGTGTCCGGGCCAATACGGGTTATCTTCACCCGCGCGCTCCATTCTCCAGGTCCCGAATATACGCAAGAACAGCCTCTATCTCTCCATCGGCTACAAGCTCGGCGGCCGTGCGATGGCCATAATCGGCAATCGGTTCGTTTCGATACCAGTAGATTGCCTTCGCAAGATCGCCAGTCAGCTCAGCGGCCGCAGAGATCGCCTTGATCATTTCCCGCATCCTGCCCTGCAAGCGTTCGGAGGAGGGATTGCGCAGGGTGTTGCGATGAACACCGGTCAATTCTGCAAGATTCGCGACCTTAACACCGAGCGCCTTCGACAGGCGAGACGGCGAGATATAAGGTGTCCGCGGCTCCTGAAGGCTATCAACAAAGCCAGAAACGACTGCGTAGGAATGTACTGTCTGAGCCTGTGCCATATCTAATCTCCGCTCAATCTTATGCACAATATATGCACATTTTTTCACACATCAAGCATGACGCACGAGAAATCGCTTTGAAAGCTCAAAATTCTGTCGTCTCCGCGCCAGCCGCGATTCATTCATCGAGGAGCGTTTCAGTAATAGTCGCACCAAGACCGCAAGCGCTAACGAGTTACTCGAGGGCGACGAGAACGAGGGGAAGCAGCATTTCGTGCGCTAGGGGTTATCGAAGCCGCCGCTGCTGCTCTTTCCACAACGAAAAGATTATTACTGAGAGTATGGCAATGGCAGATGATGGCATTGCCAATTTGGTTGTGCGAGGCTACGAGCGACTATAGCAGCTGTTTTCAAGCGGACATTTCTGCTGTGTATTTTGATCCGCATTCCTGCGCTTGAGATTCATCGGGATATCGTCGTCATTCAATTCACTTATTGTGCACGCTCCTTTGCGACTTTGTATACGTCGCCCTTGTCACGTTTACCTACCGCGACGACCAAAATAGTCACGCGTTCGTCGTCCACCCGATAAACCAGGCGATAACCAAGCTGACGCAATTTGATTTTGTAGTGGTCTTTCATCCCATGAAGTGCGGCACTTGGCAGTCGTGGCGTGACGAGACGTTCACGAAGATTCTTCTTGAACTGCTCTTTGATATTGGATCCGAGTTTATCCCACTCCTTTCGCGCGGACGGTATAATCTCAAGCTTATAGTTCATCGAGATTTACCGGTTCGCCTTTTTCTGACGCGCGCTGCAGGACAACGTCTGCAAGCTGCAAGTCGTCTAATCTTTCGAGCATTTGCTCATAGAGCTCTGCTGGCACCATATATGCCATAATCCGATTGTGATTCAGCACAGCCACGGTTTCACCATGCGCCTTTTCCATCACCGCAGAAGGGCTTTTTTTAAGGTCGGACACGCTGACGGCCACATTCGCTTCAACACGCTGCATAACTTAAACCCGCTTTATATTTGGTACTAGTTTCAGTACTATATTCGATACAATAATGAATTGCAAATATGAAACGTTTCGATTGAAGCTGCATGATATAATTTTATTTTCGGGTTAATCGCAGCAATGAAGGATGTGTCATTATTTCCATGGTGAATTTTGCAAAAATCCGCTGTTGTCAGCAGTGAGTGAAAATTCGTCTAAGCGAATAGCCAAACAGCGTGTCCGCAATAGATTCATGGGATTTGGTGCACAGATGCGTTTTCCGGTTTAGTGATCATATAGAATTACGTTTTAAGGTGTTGGTTAGTTCACAATTTGGATGATGCCATGCCTTTCAAACATCATTCTGCTTGTCGCCATCGGATCTCCAGGCAGAAGTTCAAGGTTATGAACTGGGCAGAATATGAAGCGGGCTTACGTCAACGTGGCAGTATCACTTTCTGGATCACTGATGCAGCGATTGCTGGTTGGCTTGCACCCCGACGAAAGACACCAGGAGGGCAGCCACGTTATTCCGATCTGGCGATTGAAGCGACACTGATATGCGGGATCGTTTTCCATCAGCCTTTGCGCCAGAGCGAAGGTCTGATGACTTCTTTGTTGCAACTCATGAATATTGATCTTCCAGTTCCCGATCATACGACATTGAGCAGACGCTGTAGCGATCTTGCGGTTTCCAAGACAGCACGCCATGACTATGTAAACGTGAATAAGGAGCCCATTCACATTCTCGTCGATAGCACTGGGTTGAAGGTTTATGGTGCAGGCCAGTGGCCTGAAGACAAGCATGGCTGCAAATCTCCCAGAAAATGGCGCAAGCTGCATCTTGCTATAGATGCTGATAGTGGTGAGATCATCGCGGAAACGCTGAGCGATCAGAACACAAGTGACATCAGCCAAGTTCCAGATCTGCTTGGACAGATTGAACAACCCATTGCCAGCTTTATGGGTGATGGTGCTTATGATAGTGATAGAACCTATCAAGCTTTACACAGCCATAGTCCCGGCATCAGCATTATCGTTCCGCCGAGAGTGCGCAAGTTGCGAACCAACACTTATGGTCCACCCGATCAGCGTAATTGGCATAGCTACACAATTGCAGAACATGGTCGGATGAAGTGGCAAGAGATCACCGACTATGGCAAGCGTGCAAATGCTGAGACCACAATGAGCCGGTATAAGTCCGTTAATGGTCCCCGGCTAAGCTCACGGAAATTTGCCAATCAGCAAACCGAGATCAAACTTGGATGCAGCATTCTTAATCGAATGCTGATCTGTGCACGCCCGAAATCCGTCCGTGTGAAAGCGGAAATCGCATAATCCAAGCATCAAAGACCCGTGTACGTCAGTAATCACATTCGTGCACCAACGCGGTCGGCACAGGTGTCGATGTCGATCCCTCGGCGCTGTTCTTCGAATACTGGAAGCCGACACTGAGCGATGTGTTCAGGAGCGGGCCATTCTGTAAAAGGCCCGGTTTGAATGGCGGTCAATCTACGAGCGTATCATAGACATATTTGCCGTTAATCCCAGCGATAGTCGCCATCGCGATGGAATTGGCTGTACTACCTTTGACCTGCCACTGTAGTTTCATCCGGCTGCGATTAGAGGCCGCTCAGAAATATGGGCCCTTAATGTCCATGAAACCTGCAGCCGAGAGTTGTGTCTTTGGTTCCCATCCCGCCGGAGGCTTAGTAGACTTGCTCCACCATCTCATGCCTCCTTTGATCCATTTCGCCCGCAGATCAGCATGCCTTACGGTTGCATCATCATAACCGAATTCGGTACCGCAACTGGGACATATCTCAAACGTAGGACAATTAAATTGATCGTAAGGAGGGCTTTCTAACTCATCGTAGCCACACACTAGACATCTAAATTTCTGTTTTCTACTGATCATTGAAATAATCCAGATTAGTTGGCCAGCCGTGAACCGTAGGATCTGGGCGGTAATAGGTACGTATATCACCACTACTGGAAACAACACCGAATTCTTCGGTTACCGGATTATACCGCACAATATCTCCATTAAGTCTCTTTTTCTCATACACGCCCGCCGGCTTGCTGCCAGTAAGGAAACCGCTCGCTTGTTGCTGGTAATGTAAAACATTTTTGGACCCAAAATCTGCTCCATGTCGACTATAATGGTCCTGCAATTTTTTTCGCACTTGCAAATTTGGATACTCCCGACAACTTAATCCCACCGAGGATAGCCGCTGTTGTGACGCCGGCTAACAGTTTCAAATCCTTGGTGTCCTGCGTCGAAAGGCCGTGACCTGCCGCCAATTTTTCTATCGCGTTCTCAGCAGCTTCTTTTGTGATCTCACCCGCAAGAGCCCACGGCTCCAGCATCTTTTTGGAATTCTTGATGGCCTTCCTCTCCAAGCGCCAGACGTATCGACAAATCACGAATGAATGAAGCCTACATCCCCATAGCTTGGGCTCCGGCAACAAGTTGCTCGTCTGAACCAATACTGCGAAGAGCATCCGCAATTGTGCGTAGCGATCCCGGAAGCTCGGCGGAACTACCTTTCTCCCCAAGCAGATAATCGTTGGCATATTTCTCCATCAGCGACGCGAAGATCTGCACGCATGCTTCTCGCTCCTCTGGTGTAAGGTCTGCAACTTTGGCTCCAAAATTGTCATACAAAGAGCATCCGGTTGACGCGTGGGCCGTACCAACGATCCAGTCCATCAGATTGAAGCCTTGGCGACCTGAGCATTGAATCAAGGCTTTGACATCAAGTCTGCCGTCGTCTAGAGCTTCTGCTACTTTTTTCGCAGTTTCCAATTCCTTTGGCGTCAAATCTCCGGATGCAGCAAGCTTCGTGCTAATGGCATCGAAAGCTTGTCCGATCGTCTTACCGACAATTTCTACGGCATCAGCGGCTGCCTTTACCGACGTATCCGACAGATAGTACTCGATCTCAACGTGCTTTTCCTTGGTGACCTGGTAAGCCTTGTCAGGATCGCGATTGAGGGCTGCGAGGTCTTCGGTCTGGCCGCTCGCTTCAAGCTCTACCTGCTTGTCCTTGTCACGGATGATGATCTCACCCGGTCCGACGGTGGCACGCACTTCCTGGCGCGTATCGTCAAGCTGATACGTGCCTTCCGCCGTTGTTCGCGGCTGTGAGGTCTGATCCGGCTGCTGCTGCTTGTTGCCGTCAGCATCCTTCAGTGTCAGGTCAATATTGGCCTGAATGTCAAAACCTTCATATTTCTTCGAACCGGAGAAGTTCTCATGGGTTAGCCTACCGGTGTCGAGCGTCAAATCGCCGCTTTAGGAAAGAAAACTGTGGCGCAGTAAAAATGACGTATAATCATATATAAAGCGCAAAAGAAGAATACTTTTACTTTATTTTACTTTATTTTACTTTATTGCATCATATGCGAATTTTGCTTTCCTTACAACGTCTACCCATTCAGGCAATTGTATATAATCACGATCCTCCAATTCAGTTCCATACTTCATGAATATATCACTCAACCTCTGACTTACTTCAAAGACCAATTTTGCTTCACACTCATCCTTCAGAAACCAACCAATACATTTTTCTGGAGATGTCGATAAACTAGTGTCGTCAAAAAGAAAATGAACCGAATAGTCAAGATTACTCTCCGGAACGCCATTTGAAGAGTTCTCCGGCAACCACTTATTCCTCTGATACTCAGGGTCAGATAATTCTAAGAGGCTACGAAGAAGCTCTTCACGCATTGATGGGTACTTTAGATCATTATTAATCATGGTGAATTCCAACTAGACCAATTTTTATATTCTGATAAGGGAATGTGGGCTTGCTCAGCATTATCCTGAATACTCCCGGAGATTGGCTTACCATCTCTGCCTATCACTGTTCCCCCTGAACGGACAATCACGTGATCTTCTCGCTGGCTCGGCAAACTATGGTTTGGGTTTCCTTGATCAATGCGAACGCCATTGCCCGGATTATTGGGGTCTTGCCAACGGGTTCCAACGCCTTTCTTATTGGGTTGACCACTTCCCCAAGTGGTAGGAATCTTACCAGTCGCGTCAACTGAAATGATCCAAGATTTGCCTCCCTTTGCAGCTGCTCCCAGCAAAGAAGCAGCCAGCATCGCATGAATGTCTATTCCTGCTGCTTCAAGTTGCTGAGCTTTCTCATCAAACGACAACGAGGAATCGGCCAAGTTCGCTCGAAGCTCGAGCTTCTTGGCTTCGTCAATATTATAGCTGTCAACATATCCGTCAAAGAACTGTCGGGAATAGAAACCATTCGGCTTCCCATCCATTTTATCAATAGCATTCATCAGCCAATCGGTCAGGAAAACCGCTTCGCCAATAGCGGTATTTCCCAGCATTTTGGTGCCAAAACCTGCGGATTGTAAAACAGTAATGCGCTCATCGTAGCCCAATGAATTCATGTAAGCGTAGATCGCATCCTTACAGTCATCATAGGTTTTTATGCCCAACTCGATATGTGAGCCATCGGCTTGGATGATGTAACAGCTGATTTCACTCGCATAAGCAGACGACACAATCCAACTCGCCGGATTCAGCCAATTGAACCCCTGACGTTGACCTCAGCCTCCTAAGGTTCCGCCATTCGCAATGGCTGCCAACCCATTCTGGATGGCGTTTTTCTCATCCTGTGTCAGGTTTTTCCCAAGCAGATAGCGATCCACGAAGCCGCCCGGCTCCATTGCCTTTCCGATGCTCGATGCAACGGCATCTAGAGATGTATCCGACAGATAATACTCAATCTCGACATGCTTATCCTTGGTGATCTCGTAAGCCTTGTCAGGATCGCGGTTGAGGGCAGCGAGGTCTTCGGTCTGGCCGCTCGCTTCGAGCTCAGCCTGCTTGTCCTTGTCACGGATGATGATCTCACCTGGCCCGACGGTGGCACGCACTTCCTGACGTGTATCGTCGAGCTGATAGGTGCCTTCAGCTGAGTTCTTTGGCTGAGACGTCTGATCCGGCTGCTGTTGCTTGTTGCCTTCAGCATCCTTCGGCGTCAGGTCGATATTTGCCTGAATGTCGAAACCTTCATATTTCTTTGAGCCGGAGAAATCCTCATGGGAGAGCGTGCCGGTATCGAGGGTGAGATCACCGCTCTCAGAAACGATCTTGCCAGCGCCGAGATGCGTGTTGCCCTCGACGCGAACATCCATCTCGCCTTTCGACACGAGACCGGACTGTTCGCTGATCCAGTTGGTTTCACCGGAGCCGGTGCCATAGCCCGGCGACACGCCCGTAACCTTCGGTGTTCCACCGCTCAATGAGCCGCTGACGCCGAATGAGGATGACTTGTTGGAGCTTTCACCGATATCGGGAACAGAGATGATGTTGAGATCACGCCCGACATTGGCAGTGATCGTCTCGCCTTCGACCACAGCACCCTTCAAATTGGTGTCACGACCGGATTCAATATTGATGTTGCCCGAACCGGTGACGTGGGTGTTAACCTGCGTCGTGCCATCGCTGTTCGACTTGCCCGAACTGCCATTTGCACTTCCGGTCCAGCCACCGGTCGCACTGCCAAGTCCAATCCCGACAGAGTAACCGACACTTGCTCCAGCAGATTTACTGGATGAGGACGAACTGTTGGTTGCCTGCGCGCTTTCCAGATTGATATCATTGCCTGCTTTCAGGCTGATATCACCGGCACCACCGGAAAACAGACCGTATTCGTCATAGCCCGCAACAATCTGTGCGCCATGGCTGTTGATGTCGCCGGATTTGGCTTCAATGGAAACGCTGTTGCCGACGCGAATACCTGTAACCACCGGTATCGAACTTTCAGCATTTTTCTTGGACTTCAAATATTCGAAGCCTACCCCGATGGAAGCAGAAGCTATGTTGCCCGTACCATCGGCCATGCCCTGCAGGTTCTTGATCGCATCATAAGCGTTCAGGCCTGCAAAACCTGCATTGGCTGCAAAGAAGCTATGCCTATCAGAGATTTCACTTTTCTAGCAGTTAATCATATTCCAAAAGATGTTTGACAGAACGACTTCTTATCAATCCACCCATCCTTGACTGTCTTGATACCGGTTATGCGTCCATTAACATTCGATACACCGATGATGCAGTTTGCTGTCTCATAATGCGCTGGCTTATGAACCCGCACCGACATATTGGGACCCATGGATTGATAGTAAAGTTGCGACGGCACCCAAAACGGCGCGGATGTCTTCATCCATCGCATGACAACTGTATTATTCGCATTCGATTTTTCAATCGGCTCGCCAAATCGTTTTTCGAACGATTCGACTGTATTATTCTTCCATTCTATATCTAGCTTATTCGTTTCAGCAAAGAGACCAATATTTAATCCCCCTTTTTTACTAGCACATCCCGTAAGCACGGACGCAACTGCACCTAGCAAAAGTGCAAGCTTAAAATGCAGTTTGCTCCCATTCATCATCTTTAAAATTCCTTTCAGCGCCTCATTGTACTTTTATAGATCGAGCCATTTTTGCTTCGTCAAGTGTCTTCAATTGCGCGCACCCTGTCGTCAGACAAAAGGGGCTCAGGAAAAATCGCAGCATAATTGCGTCCAGAAATAAGGCTGCTTTTAACCTACTGAATAATTTGCGACATAACCTAATTTCTAACACATAAAAGCGTGCCATGTTTTGAGCGGGCACAGTGCATTCGATATAAAGCCTGAAATTTCCACGATCATTCTGTGAACGTGGAGAAAAGCAGCGTGCGCGTCCAACGAAAATTTTGAATCTATTAAGCAGAATTGATTCATGAGGTTGATGAATTCCATCGCTGAGCGGGACAACCCGAGCCCTTCGTTTCGGCATCGTACCCAGGCAATATGTCGGATTCACCAAGCTCAGGGCGCACCATTCGGCAAAGCGGCGCGGTCCTGTATCTAAACGACCGCATCGAAAACGGCACCGGTTATGCCAAGATCCTCAAATCGCTTTTTAACATCTTCGCTGACGATGATGCGCCCCTCCAACCGAGCTATTCTGAATATATGCTTTCCAACAGCTTTATGAGGATCAATTCTTAACTTGGTAACGGAGCGATAATTTCCTGCAAGATCAGGCCTTATCGGGTCATTGAATGGAATAATTTCAAACGCTGATTGTTCTTCATCAAAACAATCTAAAACATCCCAAAAATGCAGAATATGATAGGAGGTCTTTTGGGCGAAATTAACTATCCGAGCTGGGAACGCTGTAAAACCATCAAGTCCCGATAGCGCTTGTATAACCTTAAAGCTTCCCAATGGAACACTACGAAAAGTTGTCGTTGTGTAATCCGTGCTGACACCGTTGACCTTCAACTCAACTTCATAAACTTGATCTCGGCGTCCATCGTTCATGGGAATGAACGGCGGTTGAGCAAAAACATCCCCATCAATCTGTATCACCTTCCCTAACCACCATCTATTCGGAAAGGCAATATCATCATTTAACTCGAAGTATTTCATCATTTCCCACCGGTGAGCCAGCTATTCACTTGATGCCCAGGAGTAACCGTCTGTTGGCTAATCGATTCCAGCGAAGATCCATGCGAAGCTCTGTGGAGAAGCACCGTTCTGTTCATTAGTCAATTCTAAATGATAGTAGACGAAAACAAACCGAACTTAGGGCCAGAGTCCCGGTTATGAAAGTGACAATTTCTTAATTCTGAGCTGGCAAATCAGGAGCAATCTTGCCAGCAACAGAGCAATATCACCGAGACCAACGCCCCCCCTTTCAGGTCAATGGACCTAACGCCCATGTTCGATACGACGGCGTAATTCAGTCACAGCATCAGCATCGGGTGGGTCGGTTAGACGATAAACTAAGTCATCTTTTGCCACGGCCCAGTGGAGTAGGATATCCCGTCCATAGTCACCTTTTCGCAGAACAAAATCGTCAACATCTGGCTCTACGACATCGCAATTGGTTTCGGTAACAACTACAAAACCGTCATACCCTATATATGGAATTATTAAGTGATGCCTAATGCCATCCACCCAATAAAGTCCATACACGTCAACAACATTACCCAATCCATTCTTTTCAACAATCTTCATTCAACTCACCGGGCTACTGAGGGTTTGTAAGTTTCATATCATATGCCTTGTTCGTGATGGAATTGTATTGGTAATGAATTGATATCTTCGTTCCATCTGGGCGGGTGTGGGTGACCTCCATCTTTTGCCATCCACTTGCTGCAGGAAATCGCAAATCTTTGTTCAATTGGAGTTTTTGGCCTGAGGACGGATTACGAATCACCTCATTCCACAATACTTGTTCGTCGAGGTTTCTAGGCCGTGTGGACGAATTGACTCAGGTATAAGTTTTCGGGTTCCAGATTATCACTTGAGGTGATTCATATGTTGTCGACGTGTTTGGAGGTCGGCAATGTGCACCAAGATGACAGAGAGTGACTATGAACTGGCACTGGAGGTTTTCCGCGCTTGTCTGCCAGCCGTTGGCGCGAAAGCCAAAAATGACCGTCTATTCCTTGAAGCGCTACATTATTTCACCCTCCACAACATCTCGTGGCGAGCACTGCCGGAACGGTATGGTAATTGGAACAGCATATGGAAGCGTTTTGACCGCTTGGGGAAAGCAGGTATTTTCGAAGACTATTTCTCCATTTTAGCTGGGCTTGATGAAAGCGCTCATCTGATTGCTATGTTCGACAGCACCGTAATTCGCGCCCATGTTTCTGCAGCCGGTGCAAAAGGGGGCAGGAAGGCCAAGCGCTCGGGTATTCGCGTGGAGGGTTTGGAACCAAAATCCATCTGAAAACCGACCGAAATGGTCAGCCCCTTGGGTTTGAACTGACCGGTGGTGAAGCTTCCGATAGCAAACAGTTTAAAAGCCTCATGGAAACAGGTCCTCAAATCACGCACCGCGCTATCATTGCTGATAAGGGCTATGATAGCGATGACAATCGAAAGACTGCGCGAATGGCTGGCGCTATTCCAGTGATCCCTTACAGATCAAACAGGCGGAATATTCCAAAACATTTTGCCGTAGCACTTTATCGAGGCCGCGCACGTATCGAACAAATGATGGGGAAGCTCAAACGGTTCAAACGTGTCGCTTTACGTTGCGAGAAAACAGCAAGAAACTTCCGATCAATCGTCGCAATCGCAGCGGTTTTCATCTTAATCAAATCCGTCCACACGGCCTAGGCTTCGTAGCTTGCCCTGGCTTTGCTGTAGATATCTTATCATAGTCGATCTTACGCTTCGTGCTATTCAGTCCATTAAAGGCACCAAGTACAGCACCCGCTACCGAACCGAGTAGCTCTTTATGCTCCTTTTCATCGGCCCATAATTTGAAATACTCTTCAGTCTTGCCTTGGGCGCAAGCAGCATCAGAACCACATTCTTCCGCAGCGTTATTCCGCGCCTGTACGCGAGCCATTGCGATCTCATTGACCTTTGAATTCAGGTCATTCGACTGGAGAGCAAACAGCGCAGTATAATACGCATCATTATTATGATTAAAGGGGTTCAGGACTAAATTGGCGACTTCTTTCGCTTTCATGAAGTCGTCATAGTGCGCCTTGCGACATTCTTCGGTCTCGCAGGCAGCTACCTCATCATTTCGATTGGCCGAAATCTCGAAATACTCCGAGAAGACACGATATTGGCAATCGGGATTCTCGCCGCATTGCCTCATTTCGTCGTTGTACGCGATGATTTCTTCATGTTTGAGATAATTGTTCTGATATACATTACCTGCATACGCTGCGCCTGTTCCTCCGGTGACACCACCCAAACCTTGTAGGATGGACCCCGTTATGGAGTTGGTCATGAAGTCCGCAGCGGAACCGCTTAAGCCTGCTTCTTTAACGAACTCTGCTACCAGCTCTTTGATCTTCGGCGCGAGATAAGCTGACGATGCGCCACCGAGCGCGCCGCTCAACATACCACTGAAATCATTCACTCCACCGAGCAAGCCACCTGCAATAGCATGCAAGATCCTTGGCCCAGTTCCGCCTTCCTTCCAGAATTCACGCTCTGCGTCTGTGGTCGCCTCGGCATATTGCTTTGACGACAGATTGCCGATCATATTTGCAGCTTTGGCGGCTGCATCATCGTAGAGCTGTTGCGTCTTCAGCTGCTTACTGAGAATTTTCTGCAGATCAGGAATACCAGGCAGCGACGTATTGGTATCTGTCGTATCGCGACGCAGATCATCAATGTTCTGCTGCTGATTGGCAGGATCGGTTATGATGATCTCACCGGGAGAAACTGCTGACAGTGCCTTGCCTGTTTCGCTTTCACCTTCCTTGATTGGCGGGGAAACGAGCGGTCCTTTGCCGGAGATACCGCCACCATAGGTATCTGCTTTCCACTCGGAATGTGTGTCGAGATCTTCGAATTCGAGTGTTCTGGTTTCAAGACGATTGTCTTTGGGGTCGGCCTCGCTAGAAATCACGCCGCCCTTAAGCTTCGTGTTGCCGTCGACCTTGATATCAAAACCGCCCTCGCCCGCACGTATGCCGGATTGTTCTGAGACAATAGCAGCGTCGCCTTTGGCTGTTTGATAACTGCCAGAGATCGCAGCACCACTCGTTCCAATACCGCCGCCAACACCAACCTGCTTGGCTTTTCCTGATGACGTATCAAGCTGACTTTCGATATTAAGGTCACCACCAATGTCGGCAATTACCGTTTCTCCGGTAACAGTTGCACCTTTCAGGTTCGTGTCATTGCCAGATTGCAGATAAACCCCGCCAGTACCCACAACATGCGTGTTGACGTTTGTGACGGTCGTTCCGTCGACATTTCCCTTCGAAAAGTTGAAGTTGCCACCTGTGAGATCAAGGTTGATCTGCACGCCACCAGAAACGTTTTTGCTGGAATTTTCCGTTGTCGCCTGAGCGCTGATGAGATTGATGTCATTTCCAGCAATCAGAGCGATATCGCCGCGACCACCTGACAGCAAACCTTTCTCGTCATAACCAGCTGCGATCTGCGCGCCGACTGCGTTAATATCGCCGCTCGACGCTTCAATGATGACTGTGTCGCCAGCACGAATGGTTGTTGGCACTGGTGTCGATGTTGAACCTGAGGCACTGTTCTTCGAATATTGGAATCCTGCCGTGATGGAAGTTGAAAGAAGTGGGCCATCCTGCTTGAACTCACCTGGCGTGATTGGCTTCCCATTCACCAGTGCATCATAGGCATAATAACCATTGATTGCAGCTATCGTGCCCATCGCAATTGACTGGCTGGAACTGCCTTCCCCGACCTTCTTTGCTGCATCATAAATGTTGCTGGCTGCTGACGCGACACTTGAAGACACCGTCGCTGTGATGCCAGCAAACAGCTCCTCATGCATGGTTTCGTAGTTGGTCTTGTCCTGCGCAGACAGCAGATTGACATCGCGTTCGGCGAGAATATCGACTGTGGAACCAGCTTCCACCTGAGCAGCTTGTAAATTTGCGTCACGTCCGGCTGTGATCACCACATCACGTCCCGCACTGAGCGACGATGTTGCATTGGTTTCAGAACCTTGTTTATTTCATCTTTCGATGAGCCGTAGCCAATGCCAATGGATGCCGAACCGTTACCTGATTTTACTTGAACGCCGAAGCCAGAGCGCTTTTCCTTCTCTTCAGACGCGTAGCTTTCAGCGCCAGGCAGGATATTCACGTCACGCGCCGCATCGAGCGCAATGTCATTTCCGGCTTCGACTTTCGAGCCGACAATATTGACGTCACTTTCGCGGGCTTTGATCGAAACATCATTTCCGGCCGAAAGCTGAGAACCGACATTTGCAACGATGTTTTCTTTGCTGCTCTTTTCTTCTTTGCCCCAGACCGAATAGAAGCCGTCGCCGGAACCTGCACCAAGCCCGGATTTCTTGGACGACGACGAGGCATCGTGCTGTTCCTGCGCACCGATGATCGAGACGCTATCACCTTCGATGGCGATATCGTCACCAGCCGTGACCTTGGAGCCTGCAATCACGACATTGTCGCCAGCATTGAGGTTCACATTGCCAGATGCGCCAAGTTCGGATGCAACCGTCGTTTCATCGTAAACGTGGCTCTTGTCGCTCTTCTTCGACAAAAGGCCTGACTTCGATTTGGAAGCATCCGTTTCAACGGTGTCTTTGCCGGACGCAATAATCAGATCGCCCCCTGCATCGATATTCAGATCAGCCTTGTTATCGGCTGTTCCTGCCTGAATGTTCGAGGCAGATATGGTCGTATCTTTGCCGGAGCTGATATCGACACCGTCACCACCGCTGATCGATGATCCAACCGCCGTTTCGGTTTCAGTACGGCTATGGCTTTCCTTCTTGCTGAATATGCCCTTTGAACTCGTATCAAGCTGCGAATAGCCTGTATCTCGCGCTTCTGCGATGGTGACATTGTCGGTAGCGCTGAGATCAACCTTGCCCTTGGCATCAATTTTCGAGCCAATAATGTTGAGATCGTGGGAATTGTCTGCATCCGTCTTGTCGCCGGCTGCAACACTCGAACCAATAACGTTCACATCCTGTTTGGCCGTGATCGTCGTGTCGCCGCCCGATTGAACTGTGGTGCCGATGACATTGTCGGAACCATTATTGGTCGCTTTTGCCGTGTCGAGCGTGACAGTCTGCCCTGTAAGATCGACATCAGTGCCTGCTTTGACCTCTGCACCGCGCAGGGTCAGGTCATTGCCAACTGCAAGGCTGGCATTGCCGCCTGCCGTCACACCGCTGCTGGCCTTAGAGCGTTTCCATATTGCGAGACGAGCCACTATGCAGACCAGGGACATGGGGTCTCAAGCTATCTGCCGATGGAGGTCGGCAGATATGTCGCGAACCCTTTCCATTGATCTTCGCATACGTGTCCTTGCCGCCGTTGACGGCGGCGCATCGCATCGAGAGGCTGCTGAGCGTTTCGGTGTGAGCGCAGCCAGCGTTAGCCGTTGGCGTAACCTGCAACTCCAGCAGGGAAATGTTCGGCACGGTCCACTGGGCGGTGACCGCAATTCCTACAAAACAGAAGCCCATGCCGATCTGATCATGACCTGGCTCGGCACGCACCGGGATGGCACCCTTTTCGAACTCCGCAATGACTTGGCTGCCCAAGGCATCGTAATCAGCAAGTCGGCATTGCATCGCTTTCTTGTCCGGCACGAACAAACGCGCAAAAAAGGCTGGGCATGCGGTAGAGCAAAGCCGTCCGGACGTTCTGGAAAAGCGGCAATGATAGTTCGAGGAGCAACTCGGTCTCAATCCAGAGCGGCTCGTGTTCATTGATGAGACCTGGACGGCAACCAATATGGCCCGTAGTCATGGGCGATGCCGCAAAGGCGAGCGGTTGCGGATGGGTTTTCCTCACGGTCATCGCAAGACGACCACATTGGTTGCGGGGCTGCGCAACACCGGAATGGTCGCGCCACTTGTCATCGACGGCCCCATCAACGGTGATTGGTTCGAGGCGTACGTCGCTCTGGTTTTGGTTCCTACATTGAAACCAGGTGACGTTGTTATCCTTGATAATCTGTCCAGCCACAAACGGCCCGCAGCAAGGGAGTTGATCGAGGCGGTCGGCGCGACAATGATGTTCCTTCCGCCCTACAGCCCAGACTTCAACCCCATCGAAAAGGCCTTCTCTAAGCTGAAGGCGCTTTTACGAAAGGCTGCCGAGAGAACAGTCACTGGGCTTTGGGATCGCATCGGCAAGTTGATTGATCTGGTCGAACCGCAAGAGGCTCAGAATTACTTCAACTCATGCGGATACGATCCAACTTGAAAGGGAGACGCTCTAACATCGCTCTCACGGGCTTTGATGGAAACATCATTTCCAGCCGAAAGCTCGGAACTGACGTTTGCGACGATGTTTTCCTTGCTGCTCTTTTCTTCCTTGCCCCAGACCGAATAGAAGCCGCCGCCGGAGCCTGCACCTAGACCCGATTTTTTGGAAGATGATGCGCTGTCATGCTGCTCCTGCGCACCGATGATCGAAACGCTGTCACCTTCGATGGCGATACCCGCAAGGCACGCGACATTGTGAACGCCCTTAATGCCGTTAATTTCTCTGGTAACGGTAGAGCGTAAGCATCTCAAGCTTATTGCCTAGCGTGTTCAACGCCGGGAATCTCGCTGGAAAGCTTCGGTGTTTCTATAGTGGTACGGCTTCCTTCTATTTCAATTAGCTGCACCCGTTTCGACCGACTTGCAGACCCTTACGAAAAATGCTTCATTTCAAAATATTCTCTTTAAGTGAGAAGTATCCAGTATTCCCTCGTTCTTTCCATGGCATAATTTTAAACAATCGTTTTCCTCCCAAATAGTAAACCCACGATCCTCACATTCAATATATAACCCTACTGATATATTTACTTTCTCATTCATCTTATAGGAATATAAAGCTGAAATTTTCTTACCAAAGTATCTTTCGAAACCATTCAATGCAAAAACTGGATATGCATAATCATCCAAGATGTCATCTACCCCTTTAATCTCCGGCTCATTTTCTTTCAATATCTGGACAAGCCCCTCACTAATCGTGATCGAAAACCAAATATCGTCGATTGTTCCGATAAATACCGCCAAACAATTACACTCTATATGACGTTCAATATAAAATGACCTTCCACGAAATTCTCGTATAACCTTCCCAATTATCTGCATTTTATCACCAATTTACTAGAATCTAGACGATTTTTCAGGGATTAGTGTATCAAATTCATATTGCCCATTAGGCAACAATCTGAGGCTCACCGTACTGTGGCACCGTAACCTTAACTTTGATGTAAGTCTCAGCGGTGGATAAGAGAGCATGCACGACCGTCGCTCCTCGCTTTACCACCGCCATCGCTTTTCACCTGAGATTATTGCCGAAGCAGTGTGGCTGTATTTCCGGTTTCCACTGAGCTTTCGCATGGTCGAAGACATGTTGGCATACCGAGGGATCATCGTTACCCACAAGACAGTGCGCGAGTGGGCTGAGAAGTTCGGACGAGACTATGCCAATACAATCCGTCGCCGCACACCGCGCCTTGGTGACAAATGACATCTCGATGAGGCTGTCGTGACGATCAACGGAGAACGGCACTTTCTGTGGCGCGCCGTTGATCAGGATGGCTTTGTGCTGGAAGTGCTGGTCCAGAAACGCCGCGATACCAGAGCTGCGAGGCGCTTTATCCGCAAACTCTTGTCACGTCAGGGCGCAGTTCCCCGTGTCATGGTCACGGACAAGCTTGGCTCTTATGGCGCCGCCATTCGTGAGATCGGTCTCACGGTCTGTGATCATCGCCAGCACAAGGGTTTGAACAATCGGGCCGAAAATTCACATCAACCGATAAGACGGCGAGAGCGCGGCATGAAGCGCTTCAAGTCAGCTCGGCACTTGCAACGTTTCGCATCCACTCACGACCCGATTTATAACCTTCATCATTTTCCCCGCCACCGCTTCACCTCTGCCATTCACCGAGAATTACGCCAAACCGCCAATACTATCTGGCGCGATATCGCTGGCCTGTAATCCGCTTGAAACAGCATCAAAGTCCGGGATATGTCCGTAGGCAGGTTAACGTAACGGTGCCGGACCCGGTGCTGTATGATGTTTACGCGAAACAAGATGCAGTTGTCCTGGCTGATCTTTGTGATGCCAAGTAACATCTGTGTCCTGAAATGAATTCGACATCCTATATCTTCGCACATCGCGGTGCCGGGAGGAGAGGCCCTCCATCACATCAGGTCAGCGCCGGCCAATTTTTTGCAACGGAACCCAAACTCACACACATTCAACAGATTCTGCAACCGCATGAACCACCTTGTTCATAGACCCCCAAAACAATACAAAATGTCTACACTGTCGGTTATGCTAATCGCGGAAATGCCGGAACTGGGCAAAATGACATCAGGTGAAGCAGCTGCAATGACAGGTCTTGCTCCTGTGCCCTATGGCAGCGGAACGATGCGAGGCAAGCGCATGATCGCGGGAGGACGGAGAGCACTTCGCCATGTCTTGTATCAGGCCGCACTCGCCGCTGCGTATCACAACCTCGTTCTGAAATCAGTCGCACAACGACTGAAAGAGCGTGGCAAACCCCACAAGCTCGTTATCGTCGCTGTCGCAAGAAGGCTCGTAACAATCGCAAACGCGATCCTCAAAAGCGGCGCCTCATGGAGCCAACAAAGCCAAACTTAAACAAGTTGCTAGATTATAGGGGCTCTACAGCGAACGCTTGCCTATGAGAGCCCCAACTTTATCCAGTGACGTACTGCGCTTAAAGCATAAGGCCGCTACCGATAGCATTTCGGTTGGTATCAAACTCGTTCACATGATGCTCAAGCGAAAAGGTGTCATCTTCGCTTAAACAACACTTCACAGCGATCACTGTATAAACTTGTCCCCAGTTAAAGCGCGCTCCGTACCAACCGTATTTTGCAACATATCTGTATTTAATTGCCTTGCAACCAAACTTCGTTTGCCCAAGCTGATAGATTTGGCCAAGCCTCACTCGACGGACCATCATGGCTCCAGAAACGAACAGAATCGTCGGGTGTAATGCAATAATAGTCTCCATTGTCCTCACAAATCGGTAACCAGTCAGCTGGCAAGCCTATCGATCGGGCATGTTGGATTGTCGTATATAGCTCTCCATACACGCCACCCATTTCTTCGTTTAATGTGAGTGGCGAGAGATAACCGACAAATGCATTGCTAACATTCTTTAGAAACTCCTTGTAGTCTGGGGAAAAACCAATCCCGGTAGCAATCTCATATCTGTGAATGAGAGCATCATCTGGCAACGGAAGCGATCTCTTCGTAGGATCATCGAGGCTATTAACCTCTTCAATAATGTTTGAAATTTCTTCTGCCATATCGGCCTCCTAGAAATCATTTACTCTGTTTATCCAATATTCGCGCCGCCATTTCGCAAATTCAGCACGATTTATACCAGATGGGATGTCCCATGTATTGACATGTATTGTACCAGAATTCTTCTGGTGAAAAGTTTGTGTCAGTTCGGCAATCGGTCCCGATTGAGACTGAGTCATATGATGCAAATTAATTGGGTTCCCGTCGGGCCCGATAGGTGCTCGGCCAGACTGCATCAATTCGAGATTTGTCTTTCCTGTTTTAGGATCAACATATTTCGGATCTATTAGGTCATTACGCTGGTAGACCTTATTTCCGTTTATTACTATTGGATCACTCGACCAATACTGCCTGTTCTGCTGAAAATAGTTTTCCACGTCAGCCGCGGTAGCTTTTGACGTTGCCGGTGCCGTTTCATTAAGATTTATTTCATCCTGCTTTATCGTTCCTCTCGGCCTCGAGCCAGCCAGAGCCCCGTAGGCTGCTTCTACTAGGGACTGATTTGACGCATAGAGTAATCCTCCAGTGCGCTTACAATTGTCGCCAGGGTTAGCTTCGCAGAATGCGGCGGTGAAATACGCGTACGCAATATCTCGGGTTAAGTCTGTTTGTCCAGTAACTATGTCCATTTGCTGAAAAGTGAGCGCACTTTCAGCAGCCTCTCGAGATAGTTTTAGCAGTTGCTGATAATCGTCTGCTAGCGTTTCAGCAGAATCTGCAAGACTGGCAACAATTGCGTCCACACACTCCTTTGTTTTACATGCAATTAGTTCATTTTCCTGACTGACATTCAGCTCATGATAAGCCCTAGCTACAGTTTGAAGACAGTTTTGGTCACCGTTACACGCTTTGAGCTCTTCAATCTCCTTGGCGCGTTGTTCGTGTGTTAGATAATTGTATTGAAAGGCATTCCCTGCGTACGAGGCACCGGTTCCGCCGGCGATACCACCCAAACCTTGTAGGATAGACCCTGTGATAGAGTTGGTCATGAAGTCGGCAGCCGAACCGGTGACGCCAGCTTCTTTAACAAATTCTGCAACCAGTTCCTTGATCTTCGGTGCAAGATAGGCTGATGACGCACCGCCGAGCATGCCGGAGAGCATTCCATTGAAGTCGGTAACGCCACCCAGGAGTCCGCCCGCGATGGCGTGAAGGATGGCCGGCCCGGTTCCGCCTTCCTTCCAGAATTCCATCTCTTCAGTGTTTTTGTTCTTATATGCCTCAGCAAATCGGTCTGAAGCATAGTCTCCGATCATCTTGGCCGCTTTGGCAGCCGCATCGTCGTAAAGTTGCTGCGTCTTCAGCTGCTCACTGAGGAGTTTCTGAAGATCAGGAATTCCGGGCAACGACGTGTTAGTATCTGTCGTATCGCGCCGCAGATCATCAATGTTCTGCTGCTGATTGTTGGGATCAGTAATGATGATCTCGCCTGGAGAGATTGCTGAAAGCGCCTTTCCAGTTTCGCTTTCGCCTTCCTTGATCGGCGGCGAGACGAGCGGACCACTTGCGCCGAAGCCACCGCCATAGGTGTCGGCTTTCCATTTGGAATGCGTGTCGAGATCTTCGAACTCGAGCGTTCCAGTCTCAAGGCGATTGTTTTCAGGATCGGCCTCGCTCGTGATCAGACCACCGGTCAGCTTGGTGTTGCCGTCGACCTTTATGTCGAAGCCACCTTCGCCTGCATGAATGCCGGATTGTTCGGAGACGATTGCCGCATCACCCTTGGCTGTCTGGTAAGAGCCGGAGATGCCGCCGGTCATGTTGCCTTGAGCGTTCGTTCCAACACCACCGCTGACATTGACCTGATTGGCCTTGGCTGTCGCGGTATCAAGCTGACTTTCAATGTTCAGATCGCCGCCAATATCAGCAATCACGGTCTCACCGGAAACCGTCGCACCCCGCAGGTTTGTGTCATTGCCGGAGTTGACATAGACAGTTCCGCTGCCTGTCACATGCGTATTGATATTGGTGACGGTGGTATCGTTACCTTTCCCCTGACCGTAGTTGAAACTGACGCCATTGGTCAGAAGATCAAAAGAAGCTCCGCCAGAGACATTCTTGTTGGAGTTTTCAGTGGTTGCTTTGGCACTTTCCAGATTGATGTCATTGCCAGCAATCAGCGCAATATCACCACTCCCGCCTGTCAGAAGCCCGTACTGATCATAACCCGCGCTGACCTGCGCACCGACCGCATTGATATCGCGGCCTGCCTCGATGATGACTGTATCGCCCGCACTGATCGTGGTCGGCACAGGTGTCGATGTCGATCCCTCGGCACTGTTCTTCGAATACTGGAAGCCCACACTGAGCGATGTGCTCAGGAGCGGGCCGTTCTGCAAAAGGCCCGGTTTGAATGGCTGTCCATCTACGAGCGTATCATAGACGTACTTGCCGTTAATCCCAGCGATAGTCGCCATCGCGATGGAATTGGCTGTACTACCTTCACCCACCCTTTTTCCAGCTTCGTAGGCATTGCCGACGGCTGCTGCTGCCTGCGATGAGACTGTTGCGGTAACACCGACAAACAGTTCCTGATGCATGAATTCATAATTGGTCTTGTCTTGCGCCGAGAGCAGATTGACGTCTCGTTCAGCGAGAATGTCGACAGTGGATCCAGCAACAACCTGAGCCGCCTGAAGATTGGCATCACGGCCCGCCGTGATGATCACATCCCGGCCTGCACTCAGGCTTGAAACCGCATTGGTTTCTGCGCCTTCGCTGGCTTCTGTCTTTGCTGAACCAAATCCAATGCCGATCGAGGCTGAACCGTTGCCGGAACTCAGTTGAACACCAAAGCCAGAGCGCTTTTCCTTGTCTTCGGATGCATAGCTTTCCGCACCGGGCAGAATGTTAACGTCTCGTCCGGCTTCCAGCACAATGTCATTGCCGGCTTGCACATGGGAGCCGATAATATTGACATCAGTCTCGCGGGCTTTGATGGAAACATCATTTCCGGCCGAAAGCTGAGAACCGACATTTGCAACGATGTTTTCTTTGCTGCTCTTTTCTTCTTTGCCCCAGACCGAATAGAAGCCGTCGCCGGAACCTGCACCAAGCCCGGATTTCTTGGACGACGACGAGGCATCGTGCTGTTCCTGCGCACCGATGATCGAGACGCTATCACCTTCGATGGCGATATCGTCACCAGCCGTGACCTTGGAGCCTGCAATCACGACATTGTCGCCAGCATTGAGGTTCACATTGCCAGATGCGCCAAGTTCGGATGCAACCGTCGTTTCATCGTAAACGTGGCTCTTGTCGCTCTTCTTCGACAAAAGGCCTGACTTCGATTTGGAAGCATCCGTTTCAACGGTGTCTTTGCCGGACGCAATAATCAGATCGCCCCCTGCATCGATATTCAGATCAGCCTTGTTATCGGCTGTTCCTGCCTGAATGTTCGAGGCAGATATGGTCGTATCTTTGCCGGAGCTGATATCGACACCGTCACCACCGCTGATCGATGATCCAACCGCCGTTTCGGTTTCAGTACGGCTATGGCTTTCCTTCTTGCTGAATATGCCCTTTGAACTCGTATCAAGCTGCGAATAGCCTGTATCTCGCGCTTCTGCGATGGTGACATTGTCGGTAGCGCTGAGATCAACCTTGCCCTTGGCATCAATTTTCGAGCCAATAATATTGAGATCATGGGAATTGTCTGCATCCGCCTTGTCGCCGGCTGCAACACTGACCGAGCCGCCAGAACTGATTTCCGAGCCAATATGAGTTTCGGAGCCCTGCTTGACTTCCGAGCCGATTGTTTCGGTGCGCTGTTGGGCAACCGTGATGTTGATATCGTCCTTGGCTTCGAGGCTGGCGTCACCGCCTGCCTTCACCTTTGAACCTGATATCAGAATATCGTCGCCCGCTTTGATGGACGTGTCACCACCAGACGACAGGTTGGATGTTTGTGCAAAGGTGGAATCGGTCTGCGACATGCGGGTGCCCGCAACGCCATTGACCTTCTTCTCAACGCCTGCCGCGACAACATTGACGGAGCCTTCTTCTGCTTGAATGCCAAGGTTGCCACCTGCTGCGACATTGGAACCAATAACGTTCACATCCTGTTTGGCGGTGATCGTTGTGTCTTTGCCCGATTGAACAGTGGTGCCGATGGCATTGTCGGAACCATTATTGGTCGCTTTTGCCGTGTCGAGCGTTACAGTTTGCCCGGTAAGATCGACATCATTGCCTGCCTTGACCTCTGCACCGCGCAGGCTCAGGTCATTACCAGCTGCAAGGCTCGCATTGCCGCCGGCCTCAACACCACTGCCGGATTTGACGAAAGTCTCATTGCCGATCTGCATCTCGGCTGCACTAATCGTCAGATTTTGCGAGGCCGACAGCGACACGTTGTTTCCGGCCGTAAAGCTGCCACCCATAGCGGTGATGTTGGTCGCATCAAGCTTTAAGTCGGTTTTAGCCTGGATAATGCCAGAATTGCTGACATCACCGACATTCATATCAATCGTGTCACCTGAGATGATTGCGCCAGCAACCGTCAGGTTCGCCTTATCGACATTGGCGATGTAGACTGTTGGAACCAGCACCTCGATGCCGTTCACCGTCTTCTTCTCATACCAGACCATCGTCTCGGTCAGATTGGCAATGAGTTCGGGCGAGAGCTTCTCACCGATCGTCAGACCATGGGCATTGGCAAAGTCGACACCCCGATCAAGCAGCGTCTTCATCTGCTCGATGGCATCACTTCCTGGTATAAATGAACCTTTGCCAAGCCCCTGATTGACGAGTTGGCGCAGTTGCTGATCGATCAGCTGGTTCTCAAAATAGGCATCTCCCAGAAACGGGATTTCCCGATCAGGCTTATAACCGATGCGGTTGATAAAATAACCCGAGCCATAGAACTTGCCCACGTCGAGGAATTCAGCGCGGGTCTCGTAAAGGAATAGCTGGCCTGGAATTGTGCCGCCAAACCCGCCCGAATTAGGCTTTGGTGCAGAATTACCAAGAGCTGCAATCAGATCATCACCGACAAGCGGTGTCCCATTGGCCGACAAACCATTAAGCGCCGCATTTGGCGTATAAAGTGCGCCACCTGCAGTCATTCCATTGAGTATGGTGGTCGGATCATCCGTAGCAGGCGCCGTTGAAAGCTGTGCGCCGCCAGCAATCGAGCCTTCAGCGGATGTGTTGTTGACAGTGGCAAAGCCACTGACGTCCATATTGCCAGCCGCCTTGATGTTTCCGAACGCGCCGCCAACAATGCTTTGGCCGGTAACACGAGAATTGCCTTTGTCGAGATCGTTGACACCGTCTCGATTGCCATTGGCGTCATAGGCTTCGCAGCCGCCTGTCGCTTCACACGTCGAAGTCACAGTGCGATAGAGCGCGACACCTTCGTTATTGAGAACTGATCCGGTTAGTTTTGCATTTCCACCCGCTTCAATCGAGCTGTAAGCATTGTTAAGGATCGTCGCATCGATATTGAGATTGCGGCCAGTCTGGATGAGCGCTTCGGGCGAAAGGTTGCTGTCGAACTGCTGCTCTACAATCGACTGCCGCATCTGAGTGCCTTCATCCCAGGTGAAGGTCCAGGCAAACGGATCGCTCTTGTTAACAATGATGACCGATTTACTCTGCAGGTCCGGCGTCAGAAGAATGTTGCCTTTTCCGTCACCCGGATAACGCGACAGTAGCCAGCTCCGCATTTCAGCAACGCTGTCCAGGCTCTTACCCCAATTCCAGGGCGTATTCTCGTCATAGGACTGAAGGCTTTGCGTGCGATAGGACGTGCCATCGGAAAAGGTGATCACGCCATAAAGCTGCGCCATCCAGGCAAGCTCGGCATAGTCTTCACCAGGATAAAGATTAAGCGGTGCATTGGTGGCCGAATTTGCAAAAATATGGCCAAGCGGCTTACCCCAGGTTTCAGGATTAAGCTCAAACTTCGCAATAGCGTCGTTACTCACGACAACAGTGGACCAGGTCGGAACCGAACTGCGCTTGTTTGTCAGATTGGCCGTGGTAATTGTTGCATCACGCTCGGCTTTGATCAGGCCGGAGACATTGGTGATCGACTGATTGCGGCCACCACTGGAATTTGCGGCAATGATCAAGTCTTGCCCAACCAGGATTGCACCCTGATCGTTTAAAAGATCACCCGCCACATAAAGATGGCCATCCTGTCCCGCATAAACGAGGCCGGTCGAGGTATTGGTGAAGTTGCCTGCGATATTGAAGGTCAGATTGTTGTTGGCTGCAAGCTGACCCGGATTGGTGAGGGATGCGAGCGTCAGCGTCAGATCATTGGCCGCAAGAATGGCGGTTGCTGTGGTCGTCGTGATGGTCTGAGCCGTAATTGCTATATTGCCTGAACCGCCATCAGTCGTTACGGCACGGATTTTTGCATTTGAAGCATCGGCTATACCACTGAGGTTCAGCGTCAAACCGCCAAATGTCAGTGTGGAATTGGCAAGATTGGCCGATGCTGCATTGACGATCAATGTTCCAGCCGTGGCAAGCTTTGAACGATCATTGCTGAGATCAAGGCTCTGAAGGGTGAGTGCAATGTCGCCTTTTACAACGGTATTCTTGTCGAGGCTGATTGTGCCTGAGAGCGAATTCAGATCGGCAGACCCGAAACTCTGCAGACTGTTATAGGTAATATCCTGTTGCGCCTTTGCCTTCAGGTCTCCGCCGCTCAACAACTGATCAGCAGTGATGGAACCGTTGGAGGCATTGAGAACCATTATTCCGGTTCCGGGCGCTCCCGTTTTGAGGATGAGCGAACCGCTTGACTGTTCCGTCGCAGCAAAGTCGACGCCGGAAACGAGAGTTCCAAGATTGAGCGCAGCTGCATTGAGCGTGGCATTGCCGCCAACCAGCGACTGACCGGAAAGTCTAAGTGTGCCGCCAGCAGTGAGGTCGAGATCACCATGCGCAAGCGCATTTGCGGATAGATTATCCGTTGCAGAGGCGAACGCTGCACCGGATGACAGAAGGCGCTGTGCTGTCAGATTGCCTGCCGTCGCCGTCAGATTGAGCGCATGAGACGTATTGGCAAGAACAACATTGCCGTTTGCCAGTGCATTGAGATCAACACCGGCAACAGCCGTGCCGAGATCGATAGAAGCCCCCTTGATGGTGATATCAGAACCCGATAGCAGTTGACCGCTGATAGCCGTCGTGCCGGAGATATTGGTCTCACCATGGCTGGTGACGTTGCCGGATTTAAAGGTAGCCGCATCAGCGAGAACATTACCAGCCGACAAAATTGTTCCAACGTCAATCAATCCGGCTACAGCGGCAAGTGTCACATTGCCGGAGTTGCTGAGAATAATCGGGCCGTTTAGCGCTGATTGACTGGCCGCAAAATCGACGCCCGAAAGAATTCCTCCCGCCTTGATATTTGCGCCAGCAATATCAACATTACCGCCACCAAGAATCTGACCTGAGACATTCGTATCGCCAGCGATCTTGGTGACGCCATGGCTGGTGACGTTTCTTGCAGCAAGTGCGGTACCATTAATATTGAGGTTTCCGGCAGAAAGCAGCGAAGCAACATCGATGGCGCCGGTCGCTTCAATGCGCATATCGCCTGAGGTTTTAAGTTTTATCGCGCCATTGGCTGCATCGGTTGCAGCAAAATCAACGCCCGAGACGACATTTGCAGCGTTCACGGAACGGGCAGATGCGATGAGCGTACCGCCAGAGAGAATATCACCGGTGGCAATGTCGGCCCCGGCGGTGAGCGCCATATTGTTGAAACTGACGAGAGAGGCAGCACTGATTGAGCCCGATGTTGCCGTCACAGTCAGCGCGCTGCCACCTGCTTTCGCGGTTCCAGAGAGCGCGATGTTGCCAGATGTTGCAGCCAAATTTACCGCACCGTCCGCTATGATCTGGCCAGCCGTGATACCTTGCCCTGCCTGCAGGCTTGCGTTCTTTCCGGCGGCGACATTGCCAGTCACAATCGCACCGGACGAAGTCAGCTCGATATTTCCAAGAGACGCTGCATCACCAGCAATCGACAGGAGGCCTGTATCCGTACTGAGGATAACGTCCTCGTCGGCGGAAACCGCTTCAACTGTGATGCCTTTGGCTGCCTTGACGACCACCTTCTTCTTCGAGGTGATCTTCTTGGCTTCGACCTGCCTGCTTTTCGATTGTACGGAAACGCCGTCACGACCGGACGCATTGCCAAGCGATATCTTGCCATCGGCAGAAAGCGTGAGCTCGCCCGCATTGGCTGCCATATCATTGCGCATGCGCACGCCAGCGCCCTTGTCGGTCACAACGATCTTGATGCGGTCAGCCTGCATGGCACCCAGTGCCGAGCCGTCGATGGCGAATTCGCCCGCATCGTCGGCACCATCCAGTGCTGTGGCTTCACCCGTAGCGTAGTCGAACTTTTGTCGACCTGCAGAAAGGCGCAAATGCTTGCCATTGACAGGCCCGTCAATCTGGACGCGACGCGAGACAATGTCGAACAGATCGACCGCACCGTCACCGGAAGCAAAATTGGCCCCCTTAGATCCAAAGGTGACATCGCCGCCCTGAACCGTGAAACCTGTCAGATGACCCGTACCATCAATATCCGGTGTGCCTGTGGTCAGCGCCGCACGCGGTGTATTGATGAAGCCGCAGCCATCACATGTGATGCCGTTGGGATTGGCGATAATGACATCGGCCCGTCCGCCGAACACTTCGGTTGCGCCCTGCAGAGCCGAGCGATTGCCGCTCGTCACCTCGTTGAGAATAACGCTTGCAGGTCCACTATTCTTCAGATTGGCATTGCCGGGCGTCACACCGCCGAGTTTCGAGGTTCCGAGCTCGCTATTGTGATTGTTAAGGATCAGGCCCGGATTGCCGACGTTGAAGTCTCCATATTTATTATGCGACAAACCTTGTCCGTTGGGTGTCACAATATCGACAAGCGGCACGCCGTTAGGTGCGACCCCGACACCCGGTTGATTACCGATTGGCGCGTTCACATCAGGTGTTAGCTGCTGCGCTTGCAATAATACAGGCTGGAACACCAGAAGCCCGCTAAGTAGGCTGGCAACACATTTGCGGGCAAATGCGGCAGGATCAAACCAGCGATGTGTCCGCTTGGTTCCCTTGGAGAAACCGGTTACACGCGAGAAATAATGACGGTATGCAAAATTCTTCATGGCCGATCCTGAAATAGTCTGGAATTTAATGAGATCGTTTCAAACTGGATGCAGAATGTATCCTGAACAGCGATAGGCGGCCGGATCGCGCTCCGGCCTACCCGAGATCAGTTACTTCGGGGCAAGCCATCTCTTTGCATTCTTTGTAAAGTCGGCGGCAAGCTTTTCCGCCAGATATTCTTGGCTCTTCGTCATCACAGCGTTTGCTGCCATAGCGATCGCCATACCGCTGAGCCCATATCCTTTCACACCGCGGTTCTCTCCTGTAATACGCGGGTTTTGTGCGATCAGGCGCCCCGTTTTGATGTCTTCCAGGCGCACAGTCCCAGTAATTGTGCTGTCGCTGCCCATCAAAACGCGTCCCTGCTCCGATGCCAGGTTTGCCCGCTGCAGCGTGATGACAAGACGCGCCGGAGTGGCTCCGCCTGGGTGACCTTTAAGGTCGCGCACTGCGACTTTCTGCAGTGCGGAAACCACGATCGCCACCTGTTGCTCTGGCGTCTTGCCATTGATCATCGGTAGGCCTGTTCCAACATCCGGGGTCGCTTCGACACGAACTTCGGCTACGTGTGTACCGCGCAATGCCTCAGCAAGACGAGGATCAGTCGTCTGACAAGCAACCACTAGGAAACAAAGAGCAGTGATAGTCAGGGCTTTCAAAACGAAAACTGGATGAGATACGAAAGTTATCATTTGTCTATTTCCCGTTAACCAACGTGCTCGCACGATCAACAGCCGCGCCAAAACCTTTAAGAGAAACAGTGAAGGGGATGTTCTGATTATCGATAGAAACCGCAGCAAGCTTTAGAGCTTTCCCCTTGCGGGTCGCATCGAGAGTGGTTTTGTCAAAGCTGATTGGAACAATGCAACCAGCCGGAAAACACGTTTTGAAATTGTATGGTTTGCCTATTTGGCCATCATCCAGCTGCATCGTCACGCCACGAGAAAATTCCAAACCAAATGGTAGTGTGAGATTGCCTTGATAGGCATTATCCTGCGGCAAAGGGCTCAATCGGATATCCAGTACCCGCTGGCCATTTTGTTGTTGTGCCTGAGTTTGCGATACGACGCATTGGGTTTTACCGTTCGCAGCTGCACAGGAGACGGTCCAATCCTCGAAGGTTTCCGTCAAAGATGACGCTCCGCCGGGCAGTGTGGAAGGCTTGTCGCCTTTGCCGTCTTGTGCGTATGCGCCATGCGCCATACCGCCAAGTAGAATGGTTAACGACAGCAATCTCACCGCACTCGCTTTAAGCGCGGTCGGTTTTTTGGTCGAAGACGTAATGCAGTATGAAGTCATTTGGGTTGCCACTTTCAAAATTGCAGCGATGTGCTGACAAAAAATAAATCCTTGCCGTTGGTCTCGGCCGTGCTCTTGATGATACGTGAGTAGCCGATATCGGCAGCGATATTGCCGCCTGCCAGGCGGGTGCCGACTGTCCAGCCAGAAACGTCGCCGCCCTCAATACCGAAGCGGTCTTGTGCGAACACGTGGCCGTAATCGATGGCCGCATAGGGCCGCAATTCGCCGAGCCGTTTGGTCAGGAGCTCACTGTCCTTCCACGGCAACGTGCGCCAGACGAGCTCATTGCGGGTGAACAGCCCACTATTGCCGAACAGAATGCTGTCGCGGGTTCCGCGCACATTGGAATAGCCGCCCAATGAAATCTGTTCCGCACCATAAAGATTGTCTGGGGAATACTGTCCGTTGATCAGTGTTGAGAACTGGAAGTTCTGGTTTGCCAGCTGGAAAGGTTTGGTGACGTTTATCGTGCCTGTGAATTTGGAGAATTCCGGCTCTGCGTCGCCCGCACCGGGATCACCGCGTTTCGTCGCGCCAAACACGCCAAGTCCCTGATTATAGCTTAAGTCAAAGACCCAGAGCCCACCCAGCATGCGACGCGAATGGGAAATGCCTAAGTTTGCGACCGAATATTTCCGACTTCCAACTTCGATCAAGTTACCCATCAGGAAATTGTTGGTTTCCTTATAGGCAATACCTGCATTGAGCGTTGTAATCGAATTTTGATCGCGCAGAATAACGCGGTCGACATTGAAACCAAGCTGACCAGAATCGCCCGACGTGTCGATATCGCCAAAATTCCCCGGAACCAAGCTACGATATTTGTAGTAGGAACCATTGAGCGTGAAGCTCCAATATCCGTAAGGTACACTGATCGAGCCCGAAATGCTGTTGCTTTGTCCAACACCATCATTGGGCCATGGATAATCAGGTCCGGTGTGTTCATAGGTGAGCGACACCAAGTCATTTAGATTGAACAGATTATCCATGCGGAATGAAACTGAAGACCGCGAATAACCGGTCGATTTCTGACCAAGATTGTTGTTGGCCACCGAGAAATGCCACGGCAGACCCGGCTTATTCTCGACATTGAGAATAGACGCTCCAGGTTCTTTGCCCGGCAACATTGACGTCTTGGCGTTGTTAGAAGACAATCGATTGACCTGATCGAGGCCTTGCTCAACGTCGCGGATATTAACGGGTTTACCCTTCAAACCCGGAAAGGCTGTTGCGATCAATCCCGGATAGACTGCAGGTTTACCATTCAGGTAAATATCAGAAAGTGAACCTTCAGCCGCCACAAGGCGCAAGACCTTGGTCTTTGCAATATCCTGCTCCGGCACGTAGACACGCGACGTGATATAGCCTGCATCCATGTAAAGACTGGTGATGTCTTTCAACAGAACATTGATGTCAGCAAGCCCGATACACTTGTTCTGATAAGAAGCCAATGTGGGCGCAAGCGCTGACGTTGAAAGCAGAGTGACGCCTTCAACCTCGACACGGGTGATTGCGAAACACGGTCCTTGTGCTGCTTTGCTCAAAGGTCCCGTTTGCTCGGGTTTGGCTGGCGTCATTTCACGGGGAGTTGCATCACCCAACGCACGTAATCGCTGCTCCGAATCCTGCTCTGCTTGACGGCGCATGAAATCATCGGCAGGAGATGCCGCTGCATTCGGCAACAGATTGGGTGGCTGCTGGGCAAAACCAGAAGCTGTTGAAGCAAGCAGCGCCACGCAAAGCCCAAGCCAAAGCTGGCCGCCCAAACGAACAGAATACATCATAATCTTATCCGTCAGGCTTTAGTTGGTTTTTGCAATTCTGCGAGAGCCTTGGTGAGCCCCTTCAATGAAAACTTCAGATTGATGTTCTGACCGTTCATCAGGCGCAGACGGGCTTCTCCTGCAGACCCTTTTTGCAAAGCAGCGAGCATTTTCTGATCGAGCTTTTGCTGCGCCCAGCATCCAGCTTGATTACAATTGCGGTAAGGGATCGTAACGACATCTTTGCCATCAGCAGCCAACCCAAGCCCGATTGGCAGTACAACATTCAGCGGCACAAGCGCGGTCAATAACAGCTCATTGCCGGAAGGCTTCTTGCCAGCTTCGGGCGCAGCCTTTGCAATGGCCAATGTGAGAACATTGACGTTCTCCTCGCCCTGTTTGACCTGAGCAATCTGTGCCACTTCACATTGTGACAGAGCTTTACCGTCTGCGGCCTTGACTTCGGCGCAACGATAATACCAATCATCAAATCGTTTTGATTGGACTGCAGACTTCTCCGATGTTGCTGCATCTTGACCCTGGACCGATACTACGGTTGCAGCCAAAATGATGACAGTTGCACTTAAAAGCGTCGTGCCCAATTGTAATTGCATTTCAGTCACATCCCCAATTCAACCAAACATGGCCCTCGTCATGTCGGTAGATCGTTCGTAACAGCTAAATATACTGATCACGAAGATTCGATTGAATTCCCAAAACTCGATTGCAGGGTTGGCTAGAAGCCGATCAATTGTTGTCTGGCCAACGATACTACACTCGAAGCAATGTGATCCGAATGAGTGACTTTCTCCGCAATGTCAACTACAGATAGTGACATTCCCTGACACATCATACTTTAGTCGAACGAAGAGAAATTAGACTATACGGGATTTATAATTTTCTAGACCCATAAGCATTAGTTCATAGCATTTCTTGGTAGAAGATATTTTCGCATCGAGTGTTGCATTGCAATGGTTCCGTTATTTCTGCTTCCGCGTTCCTGCTCTGAAAAGACTAAGAGTGACTGCGGAATTATTTTGCCACCGCTCATTGAGATACTAATTGACGACAGCAATTATGTCCTGTTCTAGCTTCAATAGTTTCGCGGAGAAAGTTTCATTCTTTTCTAATGCAATTCATGCTTTGGCTTGCTTCAGATAACTCTCCGTCAGTCGACTATCCAATGATGATTGGATCCAATCTAAACGCTAGTCGCATAGTTTGATCAACACAGATAGTGAGAAAGTCGAGGCGGAGAGCTGAAATTGACAGCCTCGAGCATGTCTCCCAAAAGTGGGAACCTGTTTTTGAATAAAGACATGCGTAAAAACAAATAGATAGGCGCTAACGATTCATCTTAAACAGGAAATGCTCTAGAATGCTAGGACCAAACATCTAGTGAAGAAACCAAAGCAGTAGCGCCCCTTTGACACGTGAGGGCTGAATTGGTCTGCACCTGTTGGCGTTAGTGAAACTATAGGGCGATGTGAGGTGGTATGCGACCCAATCCGCCGTCAACGGGGCCGGCGAGCTTTTGCAGCGTCCTTAGCCATCGCGGTGGCCGGTACCGACGTGTTTTCGAAGTTAAACAAATTTGCAGCCATAAAGTCCACGAAAACGCGGATCTTCGGCGATAAATAACGGCTTGTGGGCCAAAGGACACGGAATATGCCCGCTTCTGCTGTATAATCATTAAGTACCGGGACTAACTTGCGTTCCGCTATCTGTTGAGCCACTGCGAAATGTGGCAAGCAAGTTATGCCAAAGCCATTCTCAGCAAGGTTAACGAGCGGTTCAAGGGTACTTGCTATCGTCGTCGTCGGAAGAACGATGCGCAGATCTTTGCCTTCCCTCGCCAACGGCCACGGCTCCAATTTTCCCGAATTGGCATATCTGTGATGCATACAACGATGACGCAGCAGGTCTTCGGGGACTTGCGGAACACCAGCCTTTTCGAGGTAGGCTGCCGAAGCGACTATTCGATGTTGAAACGTGCCAAGCTTTCGACTCATCAGCCGCGTATCTCGCACCTCGCCCGTACGGACAACGGCATCGAAACCTTCTTCGATTACGTCAACTAAACGATCTGTAAAATCGAGGTCCAGCCTGATTTCGGGATATGCCGTCATGAAGGCCGATATAGCTGGCATCAACAGCATTCCCGTCAAAGGAAAGCTTACTCTCAACAGGCCGTGGGGAGTGGTGTGGGATCTTGAAAGCTGCGCTTGTGCTGCGTCCAGCTCAGACAGAATGCGTCGGCAAGTATCCAAAAAGAAGCTGCCTTCCTCCGTCAGGGTCATACTGCGGGTCGAGCGATGGAAAAGGCGCACGCCCATCTCTCGTTCAAGACGCGCAATTGCTTTGCCAACTGCGGAACTGGAGAGACCTAAACGATGGGCGGCGGCTACAAAGCTGCCGCCTTCAGCCGCTTGAACAAAGATACCTAGCGTACCAAACTTATCCATATGCCCCCGATTAAGGAAAACTATTCCGCTCTCATTGGAATACACGATTGTTTATCGCGTATTACGCAACCGATATCCAGTGTGCTCGGCAAATGATGCCGTTTTTCATGAGAGGAATATAAAATGGATAAAAAATTGGCCGCCGGATTTGTTACCTCACCGATGCCAACCACGTTTATCGTCAATGTCATTCACGTTCATCCCGGCAAGCAGGACGAAGCGTTCCAGATTATTCAGGATGTCGTTCACTACGTAGCTGAGAGAAAAGCGGGATTTCTTTGGAGCAACCTTGCCAAAAGCACGGATGGACTGACCGTGGTTAACATCGAGGCAATTCAGGGTGCAGGAAACGTCGACGAGTTCTTCTCCGATCCGGTTTTCGTTGAGAAGTTCCGCAAGCTTGACGCTGTCTCTACGAGCGAGTTCCACACATACAATGTCGGCGATCTGGTTTTGCCCAAACTCGGACTGGCAGGTTGAACATCATGTCCTGTTCGATTCTGGATAATCGCAAAGTGGTCGAAAGGCACGATTCCACGCCATTGCCCACGGCAGCCTTGCTTGCTCTTGCCATGGCTGGTTTCATCACCATCTTAACTGAGGCCTTACCGGCGGGACTTCTCCCGCAGATGCAGGCGGAGCTAGGTGTTAGCCCCGCTGCTATTGGTCAGCTCATTACCGTATATGCTGCAGGTTCGCTGGCGGCGGCCATTCCGCTCACGGCCGCTACACAGCATTTTCGGCGCAAACCGCTCCTCCTTTACACAATTGGGGGATTTGCAGTGGTCAACACGATAACAGCAATCACGGGAAGCTTCAGCGTCATGTTATTGGCGCGCTTTTGCGCCGGCATCTGCGCAGGTCTGCTTTGGGCGATGATCGCCGGCTATGCGGCACGAATGGTATCGGATGAGCTCAAAGGACGCGCTATTGCGATTGCGATGGTCGGCACACCGTTAGCCCTATCGATGGGTATTCCCGCAGGAACGCTGCTAGGGGCGACAATCGGCTGGCGAAGTGCTTTTGCGGTGATGACGGTATTAACCTTGGTTCTGATCATCTGGGTATGGCGGAAAGTGCCTGATTATCCTGGCATGACAGTCACTAAGCGGGCCTCTATCAAGGGCACACTGGCAATTGCAGGATTTAAGCCGGTTTTAATGGTAACCCTGCTCTTTGTCCTGGCGCATAATATCCTTTATACTTACATCGCGCCGCTCGTGGTTCCCGCAGGGTTAGCTCAGAAACTCGATTTCGTCCTGCTTTTGTTCGGGTTAGCGGCAATTGCAGGGATCGGTATCGTTGGATATCTAATTGGTCGAAGGCTGCGCGAACTCGTACTAGCAAGCATTCTGCTTTTCGCAGTGGCCGCGTTAATTCTTGGGGTCGCTGGCGCGGTGTCGGAACTATTCTGGCTGGCAGCTGGTGTTTGGGGATTGGCTTTTGGAGGTGCCGCCACTCTGTTTCAGACTGCAGCCACGAATATCTCTGGCCGATCTTCGGACGTTGCTCAGTCTATGATCGTGACAGTCTGGAACTTGGCGATAGCTGGCGGCGGCATCATGGGTGGCCTTTTGCTCGAACACTTAGGCACCGGCTGGCTTTCTTGGTCGGTTTTGGCGTTACTATTACTCGCCTATGTTATTGCATTCTTAACTAAAGATAGGGCCTTTCCGCCCAACCGCGCCTGATTACCTCATTATCGTTCCCAATACGGAATGAACGGCCTGTTTTACCGTCTTCTACGCTCTCCCACCAACCGCTAGAGTCCCTGAACGGAAAAAGGAAGGTGATCAGAGTGAGGGCCTAGTGGTGGCGGGGATTTAACCGCATCAGGATTTGGCAGCCGACAATCCTTGTTTGCATTCAGCATTCAGCATCCATCAACTACCAAATCTCGGCATCTCAGGCTTGCTTTTAAAACAATGTCCCGCGCGCGAAACTTCTCTCCACCTTTAATTGTTTCGCGCAAGGTTCAGTTCTCCGACCAGGCAGAGCGCAGCGCGTAAGTAATATCGAGCACTGCAGCAATCATTCCGGTTAAACCACCAGCTCAGAAGTCTGTGATAGACCATCGATGGGTTCTCCAAGGTGAACTGCTAGCAAAGAAACGTCGGCAGTTCCCCCTCCCACTCGCGCGAGGTCAACGGAGACCGAAAAATCTATGGTGCGATTGCTGTGGAGCCGTATTCGCCTATCAAGTCATTTATCGCCATTACAAAATCATCCCTTAAGACGACTACATGTCCGGCATTCCTCTGGTCTCATATGTGACGGGCATGCTCAATCTCGAATTTTGGTCAGTCTCGACGAGTGGACTAACACGTTAAGGCAGCCCCGTGCTATCTGGGGCATAAACAATCAAAGGTTCGCCATTGACGTCCTGGTTGTGAGATACGTCTTGAAAGGTGAAGGCAGCGATTTTGAGAGTACCGCGAGCGTAAAAGTCTGCCCGCGCGGTCTCTCCCCATGGGCGGATATAACGCCGGAAGTAATTTCCGTTGGCGGCAAGAAACAGCTAAAACGAATATCGAAATAGGGGAACAAACAATTGCAGGCGCTGATCACAGGGCAATGTCTAAAGGGTGAGAGAAGCGCCAATTCCGAAGCGGGACAATGCCTAAGCGGAACACATCACTGATAATACATCGCCCATATAAAGCTGGAGTTGTTTTATTAGCACCCAAGACCGTGTGCACGATTTGGACACTTCCCAGGAAAGGTGCCACGTATCAGGCAACGCACATCATGACGAGGCTTACAAACATAAAAGCAAAGGTTTTGGCTAAATACAGCCGGCGCCTATGGCAAATCCCAAGCCAAATTAACCAGCTGGGTGAATTCCGGATAACAATCAGCCGTCTGTCGCAATGTATCTCTAAAATACCCAAGTTAAAGATCAACTTTGCGGATATTCGTGGTCTGGGAGACTTAGTCCCAATTAACAGGCGAACTTATGACCACGCGGCCCCTCGTTCATTAACAAAAACATTGCGATCTGGATCAATCCTCAGATTCTTCAGAATTCCAGCGTCGTGTATTTTTCCTGCAAAAGCCGAATGGTGAGATGTTGAAGCAGAATAATCGTCTTGGCGTCGCGAATATCGCCGCAACTGATCATCTGCATTGCCTTGGACAGCGTAACTTCGAGCACATCTATGTCTTCGCCTTCGGCAACCGACCCACCGCCTGCCCCCACTTTATCGCTCTCGGCATATTCGCCATAGAAGAACGCCAGATATTCTGTGACCGATCCGGGGCTCATATATACATCGTACAGATGAGTTAGTTCGAAAACCTTATATCCGGTTTCCTCCATCAGTTCCGCACGCATTCGCTCTGCTGGATCAGCGCCCTCCAGCAGTCCTGCAGGCGCTTCAATCAGCGATTCTAAACCGCCGTTCAAAAGTACGGGCAACCGGAACTGGCGGGTAAGCAGGACGTTGTCACTTGCCGGATTGTACAAAAGGCATGCCGCGCCATTACCACGGTCATATGCCTCGCGAGTCTGCCGCTGCCAGCTTCCATCCCTCAGCCGAAGTTCATACTCATATTCGGTTAGCCGTCCCCAATCATCTGCCAATACGCGTTCGGATATCGGTCGGTAAACACTATCATCCATCAAATCGCCTCGTTCTTCTTTTCAAAGGGCGTGTAGCCGGCCTTCTATGTGGGTACGCGTTTCGCCCCCCACCCATATCTGGCCGATATCGTCGCGGATGAGGTAAATGCGGCCGTGACGACCAAGGCGCGTCCCTTGCGCGGCCACATAGTCTCCCGCAACGAATCCCGTCGCAAACAGCCACTGCGCCAGCGAGGCGTTGAGGCTTCCGGTAACGGGATCTTCGGCGATAGCGCCCAGGTGATCGCTGAAGAAGGCGCGCACCTCCAACGCGGCCTCGCTGCCTTTCGCATGAGGACCAACCACACCGACATCGATGCGGCCTGACCAATTGCGGACCGGTTCTAGCAGTAGCACTTTCTCTGCTGACGCAAGCCTGACCCCCAGCCATCCCGGACCATTGTCTATCCAGGCGGCGTCGATGATGTCACGGGACTCGATCCCCAATAGCCGCCGAGCCTCGTCCAGTTCTTCGGGTGTTGGTGCGCCCGAACGAATAAGCGGCGGCGCAGCAAAGGATAGTCGCCCATCGGCGCGCCGGATTCTGACCAGACCGGCGCCACATTCCTGCACGATGCCCGTTTCGTGTTTGGGTGTGCCGCCGGCTGCGAGCCAAGCATGACAACTCCCTAGTGTGGGATGTCCAGCGAACGGCATTTCCCTGTCTAACGTGAATATCCTGACCCGATAGTCAGCATCTGGATGCCTGGGTGGCAGCAAAAATGTGGTTTCGGAAAGGTTGAACCACCGCGTTATTCGCTGCATTTCATCTGTCGTGAGATTGTCAGCACCGGTGATGACCGCAAGTGGATTGCCAGAAAACGGCCCGGAACCGAATACATCAACCATGTGGATAGCAAGCGGCATAACGTTACTCTTTCAATTCTGACCAGGTTGGGAAGCGTGAGTACACTTCAAACCTGTGAGACAAGCAGTTTAAGTCCGGCGGCTGCAAAGATCACCGATAGAACGGCTTCGATCCAGCGCCGCAATCTGGCGTAAAAGGCAATCATCGAGGCGGTAGAAAACAGTATGGCATAACCGCCGAACACTATTATGCCAAGGAAAGCGCAGCCACCGATGATCGCCAGCAGCATTCCAGGGGGCACATCCGCGCGAAACCCCAGTGACATGATCGCAATCCAAGCCAGAATGGCCTTCGGATTGCCGATGTGCATGAGCAGGCCCTGCCGGTAGAGCGAGCGGCAATGCGGCACACCTGCCGTGGTATTCTGTGCGATTCCAGACATGGGTTTGAGTGCCGACTTACCCGCGCGGAAAGCCAGATATAAAAGGTAAACGCCGCCAAGGATTTTTATGATGAACAGCGCCTGAGCATAGGTGGCTAGTACCGCGGACAACCCCGTCGCAGTCAGCACTGCCCAGAAGAGCGAGCCGGTGATGACACCTGCCGCCAATACAAGCGCTGGCAGACGGCCATCACGCATTGCGGTAGCCATGATTGCCATGTTGCTTGGCCCTGGACTAGCGGTTGCGATGAGGTAAGTGCCGTAGACGAGGGCGAGCTGGCTGAAGATCATTGGGGCCTCTTCCAGAAAATGAAGCTGCGCTCCGGTGGAGTTATCCAATGTCACCGCGATGAACAAGGTGGATCTTGTTACCGTCGGGGTCGCGCAGATAGGCTCCGAAGTAGCCGTCGCCATAGTGCGGGCGTGGCCCTGGACCGCCATCGTCCGTTCCTCCATTCGCCATTCCGCCGGCATAGGCCTCGTTTACTGCCTCCTCCGATGGCGCCAGGAAAGCGACCATGCTACCGTTACCGACTGTGGCTGGTTCACCATTGAAGGGACTATAGACATAGAAACGGGGTAAGGATTCGTGCGGTGATACCCAACACAGTGACGCAGGACCGCCATCAGGAGTGACGATCCGGCGTTTCAACCCTAGCGGTATAAGCACGGCATCATAGAATTGCCCTGCCTGCTGGAGATTACGCGTTCCGACGGTGACATGGCTGAACATTAGAACCTCAATGCGCCGCGTGAGTGTCGCGGTCACCGTTGCAAAGTGTGGATTTCATTCAATATTGTCATAACCTATGGTACGCTTGCTGTTTATTGAAATAATGTAACCGAGACACTTTTATTGAGGTCGCTGCCGTTTGACGGCCCCCTTTGGATACTGTGAACATCGAGGCCAATGCCGCGGAACAGTTGGCGGTTAAGCTTGCGGACGACATTATCGAGGGGCAGCTCCCTCTAAACCTGACAGTAATCCCGAGTTTCTAACGAAGTCGAACCACTCCGAGACCAGTAAGAATGCCGGGGATCGGCGCGTGCTGTGCCAGCAAAACTTCCGGGATTAGTAAAGCCGGATACATTCGCCGCCATTCGTGCCAAAGCTGCACCGAGTGCGGCGGCAAATATTTGCACGTTCGTATTGGAGGCAGAAGGCAGTTGTTGTTCGCCATCGGGCGCAACCTGAAACATACAAGTCAACAGATGCGGCCATGCCAACCCCACGCCCGATCCCATGGCGAGGGAAGTAAGCCAAATCGGTGTGAGTTCGATCTGCATTTTTGGTGATGGTCTGCCCGGCCGAAGCTTTTGACATGACATATTCAGCGGCGGTGAATGTTCACAGGGATCATAGAATGATAATCTGCGTTAAGTGGTGCTAATACACCAATTGTTAGCGAAAACACCACAAGCCATGCGAAAGAAAAATGCTTGTGCCTCCATCTGAACCGAAGACTTTATTGAGCCTGTGGGAATATCGTATATCGATCTAAATATATTTCTGTTACTGCAAGTACCTTAACGTTTGGCCGCATTATTAGGTTAGAACTATGCTCATCGACCGCATTAAGACGTTTTTGTGCAGTCTACCTATCGCTGCAATCCTATGCTGGACTATCACAAATCTCAAAAGTGAAACAGTAAGTTCCTCTTCGGATATTTTTTCAGTCGGTTTTGGTTGGCCGTTTAAGTGGATATATCAGGACTTTTCACGATTTTCGTTTGGGAGGTACCCACATGATTTGAAAGTGACTTGGGTCAAATTTAATCAGCTCCCAACACATGTAAACTGGATTACATTTTCTCTTAATGTGCTGCTATTGTCCGTAGTGTTGACGTTGATTTATAATCGTCTGCCACTTCTTTTAAATCTGTTCCGAAATCGCGATAGGCAGAAATAGTTTTATACTCATCTAGCTGTTGATATCTGGAGCCAAACTTGGATGCATAGTTTTTATTGTATCAAAAACTTCGGTCAAGTTTGAGGTGTACTGTGTTACAGGACTTGAACTTTGGCACCGGTTTGCACTTTTTCGTATAGTTCAATGATGTCTTCGTTGAGCATGCGAATGCAGCCTGAGGAGGCTTCCGTGCCAATAGTCCACGGTTCATTCGTACCGTGAATGCGGTACAGCGTGTCCCGGCCATCGCTGAACAGGTATAGTGCGCGTGCTCCTAAAGGATTGGCTGGTCCCGGCGCTATACGTTTGGGCAAGCCAGGCGTTTCGGCATGCATATCATCAGTGGGATGCCATGCCGGCCATTTGGCCTTTCGCTCGATCGTCGCCGTCCCGCGCCAGCTATACCCGGTTTTGCCAACAGCTATACCGTAGCGCCTGACGGTGCCCTTGGATTCGACATAATAGATATGCTTGCTGTGAGGATCGACAATGATCGCTCCGGGCGGGGCATCAACCTTTTTTGCCATCGTGACCGGCTGCAGATCTTTTGCGAATTTGCCACGATTGACCGGACGAACAGGAAACGGTTCGGACGAATAGGGACTTTCGTCGGGGGACGGAGACATTGTTCCGCTAACGGTGCTGCAACCTTGCACCGCGAGCAACCCGAGTATGAAACTCCGCCGGGAGATAGCAGAATAAGAAAGCGACTTTGCGAGCGGGATTGTTGTCATGAGATATCCAAGGAGGGTGCCTGGCTATTTGAACTCGGATTTTGGCTGAATTCTTATCCATCACCATTGACGGCCTGATAATAAAGCGCTCCCGGCATCTATTCGATCCCGGGAGCGCTTTTTGTGATATCGATCAGAACTTCACGCGCAATCCGAGCGTTCCACCCACCTCATAACTATCAGAGAAATTCTTCAGGCTGGTGTCTGCAGACACTTCGCCGAAGACTGCATATTTGTCGTTGGCCCAGCTGTAGGTGCCACCAAGACCGACACCGCCGGTCAGCCGGTCGGCGCGACTGTCGAACTTCGTACCCGATACATCGACCCGTGTTCCGTCGAGGAACTCGTTGGTGAGATTGACAATGCCATACACCTGTGCCCGGCTCGTCTGACCGTCATCGTCCTTCCAGCTGCGCTCGTGCCCAAGGGCCAGACCCAGACGACCCTTCAGGCTGTCACCCTTGTCGAGCGACACGTGGGCCCCGTAGGGATCGGTGAAGCTATCGAAATCGACCGTCGACCAGGTCAGTTGTGCCTGCGGCGTAAGGATCCAATTCTCATTAAGAGCGATGCGCTTGCCCGCTTCGAGGCTCAGAGCATAACCAAAACCATCGCTGCCATCGGCAAGTCCCTGACGCAGCGTATCGGAGTAAAGATCGCTGTCGTACCAGGTAACCTGACCCTGGGCGTCGAGATAGAAGCCGTTATTGCCATACCACGTCAGCGTGCCGCCGAAGCCGTAGCCTGTTGTATCGATGTTTCCATTGCCAAAAACCGAGGTAATATCGGTGGAGACCTGGCCATAGTGAACGCTCACGCCGCCGATGAGCTTGCCGGCGTCGTTTTCATAGAGCTGACCGTCTACACCAGCCTGCAGCTTCCACATATCGTATTCATAGTCCGACTGGCTCGTGGTTACGTTGGGTTGCTGACGACCATGCAGTCCTTCGATGCGACCCCAAACGCCCATGCCGCCAACAATCGTTGTCGCGCCATCCTGATAATAGGCGTTCTGGTCCTGCGTCGGCGTGCATCTGAAGTTTTGTGCTGGATCCTTACAGAACACAGTCTCGGCTGGAGCTCTTTCGCCCCAGTATCGATTGCCGGTGCGCTGCGCAAGTGTCGGCAGACGATTAAGGACCTGTAGTGCGTTCGGATAATTCTCGTAAATCGGTACGCCCGGCTGATAGCGGGGCGGTTGAGGGCTGGTAGGCACGACTGGATCGACTGGATTGGTCAATATCGAGCGCAAATACCAGTCATTGGTCGCATAGCTATCCCCATAGACATCCGTGCCGCTGATAATGGGGCTGCGGTGCAGCGTGTAGGCATAAGCGCCTGCGACCTTCGCGTTCTGGCCATCATTCGTTACGTAGTCGCCATTACCAAGGAAAAAAGCATCCGCGGTCGTGATACCGCCATTGATGGCGTTGACAACCTTGATACCATCGGTTGTTGGCGCGCCGGTGCCATTGATATTGTTAATGGCAAGCCCAGTCTGACCGCTCGCCGTGCCGCCATTGATCACGATCTGATCTGACGGGGATGCGTTGGCACCAAGGGTTGTATTGAGCACGACGGTGCCATTATCACCAACATAGTTAGTTGTGGTCAGTGTTTTGAACGCGCCCGCATCAGGGGCCGAGAATGCAATCATACCCGCATTGGTGACGGTGTCCGAAACGGTCGAGCTTGCCGTCATGTTCCAGAGGCTGTCTGCGTCGAGCGAAATATTCGTCGCGTTATTGGCCGCACCCGTCAGTTCGCTGCCGGAGAGGCTTACATTGGCGATATTGTCTGCGGCGGCAAAAATATCGCCGTCGAGAATAGTATTGAGCGCGCTGAGGTTGACCGAACCATGATTGCCAGCTGCGTCGTCTAGAACGTTGAGTACCATGCCGCTGCCGGTACCAGTAAGGACGGTATCGAGCGTCACATCAAGCGCTCCACCTTCCGAACGAACGAGATCGCCCTGTTCGGCAAGCATGGAGCCCCCAACCATCGTCACCTCGCCAGCACCCAAGCCCAGAATACCAGATGAGTTGGCGCCAGTCGCCGTCACATTGGTGGCGGTCGTGTTAATATTGCCGCTTCCGGTTACGGCAAGGCCGGCGCCGTTGGAACCCCGCGCGGTGACCGAACCACCGGTCAGGTCGATGCTCGCAGCATCAGCATAGGCGCCATAGGCGTTGCCTGCCGCCGTGCCGGTGCTTGTGAGCACGGCATTGGTGCCAATGGCGGTAGCACCGGTTGTCACATGCAGCGCAGTGCCGCCGGCAGTGACGATTGCATTACCGCCAGAACTGCCGTCCTCCAGCGTCACTTGCGTATTGGCTCCACCGGCATCGATACCGCGACCGCTGGCGTCCACTATTACGCCGCTTCCGGTGACCTGCCCGCCGCTGCGCACAAGGATACCGGTGGCGTTATTGCTGGTTTTGATCGTTGTATGCGTGCTGCCATTGTCCTGCAGCTTGCTCACGCTATTCGCGCCCGCGGTATTGACGCCAGTGCCGGTAGTGGTGATGGCGACACCACTGCCAGTGAAAGTGCCGCCCTGCGCAAGATCGGTATTAAGGACGCCCGTGACTGCGGCGATTGAGCCGCCAGTCAGGTCTACGACACCGGCCTGAGTGACGACGACGCCCTGGTTCCCTGAGGTGACCTTGACATCTGTCCCAGTGACGCGCCCCGCGGTCGCATAAATTCCCGTCGTGCCGGCATTGATGGTCGTGTGAATGGGTGCCGAGGGATCGCGCGTGTCGAGACCGAGGTTGATAGTGCCGGTGGTGATGGCGCCATAAAGGTCCGCCTGGATATTGACGCCGTCGGCATTGATGGTGGCGCCCGATAAACTCCGGAGACCATAACTGTTGCTACCGCTCGCCGTAATACTTCCCCCCGTCAGGTTGATCACGCCAGCCAGCGCAAAAGCACCCGAGTTTGTATTGGCGCTCTGCCCGCTGGCCTCAAGTATGGCATCAGTTGCATTGATGACCGCGCCGCTGCCAGACGTCCGCAAGGCATTTCCGGCACCGGAGCTGGTGCCGGTCGAGGTGGCGGTGATGTGCGTCGCACCAGTGGCGCTGCTGCCGATAGTCAGGGTGCCAGATCGGACATCTATTCCTGTGGCGGCGCCAGTCGCTGTGGATATGATGGTTACGCCGCTCAGTGCACTGGTGCCGCTGATTTGCGTCAGGCCCACAACGCCAGTCCCTACCCCCACCGCAGTGATCGTGCTATCGGTCAGCACGAGCGAGGCGTCATTGTTGACGGTAACGGTCGAAATCCCGCTCGGCGCCGTCATAGTGACGCCTGTACCGGTGTAAGAAGCACTATTGGAAACGGAGACAGCTCCCTGGGCGCCCGCACCATTGCGTGTGACGTTGCTTTCAACGCAGGCACCTGCACTCTGGCTGAGCGGGCCCGTCGGAGCAGTCGCGCATTGCGCGAGGGCTTGCGTAGAGGGCAATAACGCCGTCATCGCGGCAGCTAAAATATATCGATGGTTGTATGCCGAGCTTAGCAGGGCTTTCTTAAGGGAGCCAACTGCGTAAGCATCGAAACTGCGAATGCGGATAGGCATTTCCATGTGGTAAGAATGTAATTGGTAAATCTCCCCTTAAACTTTCGAATACTTAAGACATACTTATTATTAAACGTCTAGCCGCACTTGAACCGCCTCGCAAGAGTGCTCTGCTCGGACACGGGTTTCATACGCTCACCATCCCACGAGCAGCAACCAATCGATTGATATGGCTCTTCTTGGTCGGCAGAAATTTGCAGGACATGCTTCAGCTCAGCTGTTGCCTTGATTACGGACGCACGCAATACCCAACCGACGCCGCGTTGGTGTACATGGACATGCCAGCTCATCAACTTACTCTGCATCAGGATTATCAACGAGACACCCGGCACCGTGGCAGCCCTGGTAGTTGCCATGCACATCGAAGTTTGGTTCACCCTGTCTATCGAATTGGGGCCGAGAATCGATGGCCTCGTCTGGATTATCAACCATACAGCCTATTCCATGGCATCCATTATAACTGTCGTCGCGTCGGTAGTTGCTCGTCGTGTGCTGATGTTTATGATGATCCTCTGCCATCCCTTGGATCAAAGCACCGACAATAGCCCCACCGACCACAGCGCCAACGTCATGACCTCTGTGGTCATACATACGGGCATTGGGATCAAAACTGTCGCCCCGACCATGATGGTATCCCCCGACATCAGCAAAAACTCCGGAGCAACCTTGCGCGACCCAGATATATTTGCTGCGCGGATTATACCCCCAGGTCCGGTTCAAAATGCATGGACTTCCTGAAGTTTGATGAATGAGCTGTGGCTTATTCAGTGGCCCTGCCCAGCACTCCCCATACTGATAGTGCCTCGATTGGCACTCGACAGTCGTTTGCGCCTGCGCACCAGAAATGCCCCCCAACGAGCCAAGTGCGAGCGAGACACTGAATATGTATCGTAGCATGAGAACCTCTCCTGGAGTGAGCGATGATTGGTTGCGCAGGTAGCGCCAGAAGTAATCTTTTAGAGAAATGCGTCAGTCGTTAATCGCGGTGATTTTGACATCGTTTTGATCTCCAACACCTGAGAACCAAACCTCTCCATCACCGATTGAAACGCCTTGCCAATTGGCGAAAAGTGCTGGATATGTCTGGTCGAGAACTGTCTGTTTGACCTTGGGTGTAATGATCTTGTCGTAATCAGCCGCGAAATGTGCGGCATCTTTTACCTTCACCGCCTTGCCACCGATCCGTGCGCGAAAAGGATAATCGATCATCGACGCAACCGCTTGTTTATCTTCTGCTTTAATGGCTTTTTGTAGCTTCAAAAAAAAATGCTGATAAGGCTCATGGTTGCCGAACAGCGCATCGAGATTTTGGTTTGTTTCAGCCGTTGTCTGCGCCCTCACGGGAGCAACAGTCGTCAAACTTATTAGCGCAACGCAAACCAGCATATAACGGATGTGTCTCATTGTCGGTCCCCTCATTCTAACGCTAGTTCGTGAACGGTCAGACTTGCCCTTCGTATGTTCTATCGCATGCGATAACAACTTAAAGAACCTCGCCGATATGCTGTTATTTCACTACTGATAAAAAGTGTAAAGAAAAATTAATAACGTTATTCGCTATAATGTCTAGTATAATTAATGAATACATCAGCTCATCTTACTCCGAACAAAATTTGGTAAAGGAAAGATAGCCATAACGTGCGTTGAAAGGGGACATTAAAGCAGGCAGACAGGACTCCTCACGTCTGATCGTTGGGCTCGTGGAGATAAGTTCATTCCCCCTTATTCCATGACTTCGGACACCATTGCATGAACCCCGGAGCCCTTGGTGCGGCGGATTTTGGACGTGGAAGCGGTGAAACGCACGGTTTTTGTGCTGGAAGTTTCGTGGCGTCCGAGGGCTGGCTTCCTGCCCGTTGCATCAAAAGTTGCCTGTCTGATTTCAGTCATTCACAAACTTACTGTTGCAAGCGGAACGACAGATTTGAGAAGTATACAATGAAACGCCAATGACCGAAATCGAGCATGTAATGGCCCCGCTCGACCCAAGATGTTGGCGGATGTCTGCGCTTTTTTGGGATTTTACGATTGGCGGAAGTACCCTCTTTTGTAAAGCGGTGCGATTGCGCTGCGCTGAACGTATCGGCAAGGCATGCGCTTATCGAAACTGCTGCAGCCACCGCGACGAGAACCCGCCGAAGTCAGGCGTCCTTTTTACACCTGACAGCGCAACTAAGTTACAGACGACCTCCGAGTTTTAATTTTCAACTGCTAACTTTCTTATAATTTGCAGAATGATGAACATCATTACACCACGACAAGATCCTACCCTCCTACGTCGTCTACTCAGGGCGAAAGACAGGCTAGACACTGCATCACATCAGCCGTGGACAGTCCACCGATTGGCACAGGTGAGCGGTGTCTCAGAAGCTCATTTCGCCCGCGCGTTCAAGATTGCGTTTGGCGTGCCACCGCACCGCTATCTTCTTTCACGCCGTATCGAACGGGCTAAGGCGCTGCTGCGCGACACTGACGAACCGGTGACCGAGATCGCATTCAAAACCGGCTGGGCGAGCTTGGGCACGTTCGGACGCGTTTTCCGCGATATTACCGGGCACAGCCCCTCCGATCTTCGCGCACGTGAGCGGGCAGCGTCGCACAAGCTGGAAAAGGTACCACACTGTTTCGTCAGTGCAGCTCATCGTCCAGACCTCACAATCGCAGTTTCGGAGAAGCGGTGCCGAGATATGGCTGATACAAGGGACCCCTTACAACAAGGAGAGCAGTCATGCACCAAGGAATAGGAGTGGTCGGCATTTACGTGCGCGATCAGGATGAAGCGCTAAAGTTCTATGTTGATAAGCTCGGGTTCAGCATCCACACCGACGCCAAAAACGGCGATTATCGCTGGTTGACAGTGCAGCACCAGGACCAACCCGGTTTCCAACTTGGATTGTTTCGGCCGCAACCGCCCACTGTAGACGATGCGACAGCGAGACTGCTGGACGAGGTCGTCGCCAAAGGCGCCATGCCGCCACTTGTGATGGTAGTCAAGGACTGCCACACCGCATACGCGATTTTTGCAGCAAAAGGCGTTGAATTCATTCAGGAACCGATCAGCCGCTTTGGCAGCGTCGACGCGAGCTTCCGCGATCCCTCCGGAAACGGCTGGAAACTAGTGCAGGCCCGGTGACCGGCCGGAGTTCTTCTCGATCGAGCCATAGTCGATGCAGCCGCCCCGATCTCAGCGAGCGAGCAGGTGACATGTCTCAGGCAGGTGCACCGGCTGGGATCAGCGGCCTTCGCTATCACTGTCGCAGCCGAACTTCACAAAATGATAAGGGGCCATCGGCTGCCCATAATATCTATTCGCGGCTCCCGCTGCTGCTAATCTTCTCACGTCGGGGCTGTACTGAAGGGACGACGTCTCGTCAGCCCGTAAACGGAGGCGTCCTCGCTCGAGCAAAATAATGTCCGGATGTCTGATCCCATCGACACAAAAATCGCGGTCTTTGAAGATTGGCGGGGGCAGTTCATCTGCCCTCGAAATCTCATCACCGAGGCCGCTCCTGACGTTATTAAGAAACTGGAGTGGCGCAAGCCAATCGACCCGCCAGATGCAGCCCCCGGCGAAACTATGAGACATGGACGAACCAACGACCGCGTCTTCTAGGAGGCGCTCCGATAAGCGCTAGCCTTCAACCATGGTTAAAGAGGTTAAATTATGTAGGCCTCGATGTCCATGTCGATACGATTGATATCGAGGCCTGTGAATTTGACTTTATGCCACGTGGAGGTGGCAGCTTATCATAATTTGCGGTAATCTTCTTTCCACACGGGTGGACAGTAACGCTTTTGATCTTCATCTTGCTCTTGGTCACATTACGTCACATCTGCACCAGAGGTGAAGCTTTGTTGAGCATGTGTGAATTGAACTGCGATTTCGCTCAGGCTAAAGTTGCCGTGGTAACTTGAATAGGAAAAGTCGATGCAGCACGCCAGAGCGTGTATCCATTATTTCGTTAATGGCGAAGAAAGGCAAACCGACAATGAGATTTCCAGGAAAGCATCTTATTGAAGGGATCAGTAGCTGGATACAGCGTAAAAAATCCGTATCCGAAGCTGAAAAATTCCTTGCGGTCAAAAGCGATGACGAGAAATTGCGGGCGTCCGGTGCTCAATCCGAACCGGCGGCCGTTTCGGTCAAAATCGCAGTAAAAGATATTCACGCTGAAGATGACGACGCGTTAAAAAGCAAAATGTCTGAAGAGACCGCATTGGAAACCACGGCCATTAATCTTTCAGAGCCGATAAAATCAAATATTTCACCGTTCCCCGTCAAAGCTTCCACTCACTTCACGCCGGAGAAAAAAACTCCCTTTCCCGACCAAGGGCGGCTCCCTCGCCTTGCGTCTCCTTACGAGAACTTAGAGACAGACGACCATCTGGTTACAGACATCGAGTTGGCCACACTTGAAGCGGAGAATACGCGTCTTAAACGACTACTGAACGACCAATTGAAATCGAGCGGAGATGGTGTCGGCGACTGATTCACCAACTTGACCAGGCGCTCCATGTAAACCCGTAATTCAATTGCCCAAGTGCCGTCGCGCTGGGGTCGACATGATTGTATCTTTCAAGTGTCAGCGCACAACTTTCAGTCTCTCTTCCAGACATTCGAGCATCCGTTTCATTTGTTTATTCTCTGCCCGTAGCTTGACAATCAATCTGTGTTTCAATGCAGTGTTTTCGATCTCAAGCGCTGACAATTCATCCTTGATCGCATAATCCACCGAAATTTTCGCTACACGCCGCTTTTTTGAAACAAGAAGACTTGTGTTGCATCGTTGTGCTGTCGAGCGGACGTTCGTGGGCAAGGCGATGGTGGACAGAGTAGGTATCTGCGCCATTTTCGGGCTCAACGGAGGTTCTTGCAGTTCATCAGGGATACCGGACGGCATTTCCGGTTTGATAACCTTGGCAGGTTCCGTGAGAGCTTTGAACTCAGGCACGCTGACCGTTGCATTTACTATCAAACTGGAAGTGTCGGGGTCTATCGGAGCAGGTTGTGGGGGTATGACTGGTGCTGATTGTACGGAGTTATCTTCTTCCACGCTCCGGGCGATTGATTTCAGATCCAGGTTTCCCCATAGGGAGTTCCTATTCTTGCGGGTACGGCGGTTCTTATATTCAACAATAACGTTTCGATTTGGATTTTTCATCCGGAATAGTTTCCAGTTCAAACTTGGTAAGAATGCGTCCAGAAGGATATTGGCCCTACTTATATAGCCCGGACATGATTTTCAATGATGATTGCATGATCAAGCAACACCGCTTACACTCTGCGCAGACAGATACACCGACACATCGAGTTTCTAAATATTTGCGTTAACTAATGCCGTGTATACTGGAAGAATAAACAGCTCAACCGAATAACAATCTGCGAGAGATTTACCATGGCTGATGAAACCACTGCAAACGTAAACGAGACTGCTACCGGCACACAAACTGCTGAGTCAGTTGGCACTGCGCCGAAGACACCTAAGCCGCGCAAAAAAGCAGACGCCACACCGGCAAAAACAAAGGCAGCGCCCGCTCTCAAACCAACCAAGGCGCCTAAAGTTACCGCAAAAGCATCGAAAGTCTCGCCTGTTGCCGCTGGTGCTGAGCCGCGCAAGGTGAGAAAATATACTCCTGCCGAGCGCGCCTCCCTGCTCGCGTCTATCGAAAAAGCAATAAAGAGCGGCAAGAGCACTCTTAAAGTCGCACTTCAGCAAGCAAATGTCGGAGAACAGACCTATTATAACTGGAAGAACGCTGCCGCAAAAGCTTCACCGACAGGCAAGTCCTCTGCGGGCGACGATCTGAGCGCACTTGTGGCGCTCGAAGCTGAAAATACCAGATTGCGCAAGGAGTTGGCCACTAAGCTGCGCGCGGAGAATGCTGAGTTGCGCAGACGCCTTGGACAGGATTAATAGCTGTTAAGATGGGGCGTTTCGCCCCACTTTTTTTATCTTCGATGACATTATAATACAGACCATTGACCCCAAGTGTTTCGCCTCGGGAACCGGAATGCCAGTGTCACAAAAATTGGACATTCGACTGTGCTCTGCTGGATAATCGGTAAGCAATATTTGATTTCCCTTTCAAGCCAAAGATCGAGCACTAGGGTTCGATGTAGCTCTCGACGCGAACTTTAAGCAAGTAATCAGTTGGATTACTTTCAAAAAATAAAGCGCCGTTCGCTTTCGCCTCAGATGCCACGTAGTTAAACATTGTCGTGGACGCTTCGGCCTTTCCCTGGCGATCATCCAACACCCCTACCACACGGACCTGAGCAGCGGTGGTCTGCGTGATATTCGTTACCGAAAATGTTACCCGATAACCATTCTCCACCGCGTTTACCGCGGTAATCCCAACAATGAAATCGGCTTCTTGTGGATTATAGCGCCAGATATCGTAAACTATCCAACCCAAGAGAGAAAAAATCAGTAGAGCAGAGATCCCCCCTGCCATCCATTCGCTCCAGTGCACCTTTTCCATTTCCATATCGGGACCGGAGGTCTTATCCTCTTTTGTCATGTGTCCTCACAACACTAGTCTCGCAGACGCAGCACCGACTGCCGCCGGAAAAGATAAAACGACAATTGTGGTAAGCGTTTGTGAAATTGAAGTCGAGTCCAGTCGTTCAAAAGTCCAAAGGATGTACGCACTCGTCATGAAAGCCAGTACATAGCCAGTAAGTGTGAACCGTAAGAACGTGTGCCACCATGGCGTTCCCTGCTCTGTGCGATGTCCGCCTCTGATATGAATGCTATAAACAAAACCGTGCATTATTGCGATTGATATGAGCGCGATCAAAAGTGTTTGCAGAGGGACAATTTTATACGCGATGAGGATCATTTCTTCAGTTGGCGCGACGTTCAGCCCTAAGAAGAGCGCACCAATTACCATCATGAAAAGCTCATTGAAATATCCGGCCTCACCTTCATACTCTCCTCTGTCACTGTCTTCGTTTTCTGACCTCATTCCGAGCTGGCTACGACCGAGTAACGCGCCGATACTTGCCGGAACTGCCTGAAATCCTACCATCGCGACGATATGAGAGAACGCAAGCTCACTTTCGAGGAGACCAAAAAGCCATAATATTAATACGCTCAGCAAGATGCCCAACGCATATGCTATCACTGCATCGCGAGCTGATTGACTCCAACTTATAGACCGCTCAAATCCAATTCTATAAGCGAGACCTAATAATAACGGAATGTTCAGCACGCAAAGGACGAGTAAACGAACGGGATTAGCGTAAAGGCCGAGCTCCCACATTTCCATCGTCATAAGCATAGGAAGTGCAAACAAAAGCGCCCCAGCAAGCCCACGCGCCAAACCTGTAAAGAAATCGGGATGTATGTCGGTCGATTTCAGGCTGTGATCAGATTCCACAAATAATACTTCCGTAATAGGACCGTTGATCATGTAACACCGATAGGCGCAACAAGTTCCCTTCGACCCGCTTGACGTGAATAAATCTGCATTCATCCCAATTTTTCAGAACTGATTCATGTACCCCACAAAGTTTTTTGGAACCTCTGACCGGAGGCTGAGTTGGGCTATCTATCAATTAGATGTTTGGAGAAATCAGATGATCACCGGCATATCTGTGTTATTCGACGCTTGTTTTCTTGCTCCGTGTTCTGCGTTTACCCAAGATAGCGGTCCCGCTATTCAAACACCAAGGGTTGCAATATCGAACACCAAAGCCCCAGATTCCTGGATAAAAGGCACCACCAGCTTCACTGACATCAGGCAAAACACGGTTTAAAGAAACCGAATGTTTAGTAATGTCTCGGGACTTAAGCTTGGCGAGAACGGAATTTGGGAAGCCGCCGTCAAAGGCGTTGAAACAGTCCATATCCCAATAGGTTATAAGGCAAATGTGACAAGTGCCTTGGAAGCGATTTAAGTCGCCAGACCGGTTCCGAAGAGAAGTGGACGCGAGACCACTTTCTGTGGCTTGGAAGAAAATGTCATAAGAACGATTTTCTTCCTCATTTATAAAGGAAGACCGCAAATGAAAGAACTCCCCAGACTTAAAGACCCACGGTCGCTTTACCCTGCTCCTCCATTTCCTCAGCAGAAACAAAATGCCCCAGGAATTGCCGCAAAAATGGAACCAGAGCCTGACCATGGGGAGACATCTTACCGAGGCAATAACCGTTTAGCGGGTCGTCGTGCTCTTATCACGGGAGGAGATTCTGGTATAGGACGAGCTGCGGCAATTGCATTTGCGAGAGAAGGTGCCGATGTTGCCATTTCTTATCTTGAGGAAGAGCAAGAAGATGCACAAACAGTGATTAAACTGATCCAAGCGGAGGGCAGAAAAGCTGTAGCACTCCCTGGTGATATAAGCTTAGAAAGCTGGTGTCGCGAAATGGTAGACATTGCCGCGCATGAACTCGGCGGCTTGGACATTTTGGTCATAAACGCCGGACGGCAGCAGTACAGAAGCACCATTTCCGAGTTGTCGACCGACGATTTCGACAAAACGATGAAAACCAACCTTTATGCATTGCATTGGATTGCGCAGGCTTCCGGGTCGCATCTACCGGCGGGATCATCAGTTATAACCACATCATCAATCCAGGCCTATGAGCCTTCAGCGATACTGCTCGACTATGCCACTACGAAAGCAGGCATCGTAGCATATACAAAAGCATTGGCAAAACAATTCATAAAGAAGGGAATCCGCGTTAACACGGTGGCACCTGGCCCCGTTTGGACTGTACTCCAACCATCAGGAGGACAACCGGATAGAAAAGTCATCAATTTTGGCGAAGACAGCGATTTCGGCAGACCGGGACAGCCTGTCGAACTTGCACCGATCTTTGTTTTTCTTGCTTCCAATGAAGCTAGTTTTATCAATGGTGAGATTTATGGCGCTACCGGTGGAAAGGGTATCGGTTAATGTTTGATTTGTTGTGCAAATCTTTTGTGATGACATTTGTTTTTTGAGACTAATTCCACAGAAGTGAACCCACATGAGATAGTAATCTGCCCAAGTGGAGAAAGATAACGCATGTGAGACATTGCAGTGGAGCACTCGATGTTTGTACTCGGTTTCTCTAATTGAGTTAGAATTTTTTTGCGGCCTATGTGCAAAATAGAGTGCTTGAGGCTGTCTTAACTCCCGTGGGCCGAACAGCCCGTTCACCAACACGTAGGTTGGTCAGTTAGACGGACGGGAGAGTTCCACCGATACGGTGCGCTGTTAAACATGCAAATAATTCAAGGAGAATAAATATGGCCCACACGAACCTGAACGACAAAAGAATACTCATCGTGGCGACCGATGGCTATGAGAGATCGGAGCTTCGTTTTCCGCTAGATGAGCTCAAGAAGTTGGGGGCAGATGTGATTGTGGCATCTCTTAACAAAAACCCGATCAAAAGCTGGGATAAGAAAGATTGGGGCGATTCAGTGGACATCGACATTGTATTGAAAGATGTCAGCATCGATGAATTTGACGGGTTGGTACTGCCGGGCGGACAGATCAATCCCGACGTGCTGAGAACAAAAGTCGAAGTGATTTCGCTGATACAGGGCTTTCATAAAAGTTCAAAAATCGTAGCTGCAATCTGCCATGCGCCATGGTTATTGATCGAGGCGGGGCTGGCCAAAGATTGTAAGATGACTTCTTACAATTCTATCAAGACTGATGTGATGAACGCAGGCGGCGTATGGGAAGACTCTGAAGTAGTTGTAGACAACAAAATCATAACATCAAGAAATCCTGACGATCTTCGCGCATTTGTCGATACCATCGCTAAAGAGATCAGTAGAAAGAGTGACGACAAATAACCCGGAATTTCGTAGAGCGATTTGATCGTATTATGCCGCTGAAGCAATTTTTTATTGAACGTGTCTGTGCGAGCGAAGCTGGAGGCCAAATTTTGGCCATCCGCGCTTTAGTCTGCCCAATAAACATAGTCGCTGAAGCGGACTGAATCCTGTGTAAGCAAAAGACCGAACATGCAATAGCATTGTGTTCCCCACCGTCCATCAGGTCGCTCATCGCTTCTTGAGTGAGCGGGAGATAACATCAATTCATGCTTTTGCTAGTCTGAAGCCATTCAGCTTTGCAATCCCAGTTCCTCCTATTGCGGCACTATTGCGGAGGAGCACTATCGCCGCCGTCTCCACCAAATCGTCTCGCGAAGGTTGTCCTGATCGGTTACCTTGAAGAAGGGGGCAATTGAACGACTTTCAATTGTCGCGGATGATTTATTTCATCGCGCATCGACCGCACGGCGATGATCGCCCGACAGCTCATGGCCAATCACCGAAACCGCTGGAGCCAGACTGAGAAGAACCAGACAAACCGGCATTGGAAGTCCCGCCTGTGACGCCAGAACTGCCATAATAACTACCCCAATCGTGGCGAGAAGGAGCCAGCCATGAAGACGATCAACGGTTCCGATAAGATAACTGTTGAGAGCGTAGAGACCTGCTATGAAGACAATGAGTGGTATCGCCACCGTGAGCAGTGTCGCAGCTGGCCCTATGTGAGCCTTATGTTCGATAAAGTTCGCCGCTACATGTAATCCTGCCCCGGTAGCAACGATCGCGGCGATGATCGCCATATGCCCATAACCCCACAGGAATGATTTCTGACGCGATTTCTCCAGCGCTTCGGCAGAAGGTAAGAGATAGTAAATCCACCACATCCCGAACGTCAGCCCCATCCCGGCCAATCCGACCAAGCCGACGTCTAGCGAAAAACCCTGATTGTCAATAACCGCCGAAAGGGTTGCAACGGTTCCGACAATTCCTTCGCCCAAAGCGATGATAGCAAACAGACTGTAGCGTTCGGCAATGTGATGGGGATGCCACGGCGTTCCGCCACCGATCCGCTCGGCGAAATAAGGCCCGGACAACTCGATGCCTGCAAGAACAACACCCAGTAGAAGGCTGACAGGCAGCGAAAAATCGAAGAGTATCTGCGCGATCCAGCCAATCTGGGCCACCGATATCGCAACGACATAGGCCCGGCAGGCCCGACTTCTATTCCCGCCCTGCTTTGCGGCACGCAACCATTGAAATATCATGGCAAAACGCATGACGACATAACCGGACACCATCATCGAATTATCCAGATGCGCGCCTTGTTCGATGGAAGCAAACATGCGCGGGATGCCAACGGCCAGTATGAGCACGCCTATCATCTGGATCATCGTCACTATGCGATAAAGCCAATCGTCGGTATCGAATGCAGATGCGAACCATGTGAAATTGATCCAAGCCCAGCATATTGCAAAACTAGAAAATCCGAATCCGATCAGGGCGGCGAGGTAATGCCCTTCGGCCAGTCCATGCGCGAGCTGGGAGGCTGCCTGTCCGAATGCGATAACGAATGTCAGATCGAACAAAAGCTCTAGGGGACTGGCGACGCGGTGAAACTGGGCAGGGTCTCTCCCGGTCATCCGTTTCAGACCTGAACCTAGTGGTCCTGCGGAGTTCGGTTTATGGTTCATTGTCGGGCTCGCTAAACGTGACGGTTGTAACTTCTACAATTTTTCAAGTATTAGCGCCATAGCGCAGGGCATATACCAACGAGCGAAACCTCTCCCTTTCCATCGTTGTACGTGGAGTGAGCGCTTTAGCAACGCATGTCGACCGAGGCGGCGTCGATCATCCACCGTAGCAACATCAGTGGGGTTATACTCCTTTAAACCGATATCAATACCAACCATCAGCCCGACAAGACTGACGCGTAACCGGTTGCCTGGTTTCATTTTCCCCGCCGTTCGTTACAATTCGTTCTGACACCGGAGGAAAATTCCAGCATATGTGCACCGTTTGTTGGCCCCTCGCACTTGAACAAAGTTACCGCCAAACGGCATATGCGCCAGGGCTCAACTTGCAAGACTTGCAGTCCGTTCTAGGCCTTAAGCGGCAGAATTATCCATGACCGACGAAAGTTCAGCAATTCTTGTAACACCGTCCGCAATTTTCCAGCCACTCGTCCTCATCCGAGCCGGGGTGGCAGATCAATGGGCAAGATACTAGCGGTATGCTGGCGTTGACGCCTGTTTAGCATAACCTATGCAATGGAACCCAGCTCTCAGGTCCAATTGCATTCCAGAGATGTTTTAGCGCATGGACCCAAAACTCGTGCGAACCTTACAAAATCCATTTTGCAAACAAACGACAGGATTTTATTCAACAAAAAGCGGATGCGCTATAGATGTTCGATTGATTGATTAGGGTAAGCAATTGGTAGCGTTATTGTCCCTCACAAATTATTCGTTGCCAGACGAGTTGAAGTTTGTCAATCAGCGCAACGGACGAAGGCGCAGAGCGCTTAGATCAGGCCGGAGTTTCACATTTACGCGTTGTGGCTGAATTTCAATTGGTAATCGTAGTTTTCTGTCAACACAAGTTGTCGCGGATACCAGCGCAATGGTTTCTTCATTACGGCGAGCGCGCCCCCCGGGGGCTACCTCTTCACTTACCATAACGGCGATTGCTGGCGAGCTCATGTTTCTGCAAAATACTCGCTTGGTGATCTTCCGAGTGATCGCCTAAACATAGCAGAAAAGGCGCTCGGGCTGTCATACCCGCAAGCGAGCGCGACGTTCAAGATCGATTGCCCTTCCGCAAGCAGCGGTAGTGCATGCAACAAACGAGCTTGTTGACGCCAGCAGGCGAAACTCATGGTGGTTTCACGCTGGAACAACCGCATAAAGCTTGATCGGCTCATGTGAAGTAAATCAGCTGCCTTATGCAATCCGATGGTGGCGGTCGGTTCGCTCCGTAACCATTCGCACAATAGAGCAAGTTGCGCATGTCGGGGAATGGGTAAGCTAAGTGGCTCGATCGGAAGGGACGTCAATTCTTGTAGCAAAAGCTGTTTGACGGAGCGACTAAAATCTGCGCCTCTTGGTTTTTCTACAAGCTCGGAGAGCCGCAAGATCAATTCGCGCAGAAGCGGCGTCACCTCCACCACGGTGCAAGCGCTGGGTAGACCTCTTATCTCCGGCAAGTCGATGAGCAATGCTCGGAACTGCACTGTGACGTGGCTTTTCGTTTCATGCTGGATACCAGCTGGTACCCACACCGCCCGGCTGGGCGGAACGACCCAAGTTCCTTCTGTTGTTGTGACAGAGACAATCCCACTAATCGCGTAGATGAGCTGCCCTTGCGGATGCGTATGGCGAATGCTGGAGAAGCGGTGCGCGTCCTTGGTAACGACAGCGATCTTATCGATCATAGATTGCCTCGATTCAGCAACTTGGTCCTTTCGCGACGATTTATGGTCTTCACGCGTGAGAATATCATCGCACATACAGATATCATAGCGCCCAGTCCACCATAGGTCTTTATATATCACCGTGTTTACTATCGCCAAGATCCCTCGCCGCTCTGTTCAGCCGCAAATTGCGGTTTTGGCGGCTTCTGAAATGCAGAGTACAGCCATTCGCGCCTTCCCCGGTGCGAAGAACGGGAAACTTCATTTCTTTGTGCTGCGACTTATCTGCGGTCGCCAGGACTTACGGCACCTGGCGACCGTATTGCAGCCGTGCTGGCCTTTCCCTTTTGCGCACAACGGAATTTAAACATGCTGAAAAACCCCGAAACCAAATACCGTCCGTTCATCTCACCCATCGAATTGCCATATCGCGTTTGGCCATCGAACCGGATCGAAAAAGCCCCGCGCTGGCTGTCGACAGACCTGCGCGATGGAAACCAAGCGCTCGCTGATCCAATGGACGTGGAGCGCAAATTGCGCTTCTACGATATGCTCCTCGCTATAGGCTTTAAAGAGATCGAAGTCGCATTTCCATCCGCTTCTCAGACTGATTTCGATTTTGTGCGAAAGCTCATCGACGAAACCCGCATTCCCGACGATGTTACAATCCAGGTACTCACCCAGTCGCGCTTAGACCTGATCGCGCGGACCTTCGAAGCGCTCGACGGGGCACAGCAAGCAATCGTCCATCTCTATAATGCAACCGCACCACTGTTTAGGCGCGTTGTGTTCGGGATGGACCGGAAGGAGATCGTTGACCTGGCAATCACCGGTGTCACTGCAATCCTGGAGGAGAGCCTGAAGCGGCCAGATACACACTGGACCTTCGAATATTCGCCAGAGACGTTCTGCTTCACAGAACCCGACTTTGCGTTGGAAATATGCGAACGTGTGTTGGATGTTTGGCAACCAACACGCGAACATCCAGTGATCCTTAATCTGCCTGCGACGGTCGAGGTGGCAACGCCAAATGTCTACGCAGACCAGATCGAATGGTTTTGTCACAATCTCTCCAACCGAGACGCAGTGATTATCAGTGTCCACCCGCACAATGATCGCGGAACTGCCGTAGCGGCGGCCGAGCAGGCAATGCTAGCTGGGGCAGACCGCGTGGAGGGTTGCTTGTTCGGGAATGGCGAACGAACCGGCAATGTAGATCTGGTGACACTGGCTCTCAATTTATACACGCAGGGCATCGACCCTAAGCTCTATTTCCCCGCGATCCGTGACGTCGTGAACACCGTTACACATTGCAACGGGTTGCCGATACATCCTCGTCATCCTTATGCAGGCGAGCTCGTGCATACTGCTTTTTCCGGCTCGCACCAGGATGCTATCAAGAAGGGTTTCGTCGCACATGGACGACGCAATGACGGAATCTGGGAAATGCCTTATTTGCCAGTAGATCCCGCAGATATCGGGGAAACCTATGAGGCGGTGATACGCGTTAACAGCCAGTCCGGCAAGAGCGGAATTGCCTGGATCCTAGAGCAGGACAAAGGCCTGAAACTGCCACGACAATTGCAGATCGATCTCAGCCGCCGGGTGCAGGAATTCGCCGAGATTAGCGGCAAGGAAATCACCTCCGCTATGATCTGGTCAATCTTCCAGGATGCCTATCACATGACGGGATCGCAGGATTTCGAACTGGTCAGCTATCAAGATGCAATATCACGCAAAACCAGTAACCAACGGATCTTCAACGGACGCATCCGTCACAAAGGTGACGAGGTTTCCATCATTGGCCGTGGCAATGGACTAATCTCGAGTGCCGTCACTGCACTCGAAGACAGCTTCGGCCTCGTGCTCGAGATCGTCGATTATCACGAACATGCCTTAAAACGTGGCACGAATGCTCAGGCGGCCGCCTATCTCGAATGCCGTTCACGTGATGGCCGCAGGATTTTCGGAATCGGGATTGACGATGACATCGCCACGGCTTCGATCAAGGCAGTGCTTAGCGCCGCCTGCAATGGCTGAAGCTTTCCCCCTTTGACGATCTGGCCTTCCTCTTAGCTTGACCGTCCCAACATGTGTTTCCACATAACGCGAAGGACCTGAATATGCGCGTGTACTATGACCGCGACGCGGATCTCAATCTGATCAAATCAAAGAAAGTAACCATCGTTGGCTATGGAAGCCAAGGACACGCACATGCGTTGAATCTGCGCGATAGTGGCGTGGAAAATGTCTGCGTCGCGTTGCGCGACGGCTCTCCAACAGCCGCAAAGGCCTTAGCAGAATATCTTCTCGTCAAGCCGTTGGCGGAAGCCGCTGCTTGGGCTGATGTTGTTATGATCCTGACACCGGATGAGGTGCAGGCTGATATTTACCATAGCCATCTCGCAGATCAGATGAAGCAAGGGGCTGCTCTGATGTTCGCCCATGGTTTCAATGTCCACTTCGACTTCATTGAACCTCGCCCAGATTTAGACGTGCTTATGGTAGCGCCAAAAGGGCCTGGCCATACGGTACGCTCGGAATATCTGCGTGGCGGCGGGGTACCCTCCCTGCTAGCTATTGCCCAGAACGCCACCGGAAACGCCCACGATCTAGGTCTATCCTACGCGTCGGCCATAGGCGGCGGGCGGGCTGGCATCATCGAAACGACGTTCAAAGAAGAATGCGAAACCGACCTCTTCGGTGAGCAGGCCGTCCTATGCGGGGGCATGGCGGAGTTGGTCAAAGCGGGATTCGACACACTGGTCAATGCCGGTTACGCACCGGAAATGGCATATTTCGAATGCCTGCATGAAATGAAGCTGATGGTCGATCTCATCTATGAGGGTGGTTTCAATAATATGAACTATTCGATCTCGAATACCGCCGAGTATGGTGAGTACAAGGTTGGTCCGCGCATCATTTCCAAGCATGCACGAGCGGAAATGGAACGGGTTCTGGACGAGATCCAGTCCGGCAAGTTCGCCCGCGAATGGATGTTGGAGAATAAGGTGCGTCAGACGTCATTCAAAGCGGAGCGTGCCCGCGCCAATACCCATCCTATCGAAGCAGTGGGAGAACATTTGCGCGGCATGATGCCATGGCTGTCCGAGAAAGGCCTGGTCGACCGAACACGGAACTGATCCACCATGTTGGATAACCTCACCTTAAAGGTACTGCATTCGCTTGGAGCTGGCAGTCATGATCAAAAACAAGAGTGATCTACACATTTCACGAGGCCCAACACTCAAAAAACCTTCCCCACGCAAATGCGCGGGGAAGTCACGGTCGTCCAAGCAACCAGGCTTAGTCATACATCAATTGCCGGAGCCAAGACATGGCGTCCAGGCGAGATGACGACAGGGACCAAATCCGAAGCGCTCCCGACCCAAAGTCGAAATTTGCTGCCCCAATTGAGACCCCACGATAACGGTTGTGGTAAATATTGTGTCTACCGATTTTGGCGATTACTGGGCTTCTGCGCCTGACGTCGGCTTGATCGGGAGCTAATCCCAACTCAGTTTGAAGAACAACCGACTGATTATATTCGTTGAGGAGCACGTGCAGCGGCGCTTAGATACTAAATTTCTTGCAGTAAGTTCTGTATCCCTGCATGTTGGGCTCGTGCACCGATCAGTAACTCCATATAAAGCAAATTGGTGCAATCAAATTCTATATGCACCTTAGATCGGGTATTGCATCCGTGCACGAATACCCTCAGCACGTAAGCCTAGCTGTTGGTATGCTGCGTTTTAAGGTGCGGAAGAAGCCGTAATTTCAATCTCGACTTTCGCACCTTGTGCAGGGATCTGGCAGATTAGAAACGTACTGGTTGGCCGAATGTCTTTGAACACCTCCCCAAGTACTGCCATCACGGCGTCTGCATATTCGAGATCGGTAACATACACCCGGCTTGCCACGGCATGGACGAGGCTTGCCCCAGCTTTCTTCAAAACGTCATCAATATCCGCGAGAGCATTGCGTGCCTGTTGCGCTGCATCGGAGGGAAACGTGCCTGTCGATTTATCGCGCCCGGTGGTGCCGGACACATAAATAGTCGTTCCGTCGATAACGGCCTTCGCGTATCCGGCGATTGCCTCCGAGGCTATTCCGGAAAAAATTCTCTGGGCCATTCTTGCGTCTCCAAATTCTTAGTTATTCATTGTGCTTTGAAGGAATTGCGTCGTTCAGGGCGCGTACAAGCTGCTAGAAACGGGCGGGTGACAAACCCGATATTTCAACCGAAGAGGGGCGTCCCCGAGCCAGTTCAGACATCACTTTGCCAGCCATGGGCCCCAGCCCAAAACCGTGTCCGCTGAACCCCGTTGCGACCAAAAGTCCATCGACACTCTTAACGTGGCCCATAACCGGAACAACGTCGGGAAGCGTATCGATGATGCCGGCCCATACCGCTTCGATTTCGAGATCGGCTATCGCCGGCAGGTAAGTCCGTATCTCGTCATGTGCTTGCTGCACACGATAATATGCAGGTTCAACTGCCTCGCTTGTGGGCGCAATATCCGCAATCGTTGCCGCTGGCCGCGACGGAACAAGCTTTTGCAGAGGGCCGAAATAGTTCACGCGCGCAGCATCAGGATTGCTTTTGCGTGTGTCTCTGTAGTGCCGAATGTAGCGCCAGGAATCGAAACGCACATCATATTCGCCCCCTGCCACAGAAAAAATGAATGCTCCGCGCACATCTTGCCGAATACCGGTGAGTGGTAGCGAGACGCACGGATTGACCGTGAAGCCAGCAGCCGGGACCGTGCGTGCTACGGTTGCGCGTATTTTTTCCTGCGGGAGATTGTATCCGCCAGCACGTAGCAACTTGCTGCTTTCAGTACCTGCTGCGCAAAGCACTTGTTCTGCGCGATAAAGCTTGCGGTCAATCCAGACGCCATTGATATGTCCGGCCTGAAGGTCCAGTTGTGTAGCACGGCCTCCGAGGATCACAGAAATTCCGGATTCGACTGCAGCTTCAAACATGGCTCGGGTTGCGCGGCCCGGTTCGGCACGCCCATCGGATGCTGTAAACATCGCCCCGCGCACACGGGCCTTGTCTGAAATAAGCGGAAGTTTTTCTCGCACTTGCGATTGTGTCAGCAAAACCGTGTCGAGCCCGAACTGTTTAGCTTTGGATTGCCAGTCGGACTGGTTTGCGGTGTCGCTTTCATTGATGGCAAGAACCGCGTTGCCACCACGAAGCCAACCGACTTTTCGGCCCAAATCCTGTTCCAGCCCATCCCATAGGTTCAAAGCAGCCATTGCAAGGGGTAACTCGCGAAAATCGCGGCCCTGCTGGCGAACAAAGCCAAGATTTCGGCCGGACTGGGCTGCCCCGGGGGTATCACGTTCAACGATGAGCACGCGCAAGCCTGATCGGGCCGCATAGAGGGCTGTTGAACAACCCACGATGCCACCCCCGACGATAATCAGGTCCCATTTGTCAGAAGAATTGGCCTTGTGCGGAACGATCATCTAGTGAACCTTGGATAAGAAAGAACGCGTTCGCTCGAATGCGGGATTATCCAGTATCTCCGATGGAGTACCACATTCGACAATTTGCCCAGCCTGCATGAATGCAATTCGGTTGCAGACATCGCGCGCAAACGACATTTCGTGTGTCACCACCATCATTGTCAGGCCATCGGCGGCCAGCGAACGCATCACGTCCAGCACTTCACCCACCAGTTCAGGATCAAGCGCACTGGTCGGTTCATCGAAAAGCAGGACCTTGGGCTTCATTGCCAAAGCGCGTGCGATGGCAACGCGCTGCTGCTGCCCACCAGATAACATGCGGGGATAATGGTGCAATTTATCCGCCAATCCCACGCGCGCTAACAGTTCACCTGCTTGTTTTTCGGCTTCGCGTTTTGCTATTCCCATCACATGGACAGGTGCCTCAATAACGTTTTCGATTGCTGTTTTATGCCCAAAGAGGTTGAAGTTCTGGAACACCATGCCGATACGGGCGCGTTGCCGGGCTATCAGCTTTTCAGGAAGTTCATGTGCAAAATTTCCCTCGCGTCGGTAGCCGATCAATTCGCCGTCAACGGTGATGCTGCCGTGCTCAATGCGTTCTAGATGGTTCACACAGCGAAGAAGCGTTGACTTTCCCGATCCTGACGGACCAATCAGACTGATCACCTCACCGGCGGCGACTTCAAGGTTGATGTTACTAAGCACAGTCATGCTGCCGTAATTTTTCGACACCCGGTCAAAGACAATCATCGGATCGGACATTTTATTGAGCTTTCTGACGAAACAGACGACGGATTGGGGTATTGGCTTGCTGATTGGAGCGACCGAAATGTCGCTCAATGCGCACCTGCAAGGCACTCAGGATAGTCGTTGCCGCCAGATACCAGATGCACGCTACGATCAACAAAGGAATGGTCTGAAAATTGCGGGAATAGATCGTTTGAGCCGAGTAGAGCAAGTCGGCCAACGATATAACGCTTACTAGAGAGGATGTCTTCAACATACCGATCGTTTGATTGCCGGTCGGAGGTATGATGACGGGCATTGCCTGCGGCAGTATGATGCGCCACAAAGTCTTGCTGTTGGTCATGCCAAGGGATTTTGCTGCTTGTTTTTGGCCGGGCTCTACCGACATCAGGCCGCTCCGAATGATTTCGGACATGTAGGCGCCTTCGTTCAAACCCAAACCAAGCACCGCTGCGGTTACCGGCGATATCAGTGAATTGGTGGAAACGGATATCCACCATGATGTGAACGGCAAACCGATCGACATTTCGGGGAACAGGGCTCCGAGATTGTACCAGAAGATCAACTGAACCAGGACAGGGGTCCCACGAAAGAACCAGATATAGGCGCTAGCTACTTTCGAAATGACGACATTATTTGACATCGCCATGATGGCGAAAATGGTCCCCAGTACAACCCCTATAACCATGGTGACCACAGTCAGCCATAGCGTGAGTGACAGCCCCCACAGGATACGACTATCGAACAGATATTCGCCAACGACACTCCATCCAAAATTGGGATTCGCCGCAATCTTCTGGACGCAATAAAGTATTAAGATGATAAGCAGCGTTGCAGCGATCCGCGTCTTCCAGGCGCTGGCCGGAACATATGTCAGCATGGGCCGGTCAGGGGAAGACGAGAGGGCGAGATTTGAATCATCCGACATAAGGGGCTGTCTCTCAATCGTATTCGCATTGATGCGGCCGATGCACTCGATTATGAGCTGTGTCACCGGCCGAGATTGCTATTTTAAAGCTGGTATCGTGGCGAGATTTATCCCCGGCTCGTGTTCCATCGCCATTGGCGAGACAGTCCAATTGGCGTAGATTTTGCCATAGTCTCCGTTCGCCCTGACTTCCTTCAGAGCTGCAAGCAGTGCTTCGCCGAGACCGGTTTCATTTTTTCGAAACGCAATACCACTAGGCATTCTGGGCAAAATGGCCATGGAAATGACCTTTACCGGATGCGGTGCCGACTTCTGGATTTCTCCGGCGAGCGCCGCAGAGGTTAAAACGAAATCGCTGCGTCCGGAATAAACGGACAGCAATGTGGCTTCGGATGTGCCGAATTCGGAGACTGTCGGCTTTTCCTTGCCTGCCGCAACGCAGGCATCCCCAATTTCCTTCGTGATCATCTCGACCCATTCGGTACCGCTTTGTGCAGAACCCTTCATCCCGCAAAGGCCAAGATGGTCGTTGATATCAGCGCCTTTTTGTTCAAGGACATAGGCTGATGATGTCGTGTAACCGTAATCAACGAAACTGACGACCTTCTGACGTTCGGTATTGTCAGTGATGCCCTCCATCGCGATATCCCAACGCCCAGATTGCACACCAGGGATCAGGGAATCGAATGCGACAGACGTAACATCCATCTTTACGTTGAGACGGGCTGCGATGGCATTCCAAAGATCGACTTCAAAACCGACCATCTCGCCGGCGTCGTTGATGGACTGAAAAGGTGGATACTTAGCATCGGTAACCAGCTTGATGACACCCGCATCGCGATATTTCTGCGGCAGACTGTCAGCTGCAGTTTGGGCACTGACAGCGCCCGTGATCATGAGAAGGCTTATAGCCGCCCCGACGGTAAGCGCCGTTGCTTTCTTAGTGCGTCTTGCTTTTACAACACTCATTTTTTAGTTCCCCTTTGGCCATCATTGTATGCGAGCCACCCGGCCTCAAATGGCTCGCTTGTTTTTTAACTTTGGTGATGCCGTTCCTTCTCAACCGATCACGAACGGATTTGCGATCTCTTCTGCTGTGGACAACCACACGGCTTTGGTCTGAAGGAACTCTCGAATACCTTCTATCCCGTTTTCCCTGCCTATTCCGCTCTTTTTATAACCGCCAAATGGCGTAGTGTAGGACACATCACGATATGTGTTTACCCAGACACTCCCCGCTTCCAGGCTTTCGGACATGAGGATGGCGCGGCGCATATCCGACGTCCAAACACCTGCGGCCAAACCGAATTCGCTGTCGTTTGCAATCGCTATTGCTTCTTCCGGATCATCGAATGGGATGGCCGCTAGAACAGGTCCGAAGACTTCTTCTCGGGCAATGCGCATGTCATTGTGCACCCCAGCAAAAATGGTTGGTTCAACGAAATAGCCCGCCGCACATTCATCCAGATCAGGGCGTTTGCCGCCCAGGATAAGCTCTGCACCTTCTTGGCGGGCGATGTTGATATAGTCCAGTACTTTTTCATACTGCATGGCGTTCGCGATGGGGCCGATACGGGTATCGAGATGTTTTGGATCTCCAATGCGTGCCGTTTTGGTAAACGCCGTCAATTTTTCCAGAAATTCATCATGGATCTTACGCTGCAACAACAAGCGAGATCCTGCGATACAGGTCTGGCCTACCGCGCCAAAAATACCGCCGACGACGCCGCGTACAGCATTATCAAGGTTAGCATCTTCGAAAATGATATTGGGCGATTTGCCACCTAGTTCCAGACTGACCCGCTTGATGTCCTTGGCGGCCAGAGCATACAGATGCGCCCCAGTGCGTGTCGATCCAGTAAAGCCAACGTGGCGAGTAAGTGGGTGCGTCACCAACGGCTCGCCGACTTCGGGTCCATAACCCGTTACGACATTAATCACGCCCGCAGGAAAACCAGCTTTTTCGACCAGTTCCATCAGTTTGATAGCTGTTGCAGACGTATATTCAGCCGGTTTCATCACCAAAGTGCAGCCGGCGGCCAAAGCGGGAGCAGCTTTGAGCGAGAACAAAAACAGCGGCGCATTCCACGGCACGATGCCAATGCAGACGCCAAGTGGCTCGTGTCTAGAGAAGCTCAATGCTTTCTTATCGCAGGGGTGCACAGCGCCTTCGATCTTGTCCGCAAGCCCGGCATAATAGTGATACCAACGCGGAATATAGCGAATTTGGTGTCGCATTTCGGCGAGAAGGCGACCATTATCGCGCACTTCGATCTCTGCCAGTTCATCGGCATTCTGTTCAATGAGATCGGCGAAGCGCTGTATAATTCGCCCGCGTTCACTCGGATGTAATTTTCTCCACGGGCCTGTGGAAAAGGCGTTATGCGCTGCCTTTACGGCTCTGTCCGCGTCTTCGGCATTGCCGCGAGGCACCAAAGCCCAAGGCTTTGCCGTAAACGGATCGATGGTCTCGATATATTGGCCCGATGATGGCTCTACCCATTCACCGTTGATATACATCGAAAGTTTCTGCAGATCGTGGGTCGACATTGCCCCTCCTCTTGGCGAGCCTTTGTACTGAAAGCAAAACTTCCTTTTGCGACGCGCGGCCCTGAATTATTCATTTTGATGCACAAAAGACATCTTTATCTATGCAAAGTGATATCACTTTAAAAGTCAATAGAAAAAAGATGTGCCACCTAAATGGACCCATAACGATGTGAAAACCTTGAAACTGGCGACTTTTCTCGACCTAAAGGATCTACTGCGTGCAAATTTGAAATTTATAAAAATTTATGGACTTGATTATAATATCATATTGTTGGAAGTTTTATATCACATTGACTTATTTTATGAGTGCATACCGTGAACGCTGACCAGCATCTCTACAAAAAGATCAAATGCGAAATTGATCGCCGTGTTGAAACCGAAGAGTGGCCGGCAAATTTCCAGATCCCCTCTGAAGGCGATCTGGCCGCCGAGTTTGAGGTTTCACAACTGACTGTGCGCCGCGCCTTACGCGAGTTGCAAACGGCAGGCGTGTTGATCCGCGTGCAGGGGCGGGGCACATTTGTGCTAGGGCCGCGCATTCAGTGCGCTGTGTTCAACCTTTCAAATATTAGCGACGAGATTACAAGCTCTGGCGGCGCGCACACCTGTCAGGTCCTGGCTCATACAACCCTTGCGCAAGACAATCCTGCACGCAACATTCTGCAATTGCCCGGAGATGCAGTCGTTTATTACAGCCGTTTTCTTCATCTGGAAGATGGCACACCCATTCAGATTGAAGAACGCTATGTCAACGCGGCTGAAGCTCCGGGATATCTGGATCAGACGTTTTCCGTGCAAGGCCCAGAAGTATGGTTTCGGCGCGAAACTGTGGTCAACACTGTCGAGAATACCATTCGTGCCATTCGCACTGAAGACGACATACGTCGGCTTTTGCAGATCGATGCAAACCATCCCTGCCTACTTTTAGACCGATCGACCTGGCGTGACGGAATTCCGGTTACGCGCAGCCGCTTTATCTATCCGGGAGACCGTTATCGACTGCGTTCCACGCACGACGCGCGCACCACCCGTGTCGCATTGACACCCAATTTGGGCAGAGCCCGCTGAATACTAGAAAGGAGTTTGAGATGAGAGATTTTATCAAAAAGCTTGAAGAGCGAGGCGATCTGCTTGTAGTTGATCGTGAGATCGACCCTGCACATGAACTTGCCGCCGTCACGCAGCTGGCACAGAAAAAATGGGCCAGGCCGGTGATGTTCACCAATGTGAAGGGCACACGATTTCCCGTCGTCAGTAATGTCTATAGCACGCGTGACAGAATTGCCGAAGTGATCGGCATTGATGCAAAGGATTTTTGCACCCAATGGAGCCGTCTTGCATCTCTTGGAACTTCGGAGATGAAAGAGCCGTTGAAACTTGCCGATCACTGCGAGCTTCCAGAATATGAAGAAGTAAAACTTTCCGATCTGCCGTTGATCACATATTCAGACCGGGACGGCGCGCCCTATTTCACCTCTGCTATGTTCATCGCCAAAGATCCGGAAACCGGCGTTGGCAATCTCTCCTATCATCGCTCAATGTTCATCAGCGATCAAGAACTGCGATGTCGCTTGGCTCCTCGCCACCATTTGACGATCTATCATGAAAAGGCCGAGAAACTGGGCAAGCCGCTTGAAGCAGCAATGCTGATCGGCCCGCCGTCACATGCATTTTTAACCGCTGCGGCACCGTTGCCATATGATGTCGACGAATTGGAGGTGGCAGCACGATTGCGCGGACGAACAATTGCCATGCGCAAATGCAATCATATCGATCTTGAGGTCCCAGCAGAAACTGAAGTGGTTATCGAAGGTCGCTTCCTTCCCAATGAACGCCGGGCCGAAGGGCCTTTTGGGGAATTTATGGGCTATTACGTCCCAGTCGGACCCAATGCGGTTTTCGAAGTTCTGGGGGTGACCGTACGTAAAGACGCGATGTTCCATTCGATCTTGTGTGGTTCGCCCGAAGAAGTGCTCACACTGGAGTTATCGGTATCCGCAAATATCTATCAGCGTCTGAGTGCGGCACTTCCCGGCATCGTTAATGTAACGTGTCAACCATTTGTCAATCACGCCATCATTCAGATCGACCCGCAGTTCGAGGGTCATGCGCGTCAGGTCATGTTGGCGGCTATCGGAGCCGAACCCATTTGGTCAAAGCAGATCACGGTGGTGGATACCGATGTGAACATTTACGACATGGACGATGTCCAATGGGCCATCTTGACGCGTTGTCGCCCAGACAAGGACATGCTGGTCATCCCGGACACACCGTCTTTCTATCGAGACGAACAAAAGGACCATTGGGGCAGGCTGCTTGTAGATGCGACGAAGCCATGGGGGCGTGAGCTGGAGTTTGAACGCAAGCGATTGCGATTTGGTGACAGCGTCAAAGCCAGTGACTGGTTCGAGGGAGCTTAACCGATGAGTGTTCAACGCCTGGTGATAGGAATTTCTGGTGCTTCGGGTGCGACTTATGGGCTCAAAGCATTAGATTTGGCGCGATCGGTAGGCGTTGAAACGCATCTTGTCGTTTCACGCGCAGCGCTCCTCACGCTCCATCAGGAGCTTGGCATACAAAGATCGGAATTGTCGTCTCAAGCCGATGTCGTTCATTCTGCCGCAAATGTAGGCGCTTCGATTGCATCGGGTTCATTCAGAACAATGGGTATGCTTATCGCTCCTTGCTCTGTTAAAACCATGTCCGAGATAGCCACGGGAGTGACTTCGACGCTTATGAGCAGGGCTGCCGATGTGGTTTTGAAAGAACGGCGTCGACTGGTCCTTATGGTGAGAGAAACGCCGCTCCATTTGGGGCATTTGAAAACGATGACGGCTCTCACGGAAATGGGTGCCATCATAATGCCACCCGTTCCTGCCTTTTACTCGCAACCCAATAGTATTGATGAGATGGTCTGCCATTCGGTGGGCCGCGCTCTTGATCTGTTCGGCATTGAAACCGGCACGGTAAAACGTTGGGACGGGATGAAATCCGGATCATAGAGACAGAGGCGCGGTCTTATGAATGATATTGACTCACAATCAGAGCTTTGGAGCTTTATGCTCAAACTTTATGCCGAGCCCGGAATTCCGCATGCCTTACTGGGCTTACAAGACGATCACGCCATTGACGTGCCATTTTTTTTGGCGGTTCTGCACGCGGTGACAACGAACCATCACGTTACGGCAAAAGCTGTCAGTGCTTTATATGCTGAGGTACAAGAATGGCGCGAAAAGATCGTTATCCCGCTGAGAGCTGTCAGAAAGGCGCTGAAGGTGCATTCGTGGATAACACGTTTTGAGAGTACGAGTGCCTTCCGAGAAACTATAAAAAGCGTTGAGTTAAATGCCGAAAAAATTGAGGTTGTAGTTCTGGAAAGACTGATTCCCACCTATTTCGCGGTGGAACCCATTGATGAGAAGCCCGACATTTTCGCCGTTTCGCTGGTGTTATTAAAAGTCTTTGGCTTTTCAGCGCTAGCCCATCTTCCGGCAGAAGCTGAATTTATAGCTAGAACGATTGCGCGCGACCATCGAACGGACATGTGTAATTCTTCGAGTGGGCTTGACCCAAACAGACTATGAATGTGATTATAGGCTATTAATAACATTATTTGTCGTAGAGATATGAACAGTTCAGACCAACCATTGTATGCTCAAATAAAAAGCGCCATCGACAAAAAGATTGAAACAGCAGAATGGCCGGCAAACTTTCAGGTGCCTTCGGAAGATGATCTCGCGGGAACCTTTAGCGCGTCTCGTCTAACTGTTAGAAGGGCATTGCGGGAATTGCAGGCTGATGGCGTTCTCTTGCGCATTCAGGGGCGCGGAACTTTCGTCATCGGTCCCCGAATGCAATGCGCCATTTTCAATTTGCCAGACGCTTCAGAGGAAGTGATCCTGTCGGGTGGCGCGCATAGCAGCCGTGTTTTGCAGCACGAGACTTTGAGTGCGGACAACCCACGGCGCAACATGTTGCAGAGCTCACCGGAAAATGAAGTTTTCTATTCCAAGCTTTTGCATCTTGAAGATGGCACGCCAATCCAGATCGAAGAGCGATATGTCAATAGCTCTGAAGCGCCCGATTATCTCCAACAAGACTTCAACCTGATTACCCCGAATTCCTGGCTGTTGCGCAACACGATTGTCACGACAGTGGACAATACCATCCGTGCCATACGCGCGGATGAAGATATTCGCGAAATCCTGCAGATTGAAATCAGTCAACCCTGCCTGCTTGTAGACAGGCAGACATGGCGGGACGGGATACCAGTCACACGCAGCCGCTTCACATATCCCGGGGATCGTTACCGTTTGCGCTCCTCACACGAGGCACGTGCCACCCGGGTGACGTCTTCCGGCCCAAGCCGATAGTTCGCAGGGTGACGAGAGTTGCCGACGACTTTGAACCGAGCGGCATGTGAACAACTGAGCAATGGCGGTGACGCAGCCATTGGACGCAAAACTCATCAGTTCCCTTCACCTCGTCGACATCTGGACTGACGACCGAAATTTCGACCTACGCCGACTTCCAGATTCGGCCTCGTCAGAAGTTTAGCCTAGACGTAAGGTCATCGACCGAAGCGAGCCCCCGCTTTATAAACTTGACATACTTTCAGTGTTAAAGCGTCTTGGCAGCGTCGTGGCTAGGTTCACAAATGCTGTAGTCGCTGGTGTCGGCTCGCAGACGGCCAATGACAGCTCGAAATCTGCTTGCGGCTCGGTGATTGAGCGATACGCAATGCGATCCGGTCGGAAGCTTGACATGCTCTCTGGGACAATGGAAACCCCAGCGCCCACTGAGACAAGTGATAAAACGGCATGCATACCATGCGCCTCCTGGATAATCTGAGGCACAAATCCGGCGTCGGCACACAAACGGATCACCCGAAGGTGGAAGCCACGCCCTTCGATAATTGGCCATAGCACAAAGTTTATATCAGCGAGCTCCGCAAGAGTTAACTTTTCCTTCTCGGATAAGGGATGATCAAGCGGCAAAGCCATGCAAAGCCGGTCGTTATCGAAGCCGTGCAACTCGATCCCTTCCCCATCTGCTATTGGAGGAATGATGACTGCGGCATCAAGCGTGCCGTTCAGCAGTCTGGCAATCTGTGTGGCTGTGGTTGCCTCGTGCAATTCCAAACGCACATCGGGCCTTGTATCTCTGAATTCCCTTACCGTATCGGGTAAACGACCATAGAGAGCGCTACCGACATACCCCAGCCGTAGAAGGCCGTTAAAACCAGCTGCGGTCTCCTGCGCTATACAGATCGAGTAATGCGCCTGACGAAGTGTCTCACGCGCTTCACGGAGAAACGCGTAACCGGCGGGGGTCAGGCCCATTGTCCGGTTGCCTCCCCGCTGGATCAGCACCACACCCAGATCCTCTTCCAGCCGTTTAATCGCAACCGTCAAGGGCGGTTGGGACATACCGAGGCGGTGAGCCGCACGGTGGAAGTGCCCCTCCTCCGCAACGGCGACGAACTGCTCCATTTTACGCAGATCGATCATGATGCGCCTAGAAGTGAACGACTTACTTGATACATGAGACATATCACAATCCAACTTTCTTAGTATTGGACGTATCGTATCATTGTGGTCATCATCCAAGCAACGAAGGAAGTCATGATGAACTTGTTAGATTTTCGCGGACGTACTGTCCTTATAACCGGAGCTGCACGAGGCTTAGGTCTTGCCTATGCGCGAGCAGTTGGTCAACTCGGCGCCTTTGTCCTGTTGCATGATGTCGGAGCAAAGACGGATGGAACCGGCACCGAGCCCACACTTGTGGAAAGTGTAGCCGCAAGCCTTTTCTTAGAGGGGATCATAGCGCACCCCTATCACACCCCGATAAACACGCGTGATGACTGCCATACCTTGGTGCGCGAATGCCTGGCCGTAAACGGACGCCTCGATGCGGTGATCCACAATGCCGGCTGGGTCGGCTACGAACGGATCGAGGATTTTCAGGATGCCTCATTCGACCACATGATGACCGTCACGGCGAAAGCACCGCTCTGGATCGCTCAAGCCGCATGGCCCAGCATGCGTGAGGCTGGCTATGGCCGGATTGTGCTGACAACCTCATGCCGCGCTCTTTATCCGCAATATGTGCAGAAGGGTCTTGCCTCTTACGCCGCAGCCAAGATGGCAGCCGTGGGCATCATGAACGTGCTTGCAGACGAAGGGGCTGCGCACGGCATTATCGTCAATGCGGTTTCTCCGGTTGCAAAGACCCGGATGTGGGGCGTGGAGGGCGAACCGGACGAGCTGAAACCCGAAACTGTTGCCCCGGGTGTAGCTTTCCTTGCCTCTGCCGCATGTATAGAAGGGGGCTGGATATTGCGTGCCGCAAACGGGCAGTTCCATGCGACCCGCTCAGTTGAGGCCGAGGGGGTGGATTATCCGCGTGACCTGCGCGCGGTTCACGCTGACACTCCAGCCGCTGTGGCTAATGCATGGCGCCAGATTGCAGTTCTTGCACAGGAACCACGGTCATGAGCGCCGCTCTCGTCTTCAGGATTGCACTCAGAGCTAACGCGATTATTGGAGAAAGTCCTATCTGGAGCGAGCGGCGCAACCGGCTGCTGTGGATCGACATAATGGGCAGGCTGCTCCATAGCTATGATCCGGTCTCCGGGGTTGATGAAGTCATCGACATTCCCGGCGATGTGGGCCTGCTGGCAGAGAGCCCCACAGGGCAGATCGTTCTGGGCATCGACTGCGAGCTGGCACACCTCGGAGCGGATGGCCGCATCGAACGCTTTGCACGCGCTCCACATGCCGATCAGGCATTCCGGTTCAACGACGGGAAATATGACCGCCAAGGTCGGCTGTGGACAGGCCTCATGAATAAGGAAAGACAAAAGGGCGTCGGCATCCTTTACCGGTTCGATCCAGATGGAACGTGGCATATCGCGGAGACAGGCTTCGATCTGCCCAATGGTCTGGAATGGAGCCAGGATGGCCAAACGCTCTATTACACTGACTCCCACAAGGGAGAGATCTACGCCTACGACTTCGATCAGGTCACGGGCGGAATCAGCAACCGCCGTCTATTCTTCGATATGGATCCCAGTGAGGGAAAGCCTGATGGCCTGACGATGGACAGCGCCGGCTATCTTCTCAGTGTCCTATTCGACGGATCGGCCATCGTTCGCATTGCTCCTGGCGGCTCTCTTGAGCGTCTGATCGCTCTCCCTGTGCCGCGCGCGACGAGTTGCGCCTTTGGCGGCGATGGCCGGACTTTGTTCGTTACCACAGCCCAGATCGGCTTGACAGATGATCAGATTGCCTGCGCACCGGCCTCAGGAGCGCTTCTGGAATTCGATTATGAGGACGCGGTGCTTAAGCATCACAACATGTCATAGCCGGTATGAAGTGGCAAAGAGGATACTAATGGTAGCCTGACCGCGATATTTGTTGAAAGTCCTAACGATCAGATTGGTTCTGTCGCACCACACTTGAGACGTTCGGCCAATGTGGAAAATGGCAGCTTTCGAGAACCTGGGGCAGAACCGAATGTGATTCAACCCAGAGCGGACGTCTGAACTGAATTACGTGATGAATGCGTAATATCCTTCAAAGGAGAGCCCTTTAGCGGGTGGTTGATGAGTAGGCGCCAAAAGCGAGCAGTCTCGTCATGGCGTCTGCGGCTGCGGGTAATTCCGCGATAGATCAAACGAATAGCTCTGGAATGATTTGTCGCTCCATTTGTCAAAAACCTTGGATAGTCCCCTCGCCGACAATTCGGACCAGTTTGCGTCTCACCGCGTCTATTCATCCTATCATTTGGCAGCAACGGCGCGGTTAAAACCCTCAATCACCTTGGAACGGTTGGCGTTGATTTCATTCCTGTTGGAAGCGAAGCTTCTTCACGCTCCCCTCCTCTCCCCAAGTAACTGTGCGGGCGCATGTCTCCCCGGACTTGGCTGAACCCAGTGGTAGGATGCTCCTACGACGAGACCTGCGATCGCCGCTCGTGTTATCCCTAGCAGAAACTCGATGGGGCAAAAGGCAAAATAGAATTCGCCTTCAACAAGACGATATTTGGTATAGAACTCTCACAAATGGGCTCTTGCCGGGGAAATAGCCTTTTGCTCGGTTCTCGCTCGTTTGGATAAGTGTCTGGTTGGCCCTTATTTTTCCAATGCAAAGACCAAGAACGCACTTCGCCCGGCCTCGGCTCTACATGACATCGGCGGGGATTTATTTTGGCAAGTAAAGTTGCAATCATCGCGCGGACTTACCCCAAAACTCTTATCCACCCTTAAGTTATGTAATTCTCATTTAACGGGTTGTTTAAATAAAATTCAGCGCCTCTATTTAATGATATGGATCAAGACGCTTTCTTTGGTCAATCACGGCGTTGCTGATGTCATTTGATACCGGCGCGCATGAAGCTCTGCACGAACTGACGCTGGAACAGAAGAAAGCCGACCAGCAAGGGTGCTGAGGTCATCAATGCTGCCGCTGAAATAATGCTCCACTGTACCCCCTGATCTGGCGAGGAAAACACCTGTAGGCCAACCGTAAGTGGACGGGTCGAAACTGAATTTGTTATGACCAATGGCCAGAGCAAGTTGTTCCAGTGATAGCTGACTGAAACCAGACCATACGCCACATAAATGGGCTTGGCCAATGGGACATAAACCTTGAGAAGCGTGGTGAGTGCACCCGCCCCTTCCACACGCGCCGCATCGTCTAGTTCTTTCGGTACCGTCAGGAAGGTCTGTCTCAGCAGGAATATGCCGAAGGCCGATGCCATGTAGGGTAGTCCCATCGCCACCACTGTATCCACCAAACCAAGCTTGGCAATGGTACGGTAATTCTCTACCAGCAATACTTCCGGCATAATCATCAATTGCACCAGTACCAGCATAAAAATTATAGTCTTGCCACGAAAGTCATAACGGGCAAAAGCAAAGGCTGCGAGGGTGCAGATGATGAACTGACTAATCAAAATAGTAGTGATCAGCATAAATGTGTTGAGAAAGTAGCGCGCGAAAGGTGCGGCACGCCACGCATTTGTGAAATTATCCAGTGTGAGCGGTGCGAACAATTCGAATCGCGCTTCATATTCCGGCGGATGGAACGCCATCCACACCGCATAGAGCAACGGTAATAGCCACAAGAAGGCCAGAAGATAGCAGGCCATGGTTTCAACGACGCGCCAGAAAGAAAATTCACGCGGTTGATGGGTTAACGTCATTGCACTCATTTGTAATGCACCTTGCGATCAAGAACCCCGAACTGGACGAAAGCAATGAGAGCCAGTGCGAGCAACAGCACAACTGTCAAAGCAGATGCATAAGCCGTATCCCAGAAGCGGAATGCAACGTTGTAAACATAGTAAAGCAGCAGAGTACTGGCGTTATCCGGTCCGCCGCGTGTCATAACAATCACATGATCGATAAGTCGGAACGCATTAATCATTGCGTTAATCAGCACGAACAAAGTTGTCGGCATCAATAGCGGGAAGGTCACCCGGCGGAAGAAATACCAACGTCCTGTACCTTCTAGGGCTGCCGCTTCTGAGAGTGTAGGACTGATCTGCTGCAATGCGGCGAGATAGAAGATCATGAAGAAGCCTGCTTCTTTCCAGATCGCCAGTACCATCAAACTACCAAGCACAGTATCAGGATTACCAAGCCAGTTGGTTTCATGGAAGCCGAACAGCCCCAGAAATTGGTCAATCAGCCCATAGCCGGGTGTATAGAAAAACAGCCAAATATTGGCCACTGCTATCATCGGCAATACAGTCGGCAGAAAGAAAGACATTCGCATCAGCGAGCGACCGCGAATGGATGAATTCACGATGATCGCCATCAGCATTGCCAGAGCGATAGAGGCAGGCACGGTGCCAAGTGCATAGATCGCATTATTCTTAAGCGCGGCCCAGAAGACCGGATCATTGATCATTGTTGTATAATGATCCAGACCAACAAACCGCGGCGGACGCCGGCCGCGTGGTGTCTGATAGAAGCTATTGATGAATGTCATCACCGCTGGAATATGCGTAAACACCGCCAGCAGTACAGTGGCTGGTAACAGCAGAAGCCAGGGTGTCAGCTGGTTTTTCACCTGATTCACGCGATTTCTCCAGGCTTTGTTACGAGCGCGGGCTGGTTTCAACGGGTGCACGCCGCGCTATTTTATGAATGATGAAAGCTATGACTGCACTGCCACAAGAACTATTCCACCGCGATATTAATTATACGGTTTAAGGATACGTTCCGCTTCGGCCTGAGCATCTTCAAGGGCTTTTTCAACGCTTTTATTGCCTGTGAGCGACGCTTCGATCGCGTCATCGATCACACGGGCAACACGCTGATTTTCGTAAGTGGAGAGTTCTGGCACCATGTAGGGAATCTGATCATGCGGCACTTTTGCGCCTGGAAAATCCTCTACATACTTCTTCATGGCTTCCGTTTCCCATGCGTCATCTCGGGCGGCAATATAGCCGGTTTTGATGCTCCATTCCGCAGCTTGATCAGCGGATGAAAGCCATTTCACGAATTGAAACGCTGCCTGTTGCTTTGTCTCATCTTCAACATTGAAAATATAAGCATTACCGCCACTCGTCGGAGCTCCGAAAGCTTTGTTTTTGGGGAGGATCTGTACGCCGAACGGAAAAGGAGCGTTGTTCTTTACATTCGTCAGATTACCGCTTGTGGTGGTCATCATTGCGGCACGACTTTCAAAGAAGTCCTTTGGATTGGTTGCCCATTCGATCACACCGGGCTTCATAACGTTGTGCTTAGCTGCCAAATCAACCCAATATTGCATCGCATCAACAACTTCGGGAGAGTTGAAATAGGTTTTTTTGCCGTCCGGCTCAGCAATTTTTCCACCGTTTTGCGCAACATACCCCTGTAGCAGCCAATAAGACGTCAGCGAGGACGGGACCTGCATACCCCAACGTTCAACACTGCCATTTGCCGTCCGCTTGGTCAGCTTGGTTGCAAAATCAACAACCTCCGCCCAGTCCTGCGGACCTTTCTCGGGATCAAGCCCGACTTCCTTGAAAGCCTCTTTATTCCAGAAGAACACCGTAGTGCCACGCTGAAAAGGCACACCCCATGTCTTGTCCTCGCTCCTGCTGTTGACCATGAAAACCGGTGTGAAACCTGCAAGCCATGCCTTATCATCATCGGTCTTGGCCAGGTCCTCATATGGTACGATGGCATCTTCCTCAATCAGCGTGAACATATCTGTTGAGAGCATAACCGCCACCTCTGGTGCCTGACCGGATTTGAATGCCGTCAGTGATTTGCTCAGTGTTTCAGGATAAGTGCCAGAGTAAATCGGCTTTACCTTGATATCCGGATGCTGCCCTTCAAAACGGGCGATTAAGTCCTCAACGATTTTGGTTACCGGTCCGCCGATCGCTACCGGATAATAAAAATTGATCTCAACGGGTTCGGCCTGAGCTGTTCCCCAGCCGCCCAGAACCGCCAGCGTTACTGAAGTAACAAACAGTGTTTTTATTGCTCGCTTTGCCTGCAATTTCATTATCATTTCCTCCCAATTAATTGTCGTTGCGCTAACGGCTTTTGTTTAGACAGGTAAGACTGTGCGCTCGACCCTATGTCCCTCTACTTCATCGAATATGTGCACAGCAGACGGAAGCCATGTCAGACCAACGGTATCGCCAACGTTAAGCTGACGCACACCTTCAACACGCACCTGCAAAGTCTGATCTCCAACTCTGCATTCAAGAATGCTGTCCGCACCGTGATATTCGATCGCCTCGATAAGAGCTTTGACCCGTCCTTCATGAGAGATGCGGATTTCCTCAGGGCGCAATCCCAACACCAGTCCTTGCCCCGGTCCTTCGATAATTGCCGGACCATCGGCAGCGCCGCTGATCGCAGCCTTACCGTTATAATCAGCCAAACTGATAATATTCATCGGCGGCGTGCCGATAAAACGAGCTACAAAAGTTGTTGCGGGTTTCAGATAGAGCTCCGAAGGCTTAGCCTTCTGTTCAATCCTGCCACCCTTCATCAGAATAACCTGATCGGCAAGGCTCATGGCTTCAATCTGATCATGGGTGACATACACCATGGTCATGCCGAGCTGCTGTTGCAGGTTGCGGATTTCCTTGCGCATCTCATGACGCAACTGCGCATCAAGATTGGAGAGAGGCTCATCCATCAAACAAACTGAAGCTTCCGCTACAATAGCGCGCCCCAGCGCAACGCGTTGTTGCTGCCCACCTGAAAGTTGGGACGGACGCCTTTCAAGTAGGTGCGACAAGCCCAGAATATCGGCTGCACGCTTCAGACGCTTGTCACGCTCACCAGCAGAAACTCTGCGCACTCGCAGGCCGAAAATAATATTCTCAGCAACACTTAGATGCGGGAACAATGCATAAGACTGAAAAACCATAGCCAGACTGCGCTTTGCTGGCGCTGAATTGGTCACGTCCTTGCCGCCGATAATGATCTGCCCGGAAGTGACTGAATCCAATCCCGCAATCAAGCGCAGAGATGTGGATTTACCGCAACCGGACGGTCCCAGCAGCACAGTCAGTGTTCCTGGCTCAACGGCAAAATTCACATCGTTAACCGCGTGGAATGTCGCCCACTTTTTGTTGAGATTGACGATCTCAATACCGGACATCCAGTTCCCCTCCCAATGTTTAAGTCTGCCCTCAACCTGCTTATTGTTTTCGATGAGAGAGCTTCACTGGCTAGACCCGGTCAAGAATTAACAAAGCCTGCCTAGCGCTCAAAAAAATTATTGAACTTTTTCCTCGCAGTCAATACTTTTGTACATAATGACGAAGTTTACATCAATACTCGTTCATCCATGGGAGCAGAACATGTCCAAATTCAGCATATTACAGATTTCAGATACGCATCTTTCACCACGAACTGAGCATTTCCGGGAGAACAACCGCTTGCTGGCCCGACCACTTGCGGAATCAGACCATGACTTCATCATCCATACCGGTGACATCACGTTGGACGGCATCCGCTATAATGAAGATTATGCGATGTGCCGCGAATTCTTTAATGAGACTGGGAAAGTTATCTACTTCCTCGCGGGCAATCATGATATCGGCGACAACCCAAATCTCTCAAGACCGGAAAGTGAAAATGGCAGCGCCATCAACGCCGCGCGATATATAAGATTTGCTGATTATTTTGGCGCTGATCGTTGGGTGATTGATCGTAGCAACTGGCGAATAATCGGAATCAGTTCAATGTTAATCGGTTCTGGTCTGCCGCAGGAAGCAGAACAGTATGACTGGATAGACGAACAAGTTAGGTCACTCAACGACCGTTATCTGGCGGTTTTTTCCCACCAGCCGATCTATATCAACAACATGGACAGCACTGAGTTAACTTACTGGACCGTTGACCCAAAAGGTTGGGCTCGCCTTCACACCCTTATCAATCACCCGAACCTGCGCCTGATCGCCAGCGGCCATCTTCACCAGCAACGATCGACCAAGCGGGGAAATGTGCATCTGGAATGGTGCTCATCTATTGCTTTTACAACAACGGCAGAACTTGTGCCGGAAATGGGGGGCACCCGCGAAGTTGGCTATATGGAACATCATTTTTCTGATGACGGCAGCATCGAAAGCAAAGTGCTCAAGCAGGAGGGCTTCGAGAATAGTCACCTCGAAGACGTGATCAAAGCGGTTTATCCGCTGATCGGCGGCTAAGTCTCTAAAGGCCAAGCCTATCGGCTTTCCCAAAAAAACACCCCGTTTTGCGATTACAAAAGGGGGTGTTTTTGTATAAGTATTCAAAAAGTTACGACGGCTTATGCGCCGTTACAGAAACCGGTACTTTTGAATGACCAAACCAATTAGGGTTGGTCACGCTGGCCTTGCCCGCATCAATCAACGCGTTTTCATCATTACCATTGGACTTATAATCGCGATCGGCCAATGGCTGAATGCGAACAGAGTTCTCTGTTTCTTCCTGGATATTGACGTACTTCAGGTTTTTATCGCGGCCGATTTCTGCCATTTCCAATGCGGCAGGCAACTTGCGCGGTAAATTGACATTGAGCCAATGACCATCATGCGCCCACTCGCTTCTGGTTTCCCAGAAATTACGAATGTGACTGGAAAGCCATTTCAAACCGGCCATATCTATAGGTTCACAATCGCGCGGTGCAGAAAATGCGACTGAAGCGAATCCATTCAGCGCTCCTTCGCGGGCAACCGCCATTGTGCCGGAGTAAGATACATCTTCTGCAACATTGCGCCCAGCATTGATGCCCGACAAAACAAGATCCGGCAGCTTCTGATCACGAAACACCCAATGAACCGCGGCAATCACACAATCAACAGGAGAGCCGGTACACGAATAACGCTTGTCCGCCAATTTACTGACCGAAAATCCAGCCGTGAGCGAAACACAGTGGCCGTTTGCGCTCCGATTGCCGTCGGGCGCAATGATCCAAACATCATCAGTCAAAAGACGCGCGGCTTTTTCAAGCAGAGCAATTCCGTGCGCATCAATACCGTCATCGTTCGAAATCAAAATCCGCATATTCCACCTCTTGAAAATACCTCTCCGCTGCAGGAGATTCTCTGCAATTTGTGATCGAATATATGATTTATGTGTACATTCTTTGCAAATTAAATATTTTTGTTCAATTATGTTTGGACAGAATTCTTGACCCGTTTGCGTTATCACCCCATTATCGCATACGATTGAAACATTATGCCTTCGGTAGAAGCACGTGCAAAAGGTAGGATAATGGCCCGCAGCAGCAAGCCGAAAACGAAATTTCAGGCAGATCAGGATGAGTTAAAACTACGAGCTGCTTGGCTTTACTATATTGAGGGATTAACTCAGGAGCAGGTTGCCCAAAATCTGGATATCAGTCGGATTAAGGCTTTCCGTCTGCTTGCAGCCACCCGCGAAGAGGGCATTGTTCAAATTTCTCTGAATTCGCACGCTGAACCGTTGATCCGCCTACAACGGGCGCTGGAAAAGCATCTTGGACTTTTTGAAGCCATTGTCGTGCCGTCTTCCGACCAGTCAGAAGCCAGTCTCTCTGCCGTGATCGGCCATGCAACGGGTCGCTATCTCTCTGACAGGTTGCAAGATGGACTGACGATAGGTGTGGGCTGGGGTGCAACTTTGCAAGCCTGTATGAGCAATCTGAAATGGCGCGACATCAATGATCTCTCCGTTATCTCGTTGCTTGGTGGACTGACCCACTCCATGGCTCATAATCCTTCGGCCGTTGCATGGCGGTTGGCAGAATTTTACAAAACAGAGCTTTTTCAGATTACTGCTCCGGTTTTTGTGCCTCGTGTAGAACTGGCACAACAACTTTGGGAAATAGACGATCTTAAAGTCCTGAAAAATAAAGTTTCAGAGATTGATCTTGCCATACTAAGTGTTGCTGATGTCGGCAAACAGGCATCGATCTTCCGTCGTGGTTTGCTGACGCCACAAGATGCTGAAAGCCTGCAGGCTGCGGGTGCCGTGGGGGATGTGTTGTGTCAATTTGTTAATGAGGCTGGTGAAATAGTTGATCATCCGATCAACAAACGAGCCATGGCCATCAATCCCACCGAATTGCGTAAAGTACCGAAGGTGATCATCTCTGCAGGTGGCGTAAGGAAAGCGCAGGTGATCCGCGCCAGCATCCTAACTACCAAAGCACAAGTCCTCATCACCGACGAGGCTACCGCACAGGAATTGCTTACACTGAAAACCCTAGTCTGAGAATTAGCACATTTGCAACGGTTCGATTTATTCAGGTCGTTGACTATGCCACAAATGGTTTTGTGGGGCGGGTGGGGTCACCAGCCGTGAGGATCACTGCTTATAGGCCTGAGCAGCCTGAAGCTTATGGTGATATCCATCCTCAAAAGCCAGCATTCTGTCTGACTTCCCTCTTCGGCGATGCCAACGATCGCTACCATAAGACAGCGCCATCAGCTTCTGCCGCCTTGCAAACCTTGGGAAGCCGAAAATAATCAAGTGCTAGACGTTTTACATCGGGTCAAGGTAGACTTCAAAGTGCTCCACAGTGCCGTTTTCAACTGCCTTGTGCGCTCGAATTTATGTCTCCTGCATCAAATCAACCCGGCAAAATCGACTCACAGTAAAAGATCTGATTTCAACTCAGGTGGCACTGCAGATATGATAAATGCATTCACAGGATGTGGCTTTAGTAAATTATCGCTCGTCCGCCTTTTTCAAGAAATCAATAAACGCTCTGACCTTTGCCGGTATATGACGTGTGTTCGGATAAATCGCAGACACTGCTTGCGTCGGAAAGCGATAATCCGGCAGTAAGTGGAGCAAGCGACCTGCTGCGATGTCATCAGCTATCAACCATTCAGGCAACAATGCCGCTCCGGCTCCGCGCAGCGCGAATTCCCGCAATGCTGAAGAACTGTCTGCTGTTATCGCTGCCTCTGTTTGCATATCCAGCACTTCTTGGATTTTATTTGGCGTTTGAACTTTCCAGATTAACGGCGTATCCAAACGGCTATGTGCCATCCACCGTAAAGCTTTGAGATCATGCAGGTTGATAGGCTCTTGCGCATCAACACTTCTCAGATAGTCCGGCGAGGCAACTGGAACAACTGAAAAAGTCTCGACCAGCGCCGCACGATAGCCTGTATCAGCAATTTGACCAAGACGTATTGCAATATCAAATCGTTCCGCAACCAGATTAGCGTGATGTGAAGATGCACTGTGTTCTATTTTCAATTGTGGGTGCATTTGAGAAAATGCCGCGAGTTTGGGAACGATTTTATAAACCCCGTACTCCTGAGTGGTTGTGATCCGTAAAAGTCCATTCAGCCCTTGATGCCCGCTCCGCACGTCTTCCTCAGCCAAAGATGCGTCTTGCAGCAGCCTCCGTCCGTGCGTGTAAAACCTCTGCCCCGCCTCAGTCAGCATTAAACGTCGTGTCGTACGGGTAAGTAAAGACACATCGAGATCAGACTCGAGTTGCTTGATGTTGAAACTGATAACCGCCCGTGTGTGACCAAGCAGCTTTGCCGCCGCTGTAAATGATCCGCTATCAACAACCGCTACGAAAATATTGACCCGTTGTAAATTGAGCATGAGGCCGCCATCTATTGTCAAAATAATTTTTCTATTTATTTCATATTTGTCTGACTTATCATCATTATCACAAAGCGTATAGACGGGTCTTCTTAAGGAGATTCCATGTCATACCGGATTAAAATCGCTACTGTTTATATGCTGGGTTTCTTTCTGGACCTTATTAATCTCTTCGTAGCGAGTGTCGCTTATCCGCACATTGCGAGCGATCTTGATACGGATGTTACCGAGCTTAGCTGGATCGGCACGGGCTACATTCTCGGCCTCACCTTGATCATTCCTTTGAGCAGTTGGCTGTCCAAACGCTACGGCGCGAGAAACACATTGCTACTATCCCTGGCGCTATTTACATTTGGAACAGCTGGTGCAGGTATGGCTGGATCGACCCACCTGCTGATCGCATGGCGGGTGTTGCAGGGATTGGGCGGCGGCTTACTTATTCCAGTTGGCCAGACATTAACATATCAGCATTACCGGTCTGATGAACGAGCGGGACTGTCTTCTTTCATCATGTTGATTGCCTTGTTCGCGCCTGCTCTTTCTCCTGTAGCAGGTGGCATCATTGTAGATTACCTCGGCTGGCGCTGGATATTCTTTCTCAATTTGCCCTTGGCACTGTTAACACTCTGTCTTGCAGCTTTCTGGCTTAAAACAGATAAGCAACATACCCAACCTCTTCCTTCCTTTGATTTTTACAGCTTTTTCACCGGATCTCTAGGATTGGTATTTTTACTAGTCGGCCTATCGCAACTCACCAATAAGGAGACGTTTCATAGCGGAACATTTGGCGTTTTAACCGGGCTGACCGCAATAGCAGTCTTCATCAAGATCAACCTGAAAAAGACACCGCCGGTACTAAATTTACGCCTAACTAATGACCTTCTGATGAGAACATCAATGCTCGTCTATTTGTTTATTCCTGGTGTGTTTATCGGCATCAGTATGATTACAATGCTCTATCTTCAATCGGTCTTGGGAATGCCCGCGGCAGATACCGGTCTTCTGATGCTCCCGTGGTCACTGACTTCTTTTATTGCAATCAGCTTGACCGGAAAATTCTATAATCAATGCGGGCCACGTCCGCTATTTGTTGTCGGCTGCATACTTCAAGGCTTTGGGATTGCTTTACTTTCTCAAACGCATAAACCAGATCAATACCCACTGTTTATTATCGCTTTCGCTCTAATGGGGTTCGGCGGCAGTCTGTGCAGCAGCACAGCGCAAAGCACCGCCTTTTTAAAGGTTCAATCACCCGACCTGGCAGATGCTAGTGCGATCTGGAATATCAACCGGCAACTAGCTTTTGCTTTCGGCATTGCGCTTCTTTCGTTGTTTCTGAACATAGTTTTATCATGGTACGGCGTAAGCGATGTAACCAATCCATCTGAGACTGCAGTTGCAATACAAGCCTTTCACACCTGTTTCCTGATCATCGCCCTAACTGCTTTGATCCCACTTGCCATATGCACGCAACTACCGAACCGCGAAATTCTTGACAATGTTCAATCCCAAAAGTAACGCAAAGAGCGACCCACAATGACTCAATCAAATATGTATTTTGACCTCGTCCGAAACACAATCAGAATGATTGAGGACTGGTTTAGCGGTGCGGATAACAGAGATGAACTTTATAAAGAACTCATGGCTGTTTTTGCAGCAGATTTCACAATGATCACTATGGGGGGGACAGAACTCGGCTATCCTGAAATTAGTGCGTTTTTTAAAGCACAGGCCGGAGCAAAATCCGGGCTGAAAATCAAACTCGAAAATATGTCTATTATATATGAAAACTCTGATGGTGCGCTTGTAACCTATCACGAAATTCAGGAAGATTTATGCCATGGACCGAGGAAACGTTTGGCAACCGCATATCTGACAAAAATAGATACGCGATTGCAATGGAACCATTTACATGAAACATCTGTTGCCCAGATCTGATTGCAACAAGTGTGGTTATTTTGGACTCGAAGGGGAAACAGACACAGGCGGGAATACAGGTTTTGGCTTGTCTTCACCGACACCTTCACAACAATAGAATTGCAATTGCACCAAATCCCCAGACGATCAAAGCGAAATTGTCCGGACTGTCGAGTTTGACGGCCGCGGCCATGATTTGCGTTTAGGCAGGCCTGCGTATCGCTTGTGCATAAGAAGTCGCAGTCAGGCGGTATGCGCGCAGGCTGGCGCGCCGATGACGTGGGCACGTCCCTTACGAAAATAGGCGCCCAGCTTGTCGGACAAAGTGGCCACCAGGCGTTTGCAGCGCGTTAACTCGCCACGCGATACCGGTCAGCCAGGCCGCAGGCGCGTTTTTTATGGTACACTGTCCCGGCAGAACGAGACCACCACGAGCGTGGTCGGACTGAGTGTCTTTCAATAATTCAGGTCGATTACCCCTGATACTAGATAGGACGCACAATAGGTTGGCTCTACTGGACACCTAATGCCAGCCTGATCATTTCGATATCTAATCTTTCGTGATGCCAAGAAGGGTTCTCATACTGCTCAGATAAGACTATGATACTGATGCGCACCGTCCCGAGCCCCCGCTTACAAACGGTGCGCAAACCTCGGTGGGCTTTGCGGTCGCCGGGGTTTTTATTGTATTTGGTTATGAATATCAGATGATCTACGAAGCACGGTGACAGCTAGCGATAACTGTCAAAGCGCGTAACTCCGTCTGGCACAATCTCGATAGGCTGGGGTTTTGTTTTTCATTTCAATTTTGTTTCTAAGCACTATTCCATGAGCAGATCCGAACCGTAATGCTTCACAAAAGCGGCGTGCCTGTCACAATTCAGGCACCTGAACGCTTTGCCATGCATAAGATGATCGTCAGCACTTGCTGGCGAAGAGATGCCACGGGGATACTCGAACCGTGATAAGGATCTCATGCAGGCGAAAGCCCTCACCGAAGCGCTGATCCAGCACGTAGAGAAGGCAACTTGGCCATGGCGTTTTCGGAAGCCTCGAACCGAGGAACGGCCTGGAAAAAACGCTGACGATTGTCATGGCTACTTTTCATGCTGACCAAACCGAAAAGTTTTCCGAAGCACTGCGAGCAGGCTTGAATCAGATCGGCGAAAGTTCTGCTGACTACGGGTTTGAAGAGGTTGCGAAAAGCCGCTAAAGCGCAAATCGGGTTTATCAGTCATAATTACAACAATGCCATGTCTCCGTTCGTTTTCTACTCACCAATGTATAAAGCCACGGCTCCAGTCGTCCCCCTAGATAAGCGGAGCGACCACTTTGAAACACGTAAGAAGGTCTACGCTAATGCCTGGATTGAAGGCGCGTTGCAGTCCGGCGGTTCCCGACCCGATTGCGGTCGTTCGACGGAGGACTCGACGAGCATTCCGATGGTCCGCTGCTTCGGCATGTTGACCTGAAATTTGCGTTGATATTCGGCCTCAACCACCAAATCGAGCGGCGGGCAATCCTGTTTGCAAGGGATCGTTACAGATCAAGGCCTATTCAATCCGGCAACGCTGTTGGGGGAAGAACAGACCGCTGCCAAAAGGCCACAGCCGGTCGGCAGGGTCTTCCACTTCCCGGAAACGGATAACTATACTCGCTACCTGGGAGCCGCCTATGGCGTGGCGCCGACCTGTTCGCATGCCGGAAAGGCACTGGCGACAAGCGCAACGCCTGACAAGGCAAAAAGCTCTCTGCGTGTAGTCATGGCTAGTCTTCTCCTGAACGGGGCGTTAGCGAGCGAGGAAGGTGTCGGTAGATATCACGTCGCCATAGCCAAAGGAAAGCGCTGCCATCATTGCTGCGTGCACTTGTTCTGCTGGAGTGGTGATGCCGTTGAAGTTCAAATCAAGCGTTGCGCAGGCATCGTGGATCGTCGTTGTTTTGTACCCGAGATCGTTGGCTGCGCGCACCGTCGCATCAACACACATATGGCTCATCGCGCCGACGACCACGACGTCCTCAATGCCGTTTTCCTTGAGCAGATTGGACAACCCGGTTTCGCGGAATGAGTTAGGGAAGTGCTTGGTGATGACGGCCTCATCATCCTTCGGCAGTACGGCTTGATTAATCTTGGCACCCTCACTGCCGGGCACGAAGAATGACGCTCCGGCCATCTCATGGCGAATGTTAACGACCAGATCACCTTTCGCTCGGGCATGATCCATGACGCGGGCAGCATTGGTGGCGGCGGCGGCGATGCCATAGAGCGGAAGGTTGCCCGACGGCCAATATTCGTTTTGGAGGTCGACGACCAGAATAGCGCGCTTCGACATATCGAAGGTCCTTTCACAGTAAGTTCTTGCTTGCACTGAATATCGTTTCAGGTGACGTTGTCGCAATTGTCGAAAACGACATAATAAAGGGCAATATCGACAATGACACATGTGCGAATAGGAATCCTGCTTTATCCTGGCGTGCAGACTTCGGCGGCGCTGGGACTGACCGATTTGTTCAAGGTGGCCTGCCGGATGGCTGATAGTGCCGATTCCGCTACTCGGCGTCTGATAGTACGGCATTTGCGGATCGAGGGCGATGAAGAGCCTGTTGTGGTGTTCGACAGCGATCCCGACGCAAGCAGGGAGGACACAGGCCCTTGCGACGTGGTGATCCTGCCGCCTTCGTTGGAGCCTCCGATATCGGCTGAAGCTGCCGCGCCGCTTGCGCGCTGGCTGCGCACACGTCATAGCGAAGGATCGCTACTGGCTTCCGTCTGCGCGGGGGCGTTCCTTTTGGCGGAAACTGGGCTCGTCACCGGACGAACGATCACGACCCACTGGGCATCTGCCGACACCTTTCGCGATCGGTTTCCCAATGTCGTGCTTGATACAGATAGGCTGATTATCGATGACGGAGATATCATCTCAGTGGGTGGGCTGATGGCATGGACCGATCTCGGCTTAAAGTTTGTGGGGCGTTTTCTTGGTCCTGTGGTAATGGCTCAGACCGCACGTATGCTCCTAATTGATCCCCCTGGGCGCGAACAAAGCTATTACAGCGGGCTCGCTCCACGGCTAACACACGGGGACGCAGCAATCATTAAGGCGCAGCATTTTCTTGAGGCGAATGGAGGCAAAGAGGCAAGGCTGGCGATCTTGGCCAAACAGGCAGGTCTCGAGGAACGCACTTTCCTGCGTCGCTTCCACAGGGCCACAGGAATGACCGCGACCGACTATGCTCAACGCTTGCGAACCGCGAAGGCTCAGGAGCTATTGCAGTTCGGTTACTCCCCTATCGAGCGCATCGCGTGGGAGGTCGGGTATTCTGATCCCAGTGCGTTTAGCAAAATCTTCGTTCGCATTGTTGGACTGTCACCAGGAGAATATCGACAGCGATTTCGAGCATGACTATCTCCTGATAGTCTGATACCGCATATATTCTGCAGACTGTCCGAGAACTCCAGAAGTGAGTAAGACTCCATTCAGGTCAGACGCTATCGAGCAACTTCTACTGGAGTAGTAGAGCCCCGAGCCGCTAGCTCGGACAGAGCTAGAGCGATTGTGCCAGCAATAAACAGACCGCAGGCCATGTTGAGAGGCGTACCGTCGTAGAAGTGGCCCATTGTGACTGCAAAGATCGTGGCGACAAAACTGGAGCCTGAGGCAATCAGTGAGGCGGCCAATCCCGCCACCTGCCCCAGCGGGCGCATCGCCATTGCGTTGAGATTGCCGAAGAGCATGCCGATGGCGAAGAACGCAGCATAGGTCAGAGCCAGAAGGACAGTAAGCGGCAAATGCCCCTCAAAGACAAAAACCGCGAAAAGCATCGCCATCCCGCCAAGTGTTAGTCCTAGAAATCCAGCGCGTGCCATCGCATTCATGCCGAAGCGTTGAACGAGCCGGGCATTGAGAAACGAGGCTAGCCCGATACTGGTTGCCAACATGGCAAAATAGAGCGGAAAGGTCTCCGCGATCCCGTAGGAATCGAAGAATAGATCAGCGGCCATACTTAAATATAGAAGCTGCGCACCGAAGACGAGGCCAGTTGCGAGAATGAGCAGTGCCACGCGGCGATTGACAAGAATGCCCTGCGCGTTGCGGAAGAGCAGCCTTGGGCGAAAGGCGATCCGCTGCTCCGGAGACAACGTTTCTGGGTGGCGGAGTATTAGCCAGAGGCCGAGCATTCCAGCAAACACAAGGTAGAAGACGAATATACTGCGCCATCCTGCAGTGTTTATGACGGCTTGTGCTAAGACCGGGGCCAACATCGGTACGATAATGAATAGTGTGAATATGAAGGACATGACACGAGCCATGGCGTCACCCTCAAATTGGTCACGGATCATCGCACGTGTCGCAATCTTTGGGCCAGACACACCGAATCCCTGAAGAAATCGGCCCAGGATCAACATTTCCAGCGAGTCCGCTAGCATGGCCATGACTGTTCCCACAGCATAGATACTAAGGCCAAGGACAAGAGCTTTCTTTCTGCCCAGAGCGTCGGAAAGTGGTCCCAGCAGCAATTCCCCGAAGGCCATTCCGAAGATGAACAAAGATATCACGTGCTGCGTCGAGAATGGCAGAGAAACGCTGACGTCGGCCCCAATTGCCCGCAAACCTGGTAATAGTGCGTCGATGCTAATGGAAGTTAGGGACGTGAGCAGAGCGTAGAGCAAAATCCGCTCACGGAAGCTGATAGATATTCCCATCATTGTTGTATTCCCAAAAACACCTGCGCGATTCTCTCGAACTGCCTCTATGTAGACTTTGCCATGTCACGTCTATCAGGAACAGACTGCTCGCAATTGCTGCTTTGATCGAAAGCGGTAGTCGATTATGCCGGCCCGAATAACCGGCTCGCTTTATCGAAGTCTCCGTCGACGGCCTCGATCCTCAGGCCGCCGGTTTCTCGTGCGGGTGACGGCCAAGGATACAGGGCTGCCGGGGTTTGCCCCTGCAAATCTGCTCAAGTGGTACGTTCGTGGCTACACTAGTCGTCGATTCAGCCGGCGGCTTGGGGCTTAGGGCCACGGCAGTATCGAGGACATCTGGCTGCTGCAGCACCTCCAACAGGATCCCCATGATCGCCGATTTTCGGCGGGTAAACCTGTCGGCATTCAAGCAAGTCTTCCGGGAATCGTCGTTCGCTGCCGTCAGCTTGATCTGTCCGGGCGTGAGCTACTGGCGGGTGCTTGACCCCGTATCAAAGCAGCCAACGATAAGGATCGCAACTTCACGCGGCGCTCGCCGACTAAGTTCATCCGCGAGACCGCCGAAAAGCTTTACGATATATAACGCGGCTCGATGCAGGCGATGCGCAAGAAGAAGCCAGCGGCGGCGTTAGTGCAGAGGTGACGGCAAACTGGCTGAGAAAATCGCAGCTATCGAGGGCAAGCGCGACCGGCATAAAGCATTTTTAGACGAGCTTGATCGCACAGGCGAGAACCAGATTTCGCTGACCGATCCAGATGACCGAGCAAGGGCGTGCATGACGAAGGTCGGCGTCGGCGATGACACCCAGAGTGTGTAACCAAGGTGCTCGATATGGGGGGCTTGCGCCAACGGTGCAGGCGGCAATGCACACGCTCAGCTTTGACAGGATCGAGGATATCAAGCCTGCGGGAAAGCGGGCATCGCTGCTTATGTACCAATCCGATCCGCGGCACAGCGGTCGTCCAAGGGCAACCCCTGCAAGGCATCCCATTTGCGCCAACGCTGCGTCAGAAGCTTTTGTCGTTTGACGCGTCTGGAAAACGAGGCAGTACTCGATCACATGGCGTGGCTCATCGCCGCGGTCAGGGCATGTCAGGCTGCTTTACCGACTATCTTGAAACACACATGGGGACTAAGCACTCATTTATGGCTTCTTGGGTCTCTTTAACATCGAATCAGAAAAATCTCGTTATCCGCAGAGTTCCGGCACTGAACAGCACACGTCATCGTTCTTCCAACGAGTTGTTGGACGCTCTGCCTGATTTTAACGACAGATTGGACCTGAAATAAAAAGGTTGAATAGCGGACAATGCTGAGTATGGCACCGCCATGACCTCTGCTCATGCTAGAACCTCATATTCAGGTTTGCCTTAAAGCCGTGATCGGCAGAGACTGAGGAAAGTTGGCCGGTGTAATACAGACCAACGGCTGCGTCGGGTGTCAGATTTAGGTCAATGCCGGCGTCGATAATGGCTGTATCCTTGGCGACCGGCGCGCCGGCGATAGTAAAAGCGTCACTGGTCCAGAAGGCGTGATTGCTTTCCGGCGTGGTGTCACCAAAGGCGTACCGCCAGCCGACTGTACCATTGAGTTTCGCATCCATGGTGCCGAACGTGAGGTTGTGCTCGCTCCTTAGCCCAAGCGTTGTGAAGGTCACGCCGGCAGTCGTGCTCGCTGCCGTGAGTGTCGCCGCACCGCCCTGTTCCCCAAAACCGTCGCGATGCAGGCTTAGATGGGCGAGGTTAGCGAAAGGCTCCAGTCGCGACTCGGAATCTAGCTCCAAGCCATGGGCCAGTTCACCAAACACCTGGAAAGTCGCAGCGCTATAATCTGCTGAAGGGCTATCGGCAAGCCCAGGGATGGCGACAGAACGCCTAGTATCGATATTGTGCCAAGTGTAAGCAGCACCAGTGCGTAGGGCTAGTTCGCCCCACTCGGTTCCACCATACAGGCCAAGATGATAATTGTTGCTTGAGCCCGATGAAGCCCGATCCCGCGCGTCAAAGCTCGACTGGCTGTAGCCCACCAGCAGGCCAAGGCGCCATTCATCGACCAATCTATCTGCTCCGACCAGCACGCCGCCTGTCGCGCGGTCAAGCGAGGCTGCATTGCTGTCGTCATCGGCCGAACCCCAAGAGCCAAATCCATGGCTCCAGAATGCCGGACCGGCATGTTCGGCGTCAACGAGTATAGGGGCGTCTTCCGGGCCATAAGCCAAGACCGGCGTAGCAGATGCGCCAGTGTTGCCGAATGCTGCGCGGATCCGGTCATTGGCGGCGTTGCGAATAAGCCGGCTGTCCTCAATTAGCGCTGTCATCGCCGAGGCATGGATCTCGCCCGAGAGCGCGTCGAAACTGGCCCGGATAAGCTGGTTATCGGCGGTGATTTGAGCTACCGCATCGTAAACTGCATCGCTGGCATCAAAACCGATGCTGTCGATCCCTTGTGCAGTGGCGATCTGGTTCGGTGTCAGGGCCACAGAAGCGAAATCGCGATCATTGCGAACTAGCAACAGATCGACGGTTCCCGCGCCGTAGTCGTAGATCAGGTCAGGGTTCAGGAAGGCAAAGTCCGACGTTACACCATCGAATGTGCCCGATAGAGCACCATGGGCAGAAATGATGGTATAGGTCGAACGCAGTTCATATTCACCCGTCGCGCCGATATGGGCAATAGCTCCGCCATTGAGTGCGGCATTGCCAGCCACATACAAAAGATCTCTGTCAGTACGCTGGGGATTGACTTCCACCTCGTAGCGTGATCCGGGTGCAAAACTAAGGTCACCATCGACGGCAAGCGTGCCGATCGAGTTTCCCGGCGCAAGCGTGCCGCCGGCAGCAACCGTCGTTGGGCCAACCGTGCCGGTGCCTTCCAGACGACCGCCGTCAAGGATAGAGAGGGAACCACCGAGTGCCTCAGCGACGACGAGCGTCATATTGGATAGCGCAGTGGTTCCGGCAAATCCTGAACTGTCAGCAGTCAGCGCAACAGCGCCTCCGCCGGTCAGCAGTAGTGCCCCCGAGCCGATTATCGTACCGGCATAACTGCCGGCATAGTCCTGATCGAAGGTAAAGCTGCCATCGGCACCAATGACGAGATCGCTGGTAAACCGATTGGTCGCCGAAACCAGTTCACCAGCATCGACTGTCCAGCCGAGATGCGAGCTGCCGGTGAGCGTGAGCGTACCTGTCCCACGCTTGATCATCTTGCCGGTCAAGCCACCGAACCCGACAATATTGCCGATGAAGGATTTATTTGCGCCTTGCTCGAACACGACCGTGCCCGCATTGGCAATATTGCCCGTAATAGAGCCCGCATCGCCAATCAGTGTTCCGGCCCGTACAACTGTATCTCCCCCGTAAGTGTTCTCTCCGGACAGTTTCAATGTTCCATTGCCAAGCTTCTCAAGGCCGCCCGTCCCCGATATCGCGCCGTACAAGGAAAGTTCGCGATCTGCGAAAACATCGATGCGTGCAGAATCGTTAAAGGTGATCGCACGGCCCGAGGTAAAACCGGACGTCGTAGCCAGCGTTCCTCCGTCAAAAATCACCGCCCCTGATGATGCACCGAGATTGGCATCCGACGACAGCCACAATGTGCCGGAGGAGATGCGTGTATCTCCGGTGTAGGTGTTATTGCCGGTGAGCACTAAAGATCCGGCACCTGTCTTCACCACGCCGGAGGCACCGCTTAACGTTGCCGATATTCCAACCGCGGTTCCGCTGTCTGAGGCACCACCGTCGCCAACCCTGATGATGGTTTCGCCATTCATGCCGAGAAGCTCGACTGGATCGCCCGAAACGCGATATCCGTCGGTGGCAAACTGCATGCCAGTGACGCCGATCGCGCCTGCTCTATTGTCGACCGCGACTGCCCCGGACGTTCCCTGAAAGATCGCAAAGGTTGGGTACGGTTTAAAGGATCCGTTGATCGAGCCATTGTCAGAGGTCCAGTTACGCCCGTCCGCCCTCCATGTGCCAGAACCACCGTCCACGGCATTATTGTCGTGTAGTGCTACATCGCCGCCGTCCCAGAAGCCGAGCTCCGCTCCGGCGGTTGAAACCAGATTAATCTGACCGTCGACTGCTGTCTGGATGGATAGATCGTCCGCGACAACGCCCGCCGGTGTCGAGCCGATGCTAAGGCCGTTGTCCGTCAACCCTCCGGCATAGTCGAACAGTCGGTACACACCGACACCAAACCCGCCCTGATCGGTAACCTCAAGCATGCCGTCGAGTGTGAGGTTACCGCCGACGTTGAAGAGCGCAGGCGACGAGACACCTCCCAGAGCGACTTCAACAGCACTGCCCGCGTCGAGCCTCAGATCACCGACTACAGCCAATGCCTGTCCCTGTTGGCCTGATAAAGTGCCGCCGCTAGAGAGCGAGAGGCTCCCCTCGATTGTTCCGCGTCCCATGATCCGTCCGGTGTCAGAAACCTCAACATTGCCGCCGAGTTGGCCGTTCACCCGCAAACTGCCGCCGTGCACCGACGCTGAGCCTCCAATCCGATCCGCGATCGTCAACTCGCCCCCCGTTACCTCCGTCTCACCTGTGAAGTGGGAATTATCCCCATTCAGGACCGTATTGCCATTTTCATTAAAGATTGTTCCTCGACCGGCGATATCCGGAGCAAAATCCAGCACGAAACCGTCTGAAAGGCCAGTGTGGTTGAACACAAGCGAGCCAGTCCCGCTGCCAAACAGCAATCCGGCAGATTTGAGCGTGCCGGCATTGGCGGCATGTTCACCCGATGCCGCCCCAATATTGATTGTACCGGTCGAACTGGAGATGCTGGCAACGTCGATACTCCCCACCCCGCTCGCAGCCGTGACGGTAGCGCCATCGGCGATGGTCAGGATGCCAGTACCAGCGTATCCGACGTTGAGATTGCCTTTGCTGGTCCAACTTGAACCGCGGCCAGTTACCAAGACATCTCCTTGGGCACCCGATGAATATCCGACAAACCCGGCAGACTCATTCGATACGGCGCCGCCGTTCATTACCGACAGCGAGCCCTTTCCGTCTGTGCCAACATATAGAGTGTCGTTGTCCCATGCGGAGCCGCTCCCCGCCACTGTGACCATGCCTCGTGCATCACCCGCGCGACCGATGAAACCGGTGGCGTTGGATACATAGCCACCATCCTCGACTGACAACGCCCCTGTCCCGCGCAAGCCAATATAAAGCGTGTCACTGTTTATCCAGGCTGAATCATTACCAGTGACGGTAACCGCGGCTTTTGAGCCGGCTTCCTTTGCCATAGTCCCGAACGTATTCGAAACCTGGCCGCCATCTTCGACAGACAATGTGCCCGCGCCGTTGTTACCAATTATGACGTCCGCGGTGTTTATCCAGGATGAGTTCATGCCACTGACCGTGGCTAGGCCAGCGGAATCTGCGAAGTCACCGAGAGTGCCGCCGTAGCCGGACACCCTGCCCCCCTCCTTGATCGAAAGCTCACCGTTACCAAAAACACCCACGTAAATACCGAGGGAACTCTCCCATGACGATCCTTCTCCCAGAACGGTGACAGCGCCAAAGGCACCGGCGCCATAGCCGACATAACCGGCCCTGCCGGTAAGGACCGCACCTCCCTCTTCGACAGTCAGTGTACCCGTGCCCGAATTGCCAAGATTAAGGTCGCCCAGATTGGACCACCTGGAGTTTTCACCAGTCACGATGACCGCACCTTTGGTGCCAGTTCCGGTGCCGCTGCCGATTACCCCGTAGCCATTGCTGACTGTACCGCCGTTCTCGATCAGAAGCGTGCCATGGCCACCAGCATCGCCAACGAAAAGACTGTGGGCGTTAGTCCACTGCGAACCAGCGCCGGTGATATTGACATGACTTTCTGCACCCAAGCCTGTGCCAATATAGCCAAACCCGTTATTGACCATGCCACCTGCCGCGACCGACACAGTGCCACTGCCAGCCCTACCGATTACGAGATCGTTTACCATGGTCCAGATCGAGCCAACATCCCTCACCGTCACCGTACCGAAGGAACCAGCCTGGATACCGATGCCGCCATCCTCACTGCTGACCACGCCGCCCTGCGCAACAGTCAGCCTACCAGTGCCGTAGTTGCCGACAACAAGAGTGCTATGGTTTGTCCATGACGAGTTTTCGCCCGTCACCGTTATTGTGCCAATTGAACCGGGACTGAAACCAATATGTCCAGTCGCATTGCTGACTGCACCGCCGCTTTCGATGGCTAGCGTGCCGTCTCCAAGCTGGCCAACAACCAGATCGCCGCTGTTTTCCCAGCTTGAACCGCCTCCAGACACGGTCGCCGTTCCGATGGAGCCGAGATTCGCGCCTATGTAGCCAAAACTGTTTGTGACCCTACCGCCATCGGTTATGGTGAGTGCGCCACTGCCCATATATCCCACGGAAAGATAATCCGCATTCGCCCAAGTCGATCCAATCCCGGTGACGGCCACGGCGCCGGCAGAGCCCCCGTAGTTGCCAATATATCCGCTTTGGGCATTACTGACGGTCCCCCCATCCTCGATATTGAGCGTACCGGTGCCAAACATACCGACGTAGATAGTGCTGTTGCTCAACCAGCCCGACCCGGACCCCGCCACAGTCACCGTTCCCGCGCCCCCGGCCTGGACGCCGATCTGGCCATATGTGCTGATGAGAAGCCCCCCGCCCTCCACCGTCAGCGTTCCTTCTCCTGCATTGCCGACATTGACAACACCAACATGCCATACGGGTGACGACGCCGGGGAGGGGGTAACGTCTCCGGACGTGGTGATGCTTTGGGCCGATGCGGGCACGGTGGTTGCCAATCGGATAAGGCACAACACGAGAACGGTCGTGGCCAGAAGCGACCCGGACCGCCTCGCCGTCACTATAAATTGGGAGGTTTGGTTGATCATATCGCCTGTGCAGCCCGGCACTAGAACTTGACGCCCAGGCCAATCTTGACCGCGTGTTGGTCGACATCGACGTTGATGCCCTGAAGCGCTTTGTCTCCATAGTCGTTATAACGATATTCGATCCGACCAAAGATCTGGTTGGTGAACGCGTAGTCCAGACCGGCACCGACCGTGTAGCCGTTGTAGGTTTCTTGGGCCTTGCCCAGTCCCGGCACGTCGACATAACCGCGTGTTGCTGCCCAGCCGGCCGTGGCGTAAATCAGCGCCTTATTGAAGGCATAGCCCACACGGCCGCGTACCGAACCTGCCCAGTCGGTGCCGAAATCAGCGCCGAAAACCTGTTGTTCGTTCCAGTTGTATTCAACATCGGCTTCAATGCCGAGCATCAGACTATTACCGCTTTGATAATTATAGCCGATAAAGCCACCGAGCGAACCTCCATTGGCGTCCTCGGATCCGTTGATGCCAAAGCCGGAAAAATCACCACTCGCCCAGCCGCTTCCGGCCTGAACGCCAATATAGGCGCCAGTCCAGCTAATGGGCGCTTGCGAAACCACGGGTAGCGCTGAATTGTCGAGGACCACATCTGCGGCCATTGCCCCAGACGAGCAAAACAGAATTAATGAGCAAAACAGGATTTTTTTCAAGTTGCCACTCTCCAATGGAATTTGAGCAGTGCCACCCTTGATCCCTGACAGTGCAAGAAGATCGCAAGCCCCAACCGCCTGAACCGGATAAAATCACGGGAGCGCTTGGAAATTAATCGTTTTGCGGGTGAAAGTTCGGAATTATCCGAGCACGCAAAATTCCTTTACTCAAATGATCTGAGCGCGCAAACTGGCCCAAGGCATTATAGACCCCATCGCGATGCTCGATAAAACCAATTTGGCGATTCGCGCTCCCCAACGAGCCATGTCCTGCGGGCCATGGCGCGGGTTTCGCGTGGCGTCATGCCGTATGTTTGCTGGAAGGCGCGTGTGAAGTTGGGCGCATAGACAAAGCCATGCTCCAGACCGATATCTGCGATGGATTTGTGGGCATGCCGCTGATCGCGGAGGCTCTGGCGAGCCAATAGAAGCCGCCGCTTCTGAATATACGATGCGACCCCACCTTCCTGTGAGAAAAGATATGTCAGCTTACGGAGCGAAATACCAAATTTAACAGCAAGCTGTTCGACGGAAAGGCCCTGATCCAAAACATGCGCATCGATATAGCTCCGTATTGAATCGAACTGGGCTGCTGCGACACCGCGCGAATTCTCCTGCCTCTCAGTGCCATTGAGTGTCGCAGCGATCAACTCGACTGTGGGTGACTCAATTAAGGCGGCTTGCGTGGCATCAAGCGAGGGAAGCGTGCGAAATAGCCCAATTACGTGTCTGCGCAATAGACTGACCAGTGGGTTATCGGAACCGATAACGCGCATATTCTGCTCGTCTGGCCTATCGAGCAGCGGTTCAAGCAGGGCGCGGGGAACGAATAGAGTGACGTTGGTAAAATCGGATGCTGAGCCTGCGTGAGCCTGTGCCGTATCATGGACAACCAGATCGCCAGGCCCTGCCTGTGCTTCGCGTCTGCCATCGCCGCGACGCCAATTTCCATTTAGAAAGAACTGAACCTCATAATGATCGAAGCCATCCATTCCGATACGATAGGTCGAGCGGCTAAGCTTTTGTTCGACACTAGCGCAGTAATTGAGAAGTACTTCCCCGAAACACAGCGTGCGGCCATGGGTATAGAACGTTTCCGGCCTGGCGATGTGAAAATCATAGAGAGAGCCGGCCGACTCCTCCCAAAACCCCAGAGCTTTTTTCAGCGGAAGCTTACGTGTGTCTGTGTCGAAAAGCAGCGTTGATCGATCCGGCTGACATAGCGTTCCGCTTTTTCCCGTCATCGCCCTTCATCCATGCTTAAGTTTTGATTACAAGCGTAAGGATTACACGGTCCTTTTAAAAAGGGTAACCTTGATTGCAAGAACGTTTTCCTCGCTCTGGATTTTTTGAGAAGACACATTGGTCGTTGCCCTGGCAAGTATGCGCGCGTTGGTCCCCTCGGCACGCTTAACGCCTGCTAGGCATGGACGATCCGCACGAAGTGTAGAGAAGTTATTGCGAGCTTTTACCCTCGCAGCGCTGACATTTCAGTATCTCAAAAACTGGAAGGCCCGTTACGGTCTCTGTCCCTCGGCCGCCCACTTCACCACTTCACATTCAACCCGATATTGCCTTCCCATATGCGGTTGCGTTCGCCACCAAGATTGGTGGTGTAATCGGCGGTCGCATAAAGGCTTGCCTTCTCGGTGATGTCGAGGGTCAGGCCACCGCCAACTTCGAGCGAAGTGCCTTTCAGGTCCGTCACAATCGGATCGGTGGCAAAGCGCACGGTCTGGTCGGACGAGAAGTTCTGCCAGAGATTGGCCTTCAGATAGGGTCGCAGCTTGCCAATGGATGTGTCCTCAGCACCCTGCAGACGCATTCCGATGCGCCCGGTCCAGGCATTGTCTGAATCAAACGATACCGATGAATAACGGTCTGCCTGATCATCAAGCGAGAGGCTCTGCCAGATGAGCTGTGCCTGTGGCTCCAGCGTCCAGCTTTCGCTAAGCGCAATCGGGTAACCGCCTTCAAGCGAAGCCGTCACGCCATGGCCATCGATATCGATGCTCTGCCCTTCATTCGAGCTTGCATCACCGCCGTACCATGTGCCCATCAGCACAGCATCGAGATACCAGCCTTGCGGACCGATATGCGTCCAGTAACCGCCAAAGCTGGTGCCGGTCATTTCCAGATCGCCAACAGCAAGATCATTCCAGCCGAGCGCCTGACCTGTAATATCACCTGTCACACGGGTATAACCGAAGAACAGGCCGAAGCGGTCGGAATGGCCGCTATCTGTTTCACGGCCCCAAAGGTCCTGACCAGCCTGAATGCCGAAGAGCTTGCCATCAAGACCCGGTGCAACAGTGCCCTTCCACTTCGTATCGATATCCTGCCCGAACAAACGTGCCCAGGTCGCAGGCAGATAGCCGCCGCTTCTGAGAAGATCCTGTTCACCACGGCGCTCGTGGAATGTTCCAAGCGTCGTGAGTGCCAGATGATGGGCCACAGGTGGTAAAGCGGAATAAACAGGGACCTCGGCGCGATAGAGCGGAACGACATCGCCTTCCACACGCGTGGCACCCGGCGACGGCGGGACAGCACCTTCAAAACCGATCTGCGGCGTTGCTGACTGCCCGTTGGAGGTGGCCGGTGGATTTGCAGCCTCAGCAGGAGGTGGTGCCGGAGGTGCCTCTGGTTGAGGCGCGTTTTCCGTTACCGGAGCAGACGTATCCTCGGGATCGGGATCATTCGGATCAATCGGCAATGGTGCTGGCGGCTGTTCCAGTGCTGGTGGAGGTGCGGAAGTTTCCGGTGCTTCAGGCGTCAGGTTTTCTTCCGGAACAACAGGGGCAGGTTGGCTGCCGCTGACCAGCGTCGAGCGCAGATACCAGTTTTCATTGGTATTGGCGGAAACGCCACCCTTAAACAGGAAATATTCGTAAGCACCAGCTGCTACGCGTCCGTTAAGCGAAAACGCACCACCAGCTGTCGTTGCGCCATTAAGCGCCTCGACAACCATGATGCCATCAGAGACGGTAGATGCGCCAGCGCCGCCAACATTGTTGACCACGATACCGGTTGAGCCGGATGCGTTACCCGTATCAATGACCAGTTTGTCTGATGGCGATGCATCGGCACCCAGCACAGTATCAACGAACAGAAGACCGTTCTGACCGGTATAGTTGCCCTTGATGGTGAAGGTATCGCTTGTGCTTGAGCCACCATTGGTCAGATCGATACGTCCGGCGTTGAAAACCGAAGCAAGCTGACTGGGCGAAAACGCATTGATGCCGCTTTGTGCAGAACCACCATAGATCGTGCTGGCAGCATCGACATTGAGCGTTCCAGTGCCTGTACCAGCATCGCCCAAGGTGAGGGTCGTGTCGAAAGTCAGACGGGTGTCGTTGGTGAGATTGATCGTCTCCCAACTGTCAAACCGACCAACCTTGCCGGTCTTGACGTTATCGAACGTCAGTGCATCGACGCCGTCGCCGCCGGTCAGGCGCTTGGTTGCGCCAATATTGGCATCGGTCAGATTGGCAAGCACAGCCGTATCACTGTCAGCGCCCATATCGATATTGCCATAGACAATGCCGCCGCCATTCCAGGTGAACTGGTCATTGCCGAAGCTCATAAGAACGTCGCCGGCCACCGTCCCGCCAGTGATCGTGACACTGTCCGTCCCACCGCTGACGCTGATATTGCCGCCGATCATGCCATCGGAAATAATGATCGTATCATTGCCAAAACCCGCCACCAGATTGCGATCGATGGTGCCGCCGGACATATTGAAATAATTGTTGTCGAGTTTCATGTTGACGCGACCGATGCGGCCACCCGTCATCACGGCGTAATCGCCATCATCAAAAGCATCGACAATTCTGCCGCCAGACATAAAGAACGTATCCAGCGCATCACCCTGATTGAGCGAGCCAATCTCGCCCCCGGTCATGCGGAAATCGTCAATACCACTGCCCTGCTGGATATTACCGGTGACAGTTCCGCCGGAAATGACAAATGCATCCGCGCCATCACCTAGAACAACGTTGCCGGCTATCGTACCGGAATGAACCTCAATCCGGTCGGTGCCTGCGCCAAACGTCACATTGCCATTGACTGTGCCGCTTCCCCCCGAAGGCAACAACAGCGTGTTATTGCCATTCGTATCAGTCAAACCACCCACTGATGTTCCGCTATCGCAGATATATGTGTCGTTTCCTAACGACGGAGAAAACGAACACGCCGCTAAAGCCGGATCGGGCTGCAGTATTGCATATCCAAGCGAAAACAGAGCCGTACTGGAGAAAAAAAGAGCAGCCGAAGATATTTGAAAGCGACGTTGCATCGAAACCCCTCAGTTCATGCAGATAAGCAGTCGAGCCGATTAAGAATTAAGGTTCGGACGCAGGCAAGACTGAATGAATAATGTTTTTAGCTGGATGGCTTTAATGAAAGCCATTGTGGCATATCGGATACTCTCCATTTTCTGATCTGTTTCAAAATCGAACACAGTGGCATCGCAATGAAGTCGGTCATGCTGTATCGCAAATTTCTGTTTTGATCACTGCCCTTTTGACCGAAACGATTTCTTGATACTCTCGAGGCATGTTTTAGTTTCATTGTTCAGTCAGTAATTCCAACGCTTTATTCTCGACATCAGGAATAAAGGCAGGACCGATGATACGCACTTCTCTGGATGGCATCGGGCGATAGGCAAAAGGAGAAATCTGGGAGACTGCCGTATCGTCTTCAGCAGGCTTGGCGTCCGGCAATGGAATTTCAACATTCGCGAGACTTCTTGATTGCTTATTTGCGGCCATTAATCCGCTAACTTTTGCAACATATCCGTTCCAGTCGCATCGTCTGAAGTCTCCTTCGCCGTGGTAATTATACGCTGTTGGCAAGTCTGCGTATGATTGGCCCGTCTCGACCGAAATCATATCGGCGGTTTCCTCATTCTGATCCAGAACATAAACAGCCATGGCTTGCGTCGCACAGATTACGCGACACTGGACGAGTGCGGCATCTGTCCCGCCTTTTTGGCTGAACTGGGAGTTCGGCGTGGGGAAATAGTATCCATCTGACAGACGCACACAGAATTGCAGCGCATTCCTCGGCCCACGCACCTTACTCGGCGTACCATCCTGTTGCCGTATCCCGGCTTGCGACGCCGGGGCGGATACAGCGGTGATTTTTGACGGCTTTGTTCGCGATACATTTGTGGTACGTTCTCTGCTACAGCTCCGATCTAAACCAGCACTCGCACGAAGTTGCTGTTGGACTTCGCTGATTTTGAGGGTCACGTCACGACAGGCATTAAATAGCCCGCCACCTGTGTCGCCATCTTTGCATCCCCGTCCGCGCGCAATAGCGCGAAGAGCGGATAGTTGCCGTTGTAGCATTTTGACGGCAGCATTGTTGGCTGACGTTCCCGCCCCGCAGGATGCCGCGACGACCGATGTCGGGAGCGACACAATCATTATAAGTAAGAGAAATACGATCAGCTTAATCATGACGCCTGTCCCTGATTCTCGCTAACTACCCAGCAAGCTTCATATGCGGTGGTTCAGTTCTGAGATTACGAGTATCATTCAGAGGCCCAAATAACGGATCGGGCTCCAATTCTGCCATCATTGCTGTCAGTGCGAGTTTAAGATATAGTGGAGCATCTCTACGGTCGATTGATTTCAATGCTGCGCGTGATAATCCGAGGGCATGCGCCAGTTCGAGTTCAGATTTTTTCAAAGTTTTGCACGCTGCAGCCAATCTAAAGTTGCCACGATGTCCACGCTTGCCCATTTTCCCTCCTCCTGGAATGCGATTATTTAATCTAATAGGATTGCAGCGATTCCTCGCTGCTTTTTGATAAAACCAGCAAAAGCTCTCGATGAAGCCAAAGGCTCATCGCAGTAGAAATGCTGTCATCGTCAGAAAACGCAATTGTTCCGGCGAGGTTTTTTCTGGCAGCCAGGCCATTATCAAGATTGCATGTTTTCATCCGATCGATGACGGACGTGTGCCATCTTAGATTTGGTCCCTTTGTCATGACGAAATCATCGATTAGAGTTTCTTTATATTGCTTGCTTAATTGCTGATCTGCAGTCACCGGGCCGATATTTTCCTTCGCCAGTTGCTGTTCGCATTTTGCTTGCGCGGCGCCTAATGCCGACTTCCAGACAGCATCAAGAACGCCCACGAGAATATCCCTCTGCTTGGTTTAGGCTCAAACGAAGCTTGCTAACGATCGCACCAATAGCGACTTGTGCCAGTGCGCCTGTAAGAGCGCCATCTATAAGCGGTCCGATGATCGCTCCAACATCGAGCCCTGAAGAAGCCGCAGTAGTCCCAAGCAAGGTGCCAATTAACTGTCCTCCTGCGACCCCCCCAAGCGCCCCCGTGAGTGCATTACTGATCAGCCCGATATCGGAAGCCTGAAAAATTTTCCCCGAAGTTGACGCACCGCTAACTCCACCAATCAACTGCAGTAAAACTGTTTCCATTGGCCCGCCATTTAAATCCTTTTTTGCTGCAACAATTCGATTTCAACAGAGGTTGATGTGAGAGCACTTTCATTCGTTATTAGTATGATGCAGCCGGAGTAATTACTTTTCTCAGTATAAAAGTATGCAAACAAGATTTTGACAAGACATTATTTTACTTTTTTTGGTGAAGCATGATACGGGATTCAGGATTTAAGTGGTTTAACGACAATAAACGAAAATAGTTCTTATCTTTAAGGGAAATTTCCTTAAATAGTTATTGTTTCATAATGACACAAACACGGCCTTTGATTATGATTGTGTCAATCTAAATTCGCTATCAAGGACCGCGTCCAACTTTAATATACATGCAGCAATCGCGACCATATATAAATAGTCCTTATTCCGGCACTTAATAAAAGTATATATCAAGAATAACCTTCATTCCGTCATACACTATTAAAAGATATCATGAAATACATTGTAAAGGAAAATTTTTACGAAAGGAAATAAGCACACATATTAGTACTAAGTGAACCTGATGAAGTGGGTACAGTTGGGATGGTTTATGATGGGCCAAAGCCAAACTGCAACGCCAGCGAAGACCGTGCGTCGACGAGTTTGACTATTGGGCAACCCATCCGTCACTGCTAGACGAAAGGCGGACGGGGCTTCTGTGGCTTGAAAAAAGACCTCAAGGACCGTTGCGAAACTTGAGCGTGAGGAGGCTTTGAATTGGCAAATTATTTTTGATCAGCGGATGCGCCGACAGGTCCGTCAGAGAAAACGGACCAACTGTCTTAGCAGCTAATTTAAATATGGGAGTGTTCAGTGACCAGTCAATCGCTCGTAACGTGCGCTTATCTAAAGGTTCTCCCGGAATACTGGTATAATGAGCACTTGTGAACATGTTATTGACTAATGCAGAGAATCTGATGATCCTAAATTCGGGCGGCGACCGAGGATGACGATGACTTTGAAGCAACGTCGAATAACAAAAGCATCGGCCGCGGCCGATATCCTGTCTTCCTATTTCGAATTCAATGAATTGCCCTGGCAGCAGACAACAGGCGTAATTGAAAGTGTCCTGGAAGCATTGCATGACCTTCAATCCCGAGAGCCTGATCCTTCAGACTTCGTCCAACAAAGACTGGTTCCAGCTGTTTCAAAGAAGAAGTCGATCTCTGAAACACATGTCTTTTGCCTTGAATGTGGCAAGGGTTTTAAGGCTATGACGTTACATCTGCAACGTGTACACGGCGTGACTCCAGTAGAATATCGTCGCAAATGGAGTCTGGACCCCTATTATCCAATGACTTCGCCAAACCATTCTGCCTCTCGCAGTTCACTCGCAAAAACGTGGGGATTTGGCAAACGGGCGACGAGTGACGCCAACACGGAAACAGAATAAGGTTCCGTCTTCATCTGTGCCAGAGCCCAAGGAATAAGGTAATGAGGTCTTCCGTCTTCATTGCATCCTGGGAATTGTAATCGTTCTTCGCACCCTATTATGGTGCGAAATCTATTGGGGACGTTCTTGTATGACACATTCAGGTGAACCGCGACTATTCTGATGGCTCTACGAATAGCAATGCCGTCGCAGCATTCTATTTCAAAGTCCAACATGCCAGTGAATGAGGGTAGCCATGGAGGGAATTGATGTCCAATTGCTATTCGCAAATCACTTTGTCTATACGTCGCGCCTCTCAGCCATATTTCACGACTGATGGGCGTCATCGCTCGACAATCTAGCTTGAGATCAAGCACTTCCATACATCATCAGGTAATGTATCTATCATACTGAGTTGCCGAAGCCGATTTTGCACTGTAACCGCATCTCTTGCTTCGGGACCCCGTAGCTCAATCATCGTCTGAACCCATCGTACAGCTACAAATGACAGCAGAGAATTTCTATTCTTCTTTGAAGCCCCACCAAAGCAAACGCAAGTGTAAGGCAATCTCGGCTGGTTTCGAAATGGCGCTCTAGTCCTGTTTTGTGGGATTTAGTTTACACGAATGATTGATGTGACTTAGATCGCGCCGGAGCGTCAATAGCCAGTCCGATTTGACGGTTGGAGCGATAGCCGTGTGAATGCTCTGAGCAGTCATTTTAACGACCCCTCGCCCCGACGCTTACCGCCGAGTGATCGAACGCGTGGATCGTTGACTACCATAACGGGGGCCGCATCTATCTATCCTGGTGCTTTGCACCAGGCATTCTTGCCGCGAATACAAAAATTGTCGTCTCTTGGTAAGTTGCTTCGACCGCTATGGGTTAAAACAGGACCAACTAAGTCTTGTTTCGAAAACATCATTCAGACTATAGAGAAGCCAGTTTCCCAAGGCTAACGGTAAACCCGACCCACAATTCAGGATATTATCAGTGTTCGCAATGAAAACTCTTCTGGCCGCTACGGGCCTCCTTTCCGTGTTTGCACTTCACAACCACCCAGCGGAAGCGGCCACGCAGTATCCACTGATATTGGACAATTGCGGAACGAAAGTGACGTTTGCAAAAGCGCCCGAACACGCTATCGGCCTTGGTCAAAATAGCGCCGAGATTATGTTACTTCTCGGCCTTGAAGACAAAATGGCGGCAACAGCGTTCTGGCCCAGTAAGGTTCTACCGCAGCTTGAAGTTGCCAATTCCAAAGTGAAGCTTCTGACCGTTGAGTTCCCAACTTTTGAATCGATGCTTGCAGAGAATCCGGATTTCGTAGCTTCAGCTCTCCCAAGCCTCATCGGACCGAACAGCAAAGTCGCAAAACGTAACGATTTCGACAAGGTTGGCGTTGCGACCTATCTTTCGCCGAGCACCTGTCTAAGTACAGAGCAAATCAAGGATGAGTATGGCAGCCGCGACAAGCTGTGGAACATGGAGCTTCTGTATAAGGAGATCGACGAGCTTTCGCAGATTTTCGATGTCTCCGATCGTGGTCAAGCACTGATTGCGGATTTCAAAGCACGCGAAACAGCTTTGCGCGCCAGCGTTCCTGCGAGCGGCAGGAAGCTTTCTTACCTATTCTGGTTTTCCAGTCCGTCGCCATCGGCAGATGCCTATTTAGGTGGTGGAAACGGCGCTTCAAGCTTCATCGCTGATGTTCTGGGTGGCAAAAACGCCATCAAAGCGGAAGCTGAGTGGCCGACGCTTGGTTGGGAAAGTATTATTGCCGCCAACCCAGATGTCATTGTTATTGCAAATCTCGATCGTAATCGTTGGGAGCTCGACAAGCCTGAAACTAAAATTCATTTCCTAAACACAGACCCAGCAGTGAGCCAGATGCCTGCTGTCAAAAACAGGGCCATTGCCGTCATGGATGGACAGGCCATGAACCCGACCATTCGTACAATTTATGGTGCAGAACAGGTCGCAGCACAGCTGAAAGCGCTTGGTATTCTCAAGTGAATGCTACCGGCCATTCTTTAAGGCATTTGAGTGCTTTCAGCATTATGTTGCTCGCTTCGCTTGTCGCCATCGGATTCGTGGTTGGTATTAGCGTCGGGATTGGTGATTTGCCGATCCCATTATCGACAACGTTTACAACGATAACCAATCGCCTTGGATGGAGTTCTGTCGAGCTTAATCGGATTCATGAGACAGTGATCTGGGATTACCGTCTCAGCCGCGCGTTGGTGGCTGCATTTTGTGGCGCAGGTCTCGCTCTTTCTGGCGCGATCATGCAGTCACTTTTGCGCAATCCGCTGGCTGAGCCTTATGTTTTGGGTATTTCGGCTGGCGCATCGACTGGTGCTGTAACGGTGGTCATTTTGGGCATTGGCGCTGGTGCGGTTTCATTGTCAGCGGGCGCATTCGTTGGCGCTTTTGTGGCTTTTTTCTTCGTTGCGCTCCTCTCCAATGGCACACGGGGTGGTGCGGATCGCACAATTCTGGCGGGCGTCGCTGCATCGCAGCTTTTCAATGCCGCTACATCGTACATTGTTACCACTTCCGGCAACGCACAGCAGGCCCGCGACGTCATGTTCTGGTTGCTTGGGAGCTTCGGAGGCGTTCGCTGGCCAGAATTCATGCTGGTGTCCGTCGTCATCACCCTCGGGTTTATCGCGTGCCTTCTCTATGCCCATGTTCTGGATGCGTTTGCTTTCGGCGATGAAGCCGCCGCCTCACTCGGCGTCAATGTCGGCCGCGCGCGAATTGTTCTATTTGCGCTCACGGCAATGACGACGGCCACTATCGTGAGCATGGTTGGTTCAATAGGCTTTGTCGGGCTCGTTGTCCCTCATGCTGCACGCTTCATCGTCGGGCCGCTGCACATAAGATTGTTGCCCGCATGCGTCGTTGTTGGTGCGATCTTCATGGTACTGGCCGATATCGCTTCGCGCGCACTGATACCGCAACAAGTCCTCCCCATCGGTGTGGTGACCGCACTTGTCGGCGTGCCATTTTTCTCTTTCATTCTTTACCGGTTTCAGCGCCCGTCATGACGATCAAAGTCGAAAATCTAATTTGGAAAATTGGGAAGAAAATCATAATCGACAACGTGTCTTTCGAAGCGAAGCCTGGAAAGATGCTTGGGCTTTTGGGCCCAAACGGCTCAGGAAAAACATCGTTATTACGCCTGATCGCAGGATTAAAACGCCCTCATTCCGGGCATGTCTTGCTTGATGAAAAGGATATCAGTGCGGTTGCACGGCGCAGTGTCGCGCAGCGTGTTGCTTTTGTTGAGCAACATGCAACGACCAATGCCAATCTCAAAGTTATGGACGTCGTAAGACTTGGGCGTTTTGCGCACAGATCGATGTTCTCAGGCTGGACAATCGTGGACGAGACGGCTGTGCAGGATGCAATTGAACGCACTGGCATGACGGCCAAAAAAAATGAACAGTGGCAAAGCCTGTCAGGTGGGGAGAAGCAACGCGCACATATAGCCAGAGCGCTGGCGCAGACGCCAAAAGAACTTATCCTAGATGAACCCACCAATCATCTGGATGTTCAGCACCAGATGAGCTTGTTAAAACTGGTTTGCGGGCTGCCGATCACGAGCATCATTGCTTTGCATGATCTTAATCACGCAGCCATGTTTTGCGATGAGCTGATCGTTATGCTGTCAGGAAAGGTCGTGGCGTCCGGAACGCCGGAAGAGGTAATTAACGAGAATATTCTCAAAGAGGTGTTCTCGATTGATGCGCGTGTGGAACCATCTCCCTACACCGGGCGACCTCACATTCACTATCTCAAATAATTCCAGTGGCCAGATGCGTGCCGTCAAATCTGAAGATGGGACAGTCCTATCCGAACGATGTTAAGCAGATACACTTCACGGCTACCAGATCGCCAGTGAAGAACACCCAACGGATTGAGTTCTATTTCAATCCCAAGTGCCTATATATATGATCACCTTCCAAACCTGCCTTGTCGGTTGAACCGGGTCTTGTTACAAGATTAAAATCCAATTCAGAAAGATCAAGGTAGTGAGCAAGAAAAACGAGCCTGCACCCCGAATAACCGGCAATCTTGTCGTCAAAGTGAGCGGCGAGCTCAGGGAAGCAATCCAGTCCGGCACCTTTAAACCCGGAATGAAATTGCCAAGTGAAGCAAAGCTCACGGAATCGATGGGTGTGAGCCGAACGGTCATCCGCGAGGCCATTGCTGCCTTACGCGCAGACGGCTTGGTTGAAGCACGACAGGGTGCGGGTGTGTTCGTGCTCGACGCACAGCCGCAGGAGATACTGCCATTTCAGAATTTGAATTATGAACGTATCTCGTCAGTTATCGAACTTTTGGAACTCAGAACGGGCGTTGAGATTGAAGCCGCAGGCCTTGCTGCCGTAAGGCGTTCTCCACAGCAGGAAGAGAATATCATCATTTGCCACCGGCAGGTGCTCGCTTGTCTTGAAGCTGGCCAATCCACTGCCGAAGCCGACTTTGCTCTCCATATTGCCATCGCAGATGCCTCCAATAATCCACGCTTTCGCGAGTTTTTGACGATGATTGGTAGCGGTGTTATCCCACGCGCAGCACTGCAATCGGGAAATGATACCAGTTCCGGCAATTATATTGCCCACCTGCATAAGGAGCATGAGCGGATTATCGAGGCTATTGCCACTAGCGATGAAGAAGGCGCACGCGAAGCGATGCGCAGCCATCTTAAGGGAAGCCAAAAGCGCTATCGCGCGATTCTGCGGCAGGCTCGCGATAACTTATAATATAACTTGTTGACACTCATAATCTATGTTTACTACAGTCCATATGAAATTTCTTCCAAAAGGGAACACCATATGGAACCGCAACAGATCAAACAAAAACTCGGCTCTGGACTGCTTTCTTTTCCGGTCACGCATTTCGATGCAGCAGGGCGTTTCGCTGCTGAAAGTTACAAAGCACACGTGGAATGGCTTTCTAGCTTCGATGCTCCGGTGCTTTTCGCTGCAGGCGGGACCGGCGAATTCTTCTCGCTGCGCCCGCAAGAAATCCCAGCTATTGTATCCGCTGCGAAGGAAGCCGCAGACAATAGCAACACCGCTATCGTTTCAGGTTGCGGTTACGGTACTGAAATTGCCATCGACATTGCAAAGTCGGCCGAGAAAGCTGGTGCAGACGGTATCCTGCTTCTTCCGCATTATCTGATCGATGCACCACAGGAAGGACTTTACGAGCATATTAAGCGCGTTTGTCAGTCGATTGGCATCGGCGTTATGGTCTATAATCGTGACAATTCGGTAATCCAGCCTGATACCCTTGCTCGCTTGTGTGATGACTGCCCAAACCTCGTCGGCTTCAAGGACGGTGTCGGCGACATCGGACTGGTTCGTCAGATCACAGCAAAAATGGGGGATCGTCTGACCTATCTGGGTGGAATGCCGACAGCTGAACTTTTTGCAGAAGCCTATCTGGGTGCTGGGTTCACCACATATTCATCAGCAGTGTTCAACTTCGTGCCAGGTTTGGCGGTCGAGTTCTATAAAGCACTTCGCGCAGGTGAACGCACTATTTGCGAACGTATTCTAAACGACTTCTTTTATCCGTTTATGGCAATCCGCAACCGCCGCAAAGGCTACGCTGTCGCGGCAGTCAAAGCCGGAGTCCGTCTGCAAGGGTTTAATGCTGGCACGGTCCGCTCGCCTCTCTCCGACCTGACCAGCGAAGAAGAAGGAATGCTTGAGGCGCTGATCGGCACTTATGCCCGCAAACATGCTGCCTAACGCACAGAAATGAACGAAAGCCGCAGGTTTTGACCTGCGGCTTTGTTTTAGGTTCTAAGGTAAACCGGCGACCATATCATTTAGGCGACAACATGCTTTAACGAGTTCTTCTTCAGAAGCAGCAATCGATAGCCGAATGAAACCCGGCGCACCAAACGCTATGCCTGGCACACTCGATACGCCAAATGCGTTGAGCAGATAACTGGCAACGTCTGTGTCATCATTAAGCGTAGTACCGGATCTAGTTTTCTTGCCAAACAGTTTGCTAAGTCCGATGAAGGCATAAAATGCCCCATCCGGTTTGAGAAAATCAATCTGCGGAATCTGGACCAGATGGGTAGCCACAAGATCAGCGCGTCGGCTAAAAATTTTCGCAGCCCTATTTACAAATGCCTGATCGCCATCTAGCGCCGCTTTAGCCGCTGCCTGTGCAATGCCACAGACAGAGGTGACGCTTTGGGACTGCATTTTGTTGATACTTGCAATCAGTGCCTTTGGCCCAGCCGCGTAACCGACACGCCATCCGGTCATAGCATAGGCTTTTGAGACGCCATTGACGATCAGCGTGCGCTCCCGCAATTGCGGACATACGCTGCCAAAGGAGACGAAAGGCACGCCACGCAACAAGATATGTTCATAAATCTCGTCGGAAAGAATGAGAATGCTTTCGTGCTTTTCAAGCACAGAAGCCAGTTGCGCATATTCATCGGCGCTGTAAACGGCACCTGTCGGATTAGAGGGGGAGTTGAGCATCAGCCAGCGAGTACGCGGCGTGATCGCTGCTTCAAGCAGCGCCGCTGTGAGTTTAAAACCTGTTTCCGCTCCGCATCCTACAAGAACTGGTTTGCCGCCATGGAGCGAAACAATATCTGCATAAGATACCCAGCAAGGGGTCGGAATGACAACCTCGTCCCCCTCTTCAAGAGTTGCCAGAAATGCATCGAACAATATCTGCTTGGCACCGTTAGCGACCGTCAATTCATCAAGGTTGAAATCAAGCTGATTGTCTCGTTTGAACTTGGCAATGATTGCATTACGGAGTGCTTCACTTCCCGCAGCCGCGCCATAACGGATGCCTCCTAATTTTACGGCAGCACATGCGGCGTCCACAATATGGGCTGGCGGCTCAAAATCTGGCTCTCCCAAAGAGAGATCGACAATGTCTCGTCCTTCAGCGCGCAGCTTTTTGGCGGCCATTGAGACTGCCATGCTGGGAGACGCCTGAATGCCAGATGATCGGCGATTTTCATAATTCATTTAAAACGCTCTTTTCACTCGGTGAGACAAAAGAAGCCGCCCAAATGGCGGCCTCTTGGTTCTCAAAATTACTCGTTCACAACATAGTCAAATTCGAAATCGCGCCGCACAGCCTCTTCTGAACGCCTGTCAACTGGCCCGTAGCCTCCGCCGCCGGGCAGCTCCAGAATAAGACGCCGACCGGCAGGAACATGCTGCCTGCCCTTGGCGTTGAGGATCGTGCCGTCATCGAGAATGACTGCGCCCGCAGCGCCATTCTCACCACCCTCGCGACCGCGCGGCGGATGCTTGATGCGGTCGAACATAGCATTAAAGTAAATCTCATGCCCTTCGATCGGGGCTATTTCGACAACCTGTCCGAGGCCACCGCGATATTGTCCTGCACCGCCAGATCCATCACGCAGTTCCTTGCGCCAGAAGATGACAGGTCCAACATGTTCGGTCGCTTCGATAGACATCGAGTGCACGCCACTTGGAAAGGCTGTTGCACTCAAACCATCAAGCTGGGGACGCGCGCCTGTACCACCACTGTTGAACAAGAGCACTTCCGCACGATGTCCGCCATCCTTTGGTGCGTTTACACCGGTGAGCGGATGCGCACTGACATGAAGGTTCCAGAGCGCGCCCGATCCCTCTGCCGGAACTTTATCCGGCAGCATTTTATGAACTGCACCCAGCACCGCATCAGGCACGAGATGACCAAGTACGTGGCGTACAGAAACAGGTGCGGGGCGTTGTGCATTCAGAATACAATCCACAGGTGCTGTTATCTTGAATGGCAGCAGCGACGCATGGTTGTTCGGAATTTCAGGCGCAAGCGAACATTTCAGGCCGTAGCAGGCATAGGCTGCTGAATAGATCAGCGGACAATTGATGCCTTTGGGGCTTGGCGCGGAAGTACCGCTAAAGTCGGCAAGAATATGATCGGGATGTACGTCGAGGCGCACAGCAATATCAATTGGGTCATGATAGCCATCCACCCGCATGACGTTGGAATATGTCCCGTGCGGTAAAGCTGCGAGCCGCTCCAGCGTTGCATCATAGCTGCGTTTGAAGATGAAGTCCGCCAAGCCTTCAAGGTCATCTAGGTTGAACTCATCCATCATGTCCATCAGACGACGATGCCCGATTTCGTTACAAGCGGCGAGCGAATAGACATCCCCGACAACCTGATGGCTTTCGCGCACGTTGTTGCGCAGAATATTGACGAGATCCTTGTTGACCACACCGCGTTCCGCGAACTTCATGATTGGCACGAAAATGCCTTCCTCATAAACTTCATTTGCGTCCGGCCCGAAACCCCGTCCACCCACATCAACCACGTGAGCGGTACATGCAAAGAAACCGGTCAGTTCACCCTTACGAAAGCTTGGCGACACAACCGTAAAGTCATGTAGGTGCCCCGTTCCCTTCCAAGGATCATTGGTAATATAGACATCACCTTCGAAAATGTTCTCACGGCCAATATCATTGATGAAATGGCCGACAGCTTCCGCCATTGCGTTGACGTGTCCGGGTGTACCTGTCACAGCCTGCGCGATCATCAAGCCAGCGCGGTTGAAGACACCCGCCGAAAGATCACCGGATTCACGTACACTGGTGCTGAACGCGGTACGAATGAGTGTAACGGCCTGTTCTTCAACAACTGAAATAAGGCGGTTCCACATGATCTGCATATGGACGTCGGAAATGGGTTTCTTTGTCATGATAACATTCCTTAAGCAGCTTTGGCACGCAGCAGCAGGCATCCGTCCGCCTGCATGATCACTTCGCGGCTGGCAGTAACGATGGTTGACGTTTCGCGTTCTGTGATGACGGCGGGACCGGCGATCCAGTCACCAGGTTTCATGGCATCACGTTTGACAATGGACGCATCCAGAAAGCGTTCTTCGAGAACGTCAAATATCTGTCGCTGACCGGATACAGCCGCTTGCGATTGCTTTTTCACGGGCGCTGCAGGCGAAGGGGCCGCAGCTTCTGCGCTTGCGCGCAGCGACCAGCTAACAATCTCAACATCGAGATCATCAATCACACGACCGAAAAAACGTTCATAACATTCATCGAAAAGATTGCGGAAAATTACGGCATCCGCATCCTTATAATCGCTAACATTTATCGTGACCGGCACTTCCCAACCCTGACCAGCATAACGCATATATGCCGTGCATTCGAGCGATGGGTTAGCATCAGGCGCGCCGGAACGAACGAAGGAGGTCGCTTCCTCAACCAACTCGCGGATCACCGTATTGATTGCCTCACCATCAAAGCGGCTTAAACGGCTAAAGGCACTGCGCACTGATTCAAAACCAAATGGCGCACGTAAGAAGCCGATGGCGGAACCAACCCCTGCGCCGGGCGGAATGAGAAGATCATTGACACCTAGTTTTTCGCAAAGCCGTGCGGCATGAACCGGCGCTGCTCCGCCAAAAGCGATCATGGTGAAATCCGACAATTCCTTGCCGTTTTCAACTGCATGCATGCGGGCAGCGTTACTCATGTTCTCGTCAACGACTTCACTCAAGCCGTAGGCAGAGGTCGTAACATCAGCGCCAAGCTTGCTGCCAATATCAGCTCGCATGGCTTTTTCGGAAGCTTTGCGTGAAAGCTTCATTGCGCCGCCGGCAAAACTTTCAGGGTCAAGGCGACCAAGAATAACATCTGCATCTGTCACTGTTGGATGAATACCGCCGCGATCATAGCAGGCAGGTCCTGGTTCCGATCCGGCACTATGGGGCCCAACACGGATCTGTTGCATGGAATCGACGCTTGCAATGGAACCACCACCTGCTCCTATCTCGACCATTTCGATAACCGGAATGGAGATCGGCATGCCGCTGCCCTTCTTGAAACGATATGTACGCGCTACTTCAAAAGTCTTGGAAGTCTTTGGAACCTGTTGTTCAATCAGACAGATTTTTGCCGTCGTCCCGCCCATATCATAGGAGACAACCTGATCGAGCTTGTGATTGGCAGCGATATAAGCTGCAAAAATGGCACCACCTGCGGGCCCCGATTCCAGCAAACGAACAGGGAATTCGATCGCGCTTTCGATGCTAATGATACCACCGCCTGAATGAATCATAAAGACGGGCGAAACCAACCCATTTTCCCGTAACCGCCCAACGAGACGGTTAAGATAAGAAGCCATGAGCGGCTTGACATAAGCGTTGGCGCAAACTGTGTTAAAGCGCTGGAATTCGCGCATCTGCGGAGACACTTCCGACGAAATCGAGACAGAAAGATCGGGCTTTTTCGACAACAGCCGATCACGGAAACGACGTTCGTGTTCTCCGTTAAGATACGAATGGATAAAGCCAACGGCGACACTTTCATAGCCTTCCGCAATAATGCGTTCGCAAAGCGCGTCGACTTCCGCATCATCGAGAGACTTCAGTATTTCGCCGTTTGCGCCGATACGCTCATTTATAACCAATCGGTCATTACGCGGAACAAGCGGCGCCGGAAGAACAATATCCAGATCATATTGTTCGAAACGGCTTTCGGTTCGCATTTCGATAACGTCGCGGAAGCCTTTGGTTGTCACGAGTGCGGTTTTGGCTCCGCGCCGCTCAATGAGGGCGTTGGTGGCAAGTGTCGTGCCGTGAATAACGGTGTCGATCTGACCAAGCTTCACTCCAGCTTTTTGGGCGACCTCACAAATAGCCTGGATGATGGCGTTTTCCGGAAATGCATAATCCGTCAGTACCTTGGTCGAATGAAGGGTCTCACCGACTTCCATCGCCACATCAGTAAAGGTTCCGCCAATATCGACACCAACCCTGATCAGTTTGCCATCTATCGTCATGTTCTGCTTAACTCCCAGAAAGAGATCAATACGGTATGTGCAGACGCAGCTGGAAAGCTGTAGAGCGCACGTGTTAATCTGTTCCCGCAAGTCATCCTTTGCGGGTTCAATGTCATTGAATGTGAATGCTTTGTTCGTCGGTGTGCGGTCAGTCGCACACCGTCTATTTCAGATTGCGTACTGAACTATTGCTTGCCTGTAAAATCCACGCCTTCAAGCTCGGTTGGCAATTTTGGGCGGTCGACGCCGATCCACTTTTTGTAAAGCGCATCCAGCGACCCATCCGCACTATGTCGCGTTACGAAATCGTTTAGATAATCAAGCATTTCTTGATCGCCCTTACGAACAGCCATGGCCTGAATATTATCGGCAGCCTTATACTTGCGGTCATAATTGCCACCATTTCCGGTGCTGTCGATCACCAGACCATAAGTCAGGCTGCCCAGGATGGCGTCGACCTGTCCCGACAAAAGGGCTTGCACGGTTGTTGCATCATCGTCGAAGCCTTTGATCTTGGTTCCCGCTGGCGCAACCTTCCTGAGGATCGGCTCAAACGCGCTGCCACGATTGACGCCAATTACATAATTGGCAAGGTCTTCATTGGCCTTAATGTCGAGATCTTTCTTGCCCCAGACGGTGATGTCGTTCGCGGAATAGGGCAACACAAATTGAATAACCTTGGCGCGTTCAGCCGTGACCGTCATAGACGGCACAAGAAAATCCACCATTCCATTTGTAAGCAGTGGAATGCGGTTCTGACCTGTGACGCGCTCGAACTTGACCTCCACACCGAGTTCCATGGCAATCAGATTGGCTACTTCAATATCATAGCCGCCGTTTTTGCCATTTTCATCGATAAAGCCCCATGGAAACTGATCCATCTGGACGCCTACGACGGCAACGCCTTTTGCTTTGATTTGTTCAGGCGATGCAGCCAATACAGCACTCGAAGCCCAAAGGGAGGCAATGAGACTTGTTGCCAGGCTGAATACGATTTTCGAAAGCATGGAATTTCGATTAGACATGTTCTTACCTCTGGTTTGATTATTGTTGATTTAGCGGGAAGTGTTGAGGCGCTTTTCGATCCTGGCACTGTAATAAGTGAGCGGGACACAAACGACGAAGTAGATCAGTCCCACAGTTCCAAAGACCTTCATTGGCTCGAATGTGATATTGGCCATCAACTGCCCAGAACGGGTCAGTTCCGTTAGTCCAAGCAATGCTGCCAGTGCTGTTCCCTTGATCAGATTAACCAGAAATCCGATGGTTGCTGGCAGGCCAATGCGAAATGCCTGCGGGAGCACGACATCCTTCATGCGATGAAAATATCGGACCCCGAGCGCACGTGCGGCCTCATCCTGGCCGGTGGGAACAGCCTCGATGCTTCCACGCCAGATTTCGCCCAGAAATGCACTGGCATGCAGAGAAAGCCCGACGATCATTGCCACCCACACATCAACGCGAATGCCCAAAAGCGGCAACCCGAAATAGACGAAGAAGAGCTGAATAAGCAGCGGAGTGCCCTGAAAAATTTGGATATAGACCGCCATCAGATATCGAAGCCATTTCATTTGACTTGTACGTCCCAGTGCTACCAGCAAACCTGCAAGTCCACCGAAAGTGAACGCAAGGATCGACAGCAGGACCGTCCAACGGGCACCTTCAAGGATGAAAAAGAACTCTGCGGAGCCAAAACTACGTATCATCGCTGGGCCTCACTTCGACGGATAGGAAAAGTAGGTTCTGCCGATGACTTGCAGAACGATGGAAAAAAATTGCGAAAGTGCGAGATAGATGATGCCAAGTATGAAATAGACTTCAAAACTGCGGAACGTTTCTGAATCGATCATTTGGCCGACGTAGGTCAGTTCTTCGGCAGAAATCGAGGCAACAAGGCTCGAGTTGAGCATCATAAGAATGAACTGACTGCAAAGAGCCGGGTAAACCGCACGAATGGCCGGTCGGAAAATGATGAACCGATAAATGTCGAATGTATGAAGGCCTAACGCCTTTCCCGCTTCAATTTGACCGACCTTGATCGATTCGACCCCACCGCGAACGATTTCAGCAGCATAGGCCGCACAATTCAGCGTCATTGCGAGAATTGCTGCTTGCTCTGCTGTCAAAGTAATTCCCATCGATGGCATGCCGAAGAAGATGAAGAACAACTGCACAAGAAAGGGGGTATTGCGGATCAGTTCGATATAGCCGAAAGCCACAAAAGAAATTGCCTTTACCGAACTCATACGCATGAGCATAAATACGATGCCGAGTAACAGGCCCAAGATCATTGAAGTGGACGATATTTTCAGCGTTAGAATTGCGCCATTAGCCAGCGCAGGCCACGCCGCCAAGACCGGTCCGAAGTCAAATATATAATGCATTTGTTATCTCCCACTTATTGCGTTTGTTCCCTTCTTGTCAGTGGTTAAGAATCTGTCCTAGAAACGCCTTGGCGCGCTCTTGTTTGGGATTGCTGAAGAATTCGTTCGGCGGGGCACTTTCGATAATCTCACCGCGATCCATGAAAATGACGCGGTGCGCTACTGCCCGCGCAAAACCCATTTCATGGGTCACGCAGATCATGGTTATTCCGTCATCAGCGAGAGAAACCATCGTATCAAGCACCTCTTTGACCATTTCGGGATCAAGCGCCGAAGTTGGTTCGTCGAAAAGCATGATCTTGGGGTCCATACAAAGCGCGCGCGCGATAGCAACGCGTTGCTGCTGCCCGCCCGATAGCTGTGCCGGAAACTTTGCAGCTTGGTCGGCGATATGGACGCGATTAAGAAAATGCATGGCCTTTTCCCTGGCAACAGGCACCGAAGATTGATGCACACGGCGCGGCGCAAGCATGCAATTTTCCAGCACAGTCATATGCGGGAACAAATTGAACTGCTGGAACACCATGCCAACATCACGGCGAATATGATCGACATTAGCGCCTCTGTTGCCCAAACGGGTTCCGTTCACATCAATCGTGCCATCTTGGATTTCTTCCAGAAAATTGATGCAGCGGATTAGCGTCGACTTGCCCGAGCCGGAAGGGCCGCACAAAACGATATGCTCGCCGCGATTGACCTCCAGATCGATACCTCTGAGGACGTGAAGCTGGCCATACCATTTGTTTACCGAACGCATCTTGATGGCTTTATCAGTCATCTATCTCTCGCTTTATATGTATCAGCAGAATGGAAACAGCGCAGTCACGCCACAACTTCGAAAATGGCATCAACCTCGACCGCAAAGCCGCGCGGTAATGAGCCTGCCCCCAAAGCAGTTCGCGCATGCCGACCTTTTTCACCGAGGATTTCGACCAGAAGATCAGAAGCGCCATCGATAACGGCTGGATGATCTTTGAAGTCTGGAACTGCGTTGACGAAACCACGCACTTGCAGACAAGCCGAAACCCGATCAAGATCACCGTCAAGTGCAGTGGCCACACGTGCAAGAATATTGAGCGCGCAAATACGCGCGGCCTGATAGGCCTCCTGCACGTCCATCGTACTGCCAACCAATCCAAGATAGCAGTCGATACCATCGATACGTGGAACCTGACCTGAAATGTAGAGCGTATTACCACTAAGCCTGAACGGAACATACGTGCCACTGGGGGCTGTGATATCCGGCAGGCATATACCCAATTCGTTCAGTCTGGTTGAAACCGATCCCATCATGTTTCCCCTAATTGTTTTCCGCGCGTCGGGTTTCTAGCAATCTTATATGATAGAAAACGACTGTGATATTATCACATTGCTTTTTGTTATGGCATCAAACTCGCGGAAATAGTACTTCTTGTCAAGAATGTTTCTTAGAGATCATACAACAACATCAAATCATCGAAGTATGGCATTAACCTATTGAATAAATTAGATATAAGGAACACAGTATGCAAAAAGTACGATTCTTAATGAGATAATTTTTTCGGCTTCTATTTCTGAAAAATATCAGATGTAGTGCGGTATCAGCAAATTCAGCAGAACCGCTTGTAATGATTTTTAACCAAAAAGAGAGTAGATGTACGTAGTGATAATATCACTTGTTTAATGATATTATCTTGCTTACTATATATGGACGGCGCGTCAAAGCGCAGAGATAAAAAATTAGGGGTAGATTATCATTGATAACACTTACTTCACGAACGATTGAGAATTTAAGATCACTGATCACTGACGGGACACTTCAGAATGGTGATAAACTTCCCACCCTTGCTGAGCTGGGCGAAAAGCTTGGAGTCAGTCGAACTGTCATACGCGAAGCGATCGCTGCTCTGCGCTCCGATGGGTTGCTTGAGGCCAAGCATGGAGTGGGTATTTTCATCCGCGATCAGGACAAGGCCGACGCGGCAAAGAGTGAAGCTTCAACCAATCTAGAACCATTGGGGCTTCTCTCGCTGCCGTTCATGGATCTCCTGGAATTGCGTATGGCCTTTGAAGTGCATGCTGCAGGCCTGGCGGCACAACGCAGGTCCTGGGCGCAAGAAGCTAAAATGTGGGAAGCTCTCAAACGGTTTGAAGCCTCGCAGGATGATGAAGCAGCGCTGGACGAGCTCGATTATATTTTTCACAAGTCTATAACTGAAGCTACCAACAATCTCGCTTTCATGGAATTTTTCAGGGTAATGAGCATGAAAATCCTGCCCCAACCTGCGTTCTCCCGCGACCTCAACCCCGCGCTCATAACGCCCCAATACATACAAAACACCGTTGTGGAGCATCGCGCGATTTGTGAAGCAATCAGCGTGCGTGACACAGAACAGGCCCGTGAAGCCATGCAGGCACACCTTACCCGTAGCCATCAGCGCTATAGAGGTTTTTCAGAAACAATAGGTTCGCCGTTGAGTAATGTTACAGAGACCTAATCATCAATCACAAACGTCCGAAATCAATTCTCAAAACTACAAGATTTCCACTGGTGATTGATTGCTCGCATATCGACTGGAAACTAATCGCTGTGAAGTGAACCGCGTATCCATTACCCTTTTCTGAAGATTCATGGTTCTCTCGGGGTGGTGCAAAACGCAATCTTCCCGATTTCCAGTCAAGAACACTGCAGCAGATCGGTAACATGCCAAGCGTGCAAGTTCTCCAGATTATGGGCAGCCACTGACGCCATGCTCTAACGCGCTGCAAATACTGCTCGCGACAATTCAATTCCGGCAGAAAGTACACTTCTTATCTTCGCCGCGTTACCTTGATAAAGGTTCTACAAAAAACCTCGAGCAATAAGGAATAATCTGCAGTGAGTTACGATATTAGGTTAACTTCCTTAGCAAAATAATTCCAACACTACCGCCGCTTTCGGAAATAAATTCTATTCCTGCCCGCTCTAACGCCGTTTTAATACTCGCCAGATTATTAGCGATTGGTACATGTGCACCTCGTTCAAAATCAGCTATCGTCTGACGGGACACATTGGCTGCATTTGCGAGCTCTAACTGGCTCCATCCCAACATAGCACGTGCGCCGCGGCATTGCTCGGTAGTAAGTAAAGGTGTATCCAAGGCAAACTTTCTGATTGACTTCTATCATTTTGTATGAATAATGACCAGCAATCGAGCAAGTGCGCTAACACTTGCCCGATCTGACCACAATCAAGCTGTTAGGAGCTCGGATCATGGCTGATTCTGAGATTAGCATAAATTTACCTAAAACTTTCCATCAAAGAGTTAATTCGATTGATACTAGCATCGCACAAAGATCCGCCGTGGACCCAATTTTAACCATCTGGGGTGAATGGAAAGCGTCTCACGAGCGGAGACACGCATACTGCCGGAAACAACAAGAGCTAGAAACAAAGGTTTTGTGCATCGCGGGCGGCTTTCCCTTACTTCGCCTCAAGCTCCCGGAGGATCGCGCTCTTGTACTCCAATCTTTTGAACAAATCGAAAAGATTTTTGAAGCCCCTGAGCTGGCCAATCTGAGAAATTTTGCTAAGGCTGAGCTAGAAAGGTTGCAAAATAGGTGGGACCATCTCGCTGAACACCATGGATATACACAAGCATTTGCTGCCGAGATAAATGCTGCTGAAGAAGAAACCGCCCTCGCAAAGAACCTGGTTTATACACCCGCAAAAACAATCACCGGAATCGCTGCCAAGCTACATTGCATAATCGGAATCCATGATGCTTTCTGCGATGAATCACCAGCTCCTTGGCCGGAACTTCTTGAGCTACTTGAAGACCTCATCAGATTAGGCAGCGCGGACGAATTTGCGCCAGCAACTTGCGGTTGCAGTATGAACCATGCTGATGAAACTTTCAGCGAATTGATCATATCGAGCGGCAATTGCGCGGTTGATTTTAATTCTTCAAAAAAACCGTTCGATTAAGTTGCGCTGTAGATCCAGCGTGCGGTCATATTCAATCTTCACGTGGCAGGTCGCTCTGCCATGGCCCTCCGGCTCTCTACGGCACAATGGAGAAGCGCGTTCGCCTCCGGGCAGTACGCGGCTTAGTCGCGCAGCCAGTTTTCGACCCGCAAAGCGTGGATGCGTGTGAATTCTCCGCTATTGGCCGTCCCCAGCACCTCCCCGAGTGCGGGTGCATGGGCGGCGATGAACAGGTCATTCGGTCCGATGCGCTTACCATCGGCCTCCAGTTCGGCACGAATTTCCCCGTATTCGGTGTCAGCTGGCACATCGAGCGCGAGCACTTGCATACTTCCAAGAATGGCCAAGATCTGCGCCGGAAGCTTCGGTGATCCCTTCTTGGCGCATCCATAATGCAACTCCGCTACCGTGTTGATGCTGACGCAGATCGCACCCGGCCTAACCTCGGCGATGCGTCTGGCGACAGCGCCCCTGGGGTTTCGTGCAAGCTCGGACACGATATGGTGTCGAGCATAGAGCGCGCTCACAGGTCGATTTCTTTCAGCGGCATCAAGGTATCGTTGATATCGGGAAACTGATCTTCCGGCCCCAGCGGTTCCAATCCGGCCAGCACCTCTAAAAGATTCATGCGGCGTACCGGCTCTTGAACTCCGCGTCATAGCTGGCTTCGACCTTGGCGAAGAAGGGAAGCGAGACAGCGACGGTGATTTTGCTTTGCCTCTTATGGGCCAGACGGGCAATCGACCGATTGATCATACGTCAGATGGGGCGGCCCGATTTTTGGCAGAAGGTTACGCGCGTTTTCATCAGGCAACTCCTCGAAAAGTGGTTGTGCGCAATCGCGAAGCCCGACTACGGCAGCCGCTGTCCAGTGCACAGCGAAGCGGTCGTACCGGAGCGGAAAGTAGAAGAACCCGAAGGGTTGCACGCAAGGGCCGATGATGCCGTAACGTGCGAAGCATAAAGATTGCGAACAGCCACTTTGGTTGCCGAAAACGCAGGGCTTCGTGTACCGGCCGCCTTTGACATGGTCAATCGGCTCATCGCCCGCAGGCTGGTCACCGACGCTGTCTTACTGGAGTGGAGCTGGATCTGGCGGATGAGCTCAACCCGCCAATGATAACGGGGCTCCGTGGGCATTTCTGCATTAGTACACGCTAACGACCTTCGTGAGCCCTAACAATCTCTGCGCATCGAGAGAGCGCAATATCGAGTGCCACTCGGGACGGCACAGCACTCAGATTGATGCAAATGCCAAGATGGCTCTCCGGCTTTCTCGAAAATGATGAGGAGGAGGACACGCGCACCCCGGCCAATTCAAACAGCTCAACTGGCGGTTTTGTCGAAATGAGGATGTGAGGCGAAAGCAGATTTCTGCGCAGATCGGGGAAAATGCCGATGCAAGACGGTGCCGAACCTCGATCTCAAGCCGCTGGCTCGCAACCTGCTCAACCACGCAGCCGCTTCGATCCACTGGATAGCGGCCTCCATCATGAGCGGAGATATGATTAGGCCCGGGTGACATGCCAGTGTGACTGAGCTAGTTTCAGACTACTTCTACCGTTCATCACAAATGAGCCACTGCATCCGAAAATCACTCGTCTCAGATCGCCTTAACGTTATTTGGCGGAAACCAACGCGATGACCTCCGGTTGATGACAAACCCACCAGGTTCGCATACCACAGGCGTCCCCGATGGGGGATTGCCCACGCCACAGGAGATGATCAAAGACAATGGCAGCTAATAAAGAGGAAATGAATTGGAGCGGACTGGATCGCTTCTCGTTTGGCGATAGCTCGCGCCTTGCTGACGAGCTTCTCGCCCTGGTTTTGAGCGGCCAGAAGACTGCAACCTGCTGGTCTGTGCAAGACGGTATGCAGACTTCGATCGGCAAGCGTATGGTTGTTTGCGATGGCTCTGGAAGACCGCGCGCTGTTGTGGAAACGATTTCACTGGAACAACGCTCCTTCCAGAATGTGGATCAGGCGTTTGCGCGCAAAGAGGGAGAGGGCGACCTTACACTTGAATGGTGGCGCGAGGCCCACATGTCCTATTTCAAGCGAAATGGCGGGTTCGACCCGTCAATGCTGCTCTGGTGTGAAGAATTTAAGTTGGTGAAGGAAATCGCTCTGCATGATTGAGTGGAGTGTCTTGTCCGGGTGGAAAGCCCAAATGATGCTATATTCGCCCGAACGTAGTTGAGAACTACGGCTTTTGATGATCTTTCAAGCATACTGCCTATGCTCTCTTGTTGGAACTAATCTCATTCATAGCTCATCAGACGAGATGCCTTGCTCATCGCCGCTTCGATCACGGAACTCACGGATAGCTTGCACTTCTGAGGGCGGCAAGTACCATCTGCGATGATCATAAGCGCTAGATGGAAGTCTGGAACGCCCTGCCCGACTGGAACCGTGATGCTTATCGGATCAGTATGCCCTCACCGAAGAAATGATAGCATCAGATGACAAACGCTTTGATTTCATCCGCGGTATCGGGGTCTATGAAGTAGCAGGCGGCACAGTCAAGCGCGATCTCTTCGATAGTGACCGGGGCGGATATGCCACAGATGCCGCCTTGCTGGAAAAGCTGATAGCGCAAAAGTTTGCGAAAATTACCGATCAGGTGAAAGCCGAAGTCTGGAAATGGATCGAATGCAGTGAGCAAGCGCCAGAAGGTTTTCACCGCATGAAGCGTTTCTATCCCGAAGAGGTGTTTTTATCGGCAGAAGATCAGGAATCTTTGGAGGCAGCACAGGCGGAATATGACGAACAGGCTGACGCAAAACTTGAAACCCTGCAAAACCAGATCGATACCCTCACTGTAAAGACGGAAGCGTTCAGTGCCGAGGCGCTGGAAACGTCTGGTGCGTATGTCTGGATGGACTATTACAGCAGGGCGCGCATTGAGCGCGGCTTTGTGAATGCTGAGACGGAGGCTGATTACGAAGGGATGAAGTGACATTGCAAGGCGTGCCAACTCCGGCCCTGCCGGTAATGACTCATAGTGCGGCGATAATCGAAGACCTGACCGCCCATAAAACAGCAGCGCTGCCCATTGAACTCGCCAACAATGCCGATATCGCTCTTGTGGCTGTCGTGCATTCTATGCTGATCGACGTCATCTATTCATGCAGCGGTCATAGCGCCTTGCAAAGTCGTGTTACCCAAGAACGGCTTGAACGTTCCATGAAAGATGCGGAATTATCAGTCCGCGCGGCAAAGAAGAAGGGCGAAGCGGTGTTAATCGCAGAGCGGCTTGTTTCCGGTACCGGGTGGCTCCCTGTCCCCGTTCGGATCGCGACGGAAGCCACAGCCGAAACCATGGACTACGAAATCGGCGAAGAAACCGGATGCGCCGACGATGAAGCGGAGTTTCCCCAAGCGGCTGAATAAGCCGCACTACGGTCCTGCGTTTCTCCCGCACGACCGGTTCCCCGTTGCGAATGTAGAGAAAAGCATCTACATTAAAGTTATGCATTATCTACATGGAGTGTCTGCCATGGCAATCAATGTCACAAACGAAACCGCCGACGAGTTGACGCGCAAGTTCGCAAAGATCGCAAAGGTAAGCATTTCTGACGCAATCGTCATTGCCATGCGCGAGGCGATTGAGCGCCGTCTGAACGTCGAAACTCCAGCCCAGACTGCGGCGCGTCTGCGAGAAAAGTATCATATTGCAGGCAAGGAAGCAGCAAAAAAGCCTCTAACGAAGGAAGCCTATGACGAAATGTGGGAATTGTGAGCAACATGTTTATTGACGCTTGCGCCCTCGTCGCTGTTTTGTCCGACGAACCCGAAGCCGAACGCGTTTCCACCGCGATCATGAATGCCAAAAAGCGCTTTACATCACCGCTTGCCGTTCTGGAAACCGCCCTCGCCTTATCCCGGCCAGACAAGTTCGATCTTCCAATCGATCAGGTTGAGCCGATCATCATGGAGTTCCTGGACGCCCGCGCCATCGAGCTTCGCGACCTACCGCCAGCAAGACGAACCACAACGCTTTCACTCCACGCGGCCAATACCTACCGGAAAGGTCGTAGTGGTCTTAATTTGGCAGACTGCATTCATTACGCGTGCGCGAAATATTATCGTGTCCCCATTCTTGCAACGGACAATGAGTTTCGCGAAACTGACCTCGAAACCGTGCCTTAGAAGGGCTCAGGACAAGATGATGCGGTTGCCGTCCTCCCAAAATCCATTTTCCAAAAGAACTGAGTGATACTTTTCACGCACAGTTGATCTGTAGATTCTGAACGATTGCGAACCATGCACATCTACCTTTGAAACTATTGAGAATCTTCGCGGTGACGCACATTCTAGTCTGCTAATCAAAAGGCAATTATATCGTTAGAGTCGGGTCGATACATGTGAGCAATTGATATCCCACAACGCAAATGATGGGAGCAGCGACCATTTTTGCCGCCGCTCGCCACCTCCCGCTGTTCGCGCCTTAATCCAAATAATCGACCTTCAGATGCCGGATTGTGCCGTTGAATGCAAAGGGCTTGCGGTCGAAGTAGGTAAGAGAGACTGGCGAATAGCTATCGCGGCCAACGTCAAAGGCGTCATTGGCAGTAAACGTGAGCGATGCTGCGCGCGGAACTCTTCCCTTGCTGACCTCGGCGCCATTAACACGAATGACGACATCAAGCGGAGCGGGCCGGACACCGTCTACCTTGCGTGTTTCGACTTCAATTTTTACTTTTCCTGTCGGAAGCGGGATTGATGTTTCCAACTGCGTTCTTTCGATTTCAAACAGATTGTACTCGTAATAGAGCTTCCCGTCCTCAACCCAAAGAGCTACACCTCCCGAAACTGCGCCAAGTGCGTAGAGGACCCCTTTCGAATCTGGTTGCAGATCCGCGTCGATTGTCACGAGGTTGCTTCGTGATCCGAGCTTTGGTGCAGTAAACTCCGGAACACCAACAACCTCTTGCGTGTAGCTAAACGACCTGGCGGGATTGGACGGCGCATCTTCCGGATGGAAGATTGCGGACCACAAGCCGCCACCGACGGGATATACCTTATTGTCTTCCGCGCTTTTCTCGAAATCTACCTTCAGTTCGTTAAGCTTCCCAGGATTTTCGGCTGCGATATCCTTCGCCTGCGAGAAATCCTTGTTGAGATTATAGAGCTCCCAAACGTCATTTCTTGGCGTCCATTGCATGATCGAAGGGTCAACGCCCGTTTGCCAGGGCACTCGGGGTCCGAATGCTGAAGCTATCCAACCCTCCTTGTAAAAGGCGCGGCTACCCATGACTTCGAAGTACTGCTCCTTCTTGCGGTCTGGCTCTGTGGGTGACCCGAAGGAATAGGTCATGCTCGTTCCATCTATCGGGTCTTGGCTGACACCGTCGACGAGTTTCGGCGGCTGGATATCCAGAATCTCATAAATAGTAGGTACAATATCATTCACATGATGAAATTGCGGACGCGGTGTGTGGTCGGCCTTGATCCGGCTTGGCCATGATACCGCAAGCGGGGTACGTGTGCCGCCAAAATGTGCAGCAATCAGCTTTGTTGATTTGTATGGGGTAGAACCCGCCCATCCCCACCCGGCATGATACATATTGTCGACTTTTGGAGATCCAAGCACATCCAGACCACCGAGCTCATTCATAGTGCGAATATGATCCTTAATCTCGGACGGAATACCATTCTGAGCCAATAGCTCGCTGATAGTGCCATTTTGTCCTTCCGCACTTGAGCCGTTGTCACCCCAGACGTAGAACACGAGTGTATTGTCGCGAATGCCAAGTTCATCGAGAGTATCAAGTAACCGTCCGGCCTGCGCGTCTGCGTGTTCGGTGTATCCGGCAAATACTTCCATCAGCCGACGCTGGAATGGCTTTTCATCTTCTGGAATATCCGCCCAGGCGGCGAGGGAATCTGGTCGTGGCGTAAGTTCAGTATCTTTTGGAATCCAGCCGAGTTCTTTCTGTCGGTTAAACACATCCTCACGCATAACGTCCCAGCCTGCATCAAATTTGCCCTTATATTTGTCTGCCCATTCTTTGAAAATGTGATGCGGGCCGTGCGAAGCCCCCGGCGTCCAATACATAAAGAAGGGCCGGTCTGGTGTGAGTGCATGGACCTGCTTCATCCAGGTGACAGCTTTATCAGTCATATCTTCGGTAAAATGATATTCTGTCTTCCCTTCGGACGGATTGAGCCGGACTGTGTTTTCAACGACTGCAGGCTCCCATTGAGAGGATTCTCCTGCAAGAAAGCCGTAGAAATAGTCAAAGCCAACCCCCGCCCCGGCCGGCCAGTTCGTATAAGGGCCGACGGCCGTAGTCTCATTAGCAGGCGTATTGTGCCATTTACCGAAGGCGCTTGTTGCGTAACCATAATAGCCAAGCACTTTTGCAGCTGTCGCAGACGTACGTGGGATGCGGCCGGAATAACCATCCCAGTCGTTTGCGAGTTCTGCGATCTGGCCATAGCCGACGCGATGATGATTGCGGCCCGTTAACAACGCAGCTCGAGTGGGCGAGCACATTGCGGCATTGTGGAACCGATTATAAGTTATGCCGTCTCCAGCCACGCGGCTTAAGGTTTGTGTATTGATCACTCCGCCGAATGTGCTCGGAAGTGCCGGGCCAACGTCATCTAGCATGATGATGACGATGTTTGGTGCGTTGGCGGGCAGATGTGACTTTGCTGGCAAAGGACTGTAGGTTGACTCAGCTATCGTTGGTCCGGCTTTGCTCCCCGAGGGCTTGGGCGGAAACGGGAGCGCTTCCTGGGCTACAACTGGTGATCCCAACAATAGCAACGCCGTGCTCATGCTTAACCAGCGAACTCTAAATCGGTATCTAAGAGCCTTTTTCATTTACTTCTCCGTTTCGAATAACACATCTGAACCCGACATGGCTTGTTGACGTATCAATGGCTTCTGCATGTCTGGCGGCAGGTCGATAGCGGCGGCAGTAGTTAGGGGCGCACAGATGCGATCCACCTTTTAGGACTTTCCGCGGTATTTTTATGTGTGGGAGGCAGGGATCATAGCTGTTGGATTCGTGCCCTCCGCGAGGGTTTTTGGGTACGCAACAAGCTTTCGTCGGATTCGCTTCGTGTTTTGGAGTGAACCAATCCGATGTCCACTCCCAGATGTTACCGATCATGTCGTGAAGACCGTAACCGTTGGGTGGAAAAGCAGTGACAGGGGACGTGCGGGAATATCCGTCGAGATTAAGATTAACCGTGGGGAACTGTCCTTGCCAGGTATTCGCCATATGTTGACCATTGGGAGTGAGATCCGATCCCCAGGCAAATTCTGCCTGTTCAAGACCACCTCTGGCCGCATATTCCCACTCGGCCTCTGTTGGGAGGTCCTTGCCCTTCCATCGGGCGTAGGCTAACGCGTCATGATAGCAGACATGGACCACTGGGTGGTCATCAAGTCCTGCAATACTGCTGTGTGGACCGTAAGGCTTACGCCAATTCGCATCTTTTAGAAATGTCCACCATTGCGACCAATCGCTTAGGTCTACGGCCTCAATTGGTTCCTGAAAAACCAGTGAACCCGCATATAGCATCTCTGATAAAATGCCAGGGTAGTCTCGAGGATCAGGTACGAGCTCGGCAAAGGTTCGATATCCAGTCGCAGTTACAAACTCGGAAAATTGAGCGTTGGTGACAGGTGTCCTGTCAAGGAAGAAGCTTTCGACACTTACCCGATGAGCTGGCATTTCTTCGGGATAATGATGATCTGAACCCATCTGGAAGGTGCCACCATGCACATAAACCATGTCAGCATGCATGAGCTCCGGTCGAAAATCGGTCTTTGTCTGCATAGCCGACCTTTCTGTCAACTCACATCATGACGACGAGCAAGCTGATGTGTCGGGTGAATCTGTAAAAGCTAATAAGAAATCCCGATCCGCACAGATTGTCTCGCCAATGGTCTGGATTTCTTACTGCAAGGAAAGAGCAACATCTTGCCAATTTGTGCCAAACTAATTCTAGAAATCGAATTTTCCAAACAGACCGAAGAGCTTCTTTATGGCGCTCTTTATTCTAGGATGATCTCGGATCGAGGGCGGTTAGCCTGTCATCCGATAACGCTGAACCGAAAAATACCTTCTACAGCACAGTTTCTTTCAACGATCGCACTATTCCGACGAAGTGAGAGCATCCGACAACTGCGAAAAGACTGCTGATATAGCAAAGCTTTTTCCCCCGCTTTGAGCCAGCTCCCAAGAAAATCCCGGATTATTACGTTGACCTGCTTACGCGACATACAGGCCAAAATGCCGAACTTTGACAGGAGACATTTGAGAGGGGAGTATCCTTTTTCCGTGTCTTTGAAAAACGGATGCAGTTCGTGCACTTACGATTGTCTTTTGGAGATCATGCAAAATCCTGAATAATTTATCTGCGGATAAAATTTGGAGAACCCCTATTGCCCAGATGATATACGGATCCAATGGAAGTGTCCCGACGCTTGCCCATGTTGCAGAGATGGCAGGGGTGAGTACGCGCACCCTTCAACGCAAACTTGCAGATGTCGATCTCGCATATTCAGATTTACTCGATACCGTCCGATTTGAACGATCAAGTTCACTTTTGCGGGATACTGACACCAAGATTATTGATGTTTCATTCGCGTCTGGTTATTCAGACCCAGCACATTTCAGTCGTGCTTTTCGCCGCATTTCGGGTGTTTCACCGCGGCAGTTTCGCGAACAATCACGGTTACGCAAAAAATAATTCTGCCTAACAACAATTGTTGTTCCACACCCTCTTTTGTTGATTTGGCAGAAATACCCAGCAAATGCAAATGGCACAAAATGGCAAGACTGGTGTTTCTCCTATGCTTAGAAACAACTTACCGGGAATTATTCTACCGCCCCGCAGGGTCGATCGGGGACGATTGCCATGAGGGTAGAAAATGATGTGGGGACGTTGGTTACCTTGAAAGAAGTGTGAACTGAATGTTTCGTTCGTTTAAGGGCAGACAACCTGCAATGGGAGTTGAGAGCCCCGGAGGCTGAGAATCCTACTGAGGGGTGTCGGCAAATGCGCTGGGCAACTATGGACGAATAGTTACCGGCGTTATTCTTGAGGAGAAGGTGAGCTTTGTTGAAGATCTGTAAAATGGCCATAGTCACTGCCTTAGCATTGTCTTCCCAAGCCACATGGCCGGCTTTAGCGGAAACATTAGTAGGTCCCAGGGTTACAGACCCAAGTTTTCACTTTGCGTCGGGCTATCTACAACAGAATGATTTGCCTGATAGTCGCGTCTTGCTTGGGCCGCCTCCAGCTGACGGAAGTGCTGCCCTTGCGCGGGATGAGGCCGCAAGAGAAGCAACAATTGCTCTGCGCGGAAAAGCACGCTGGGATCTAGCGCGCAAAGATGCGGACTTGCGTTTCCCTCAACCTGCTAAGAACTTCTCTTGTGCCATGGGTGCAGAAATTAGCGAAGAGAAGACGCCCCATCTTTATGGATTGATGCAGCGCGTACTGACCGATGCCGGGCTTTCAACGTATGGCGTGAAAAATGAATATCATAGAACCCGCCCATTCGTTGTGCACAATGAAGGTACGTGTCAGCCAGATGATGAAGAGGTGTTGCGTGAGGACGGCTCCTATCCCTCAGGACACACGGCTGCGGGCTGGGCATGGGCGCTCACTCTTGCTGAAATAAATCCAAAACGAGCTGACAGCCTTTTAAAACGCGGGCTGTCATTCGGGCAAAGTCGGGTGATCTGCAATGCGCATTGGCAAAGTGACGTTGATGCGGGTCGTATTATGGGGGCAGCTACGGTTGCCAAACTTCACAATAGCCCTGAGTTCCTTGCTGATATTCAAGCTGCTCGCAAAGAACTGGAGTCAGCGAACGCTCCCACTATCAACTGTGCCTTTGAGGAAGAGCTAATTTCGTCCCACTAGTGGTCTGATTCTGACATTTGCATCCCTCGGTTACAAGCATCGGACAAATGTCAGAATCATGAAGACCACTAGCAAGTTTATGAATCTAGTGGATTTTTCGAATTTGACGTTTGAAACAGCTTGTGTGTCAGTCGGGATTCAAACGTCAAATTCAATCCACTAGCATTGGCTCCGGCAGCTGTGACATCTACCTTGGGGAAACTATGCATCACTATAAGCTATTCGCAATTTCATTCACTGCTTTGATGTTTACTCAGTACGCCGCTGTTGCTGCGGATACTCCGCTAATGCGGGTCGCATCGGAGCCGGAAAAACAGATCGTTCAACAGGACGAATGGCGTTTTAGCGCAAGCCCATATTTTTGGGCTGCTGGCATCAGTGGCACTGCCGGACAATTTGGCTTGCCGCCTACAAAAATGAACATGGACTTTGGCAGCCTTCTAGATGACCTGAATTTTTCTTTCATGGGAGTCATTGAAGGACATTATGAACGCTACAGTCTATTTAGTGATATCATTTACACAAAAATATCGACGAGTGGTCAGACACCTTTTGGAGTAATAAGCGAGGGTGTCGACGTTAGTTCAGAGACCTTTTCCGGCTTTTTCGGCGGCGGGTATAGTCTGCTTGAAGATGGTGCTAATCGTCTTGATGTTGTGGCTGGTGGGCGCGTCTGGTATGCAAGCACTGAAATTTCTTTCGATGGTGGATTATTAGATGGGCACAGTGGACGTGATAGTGCTGCATGGATTGATGCCGTTGCGGGGCTGAGGGGAAAATACTTCCTCACAGATGCTTTGTATTTTAGTGGCTGGGGTGTTGTCGGTGCGGGCCAAGCCAAGATCGATTGGGATGTGGCCGCTACGTTCGGCTATCAGTTCAAAGACAATCTGTCAGCAGTGGCTGGCTACCGTGCACTCGGTGTTGATTATAGCCACGACGGATTTATATATGACGTGGTTCAACAGGGGCCAATATTAGGGCTGGTATTTCATTTTTAGAAGTCTGACATGCCATAAGAATAGTCATTATCATCTCTTTCGTTATCGAGATTTGGCGACGGACGAAACAGCGCGACCCAACAACAGCTGACGCCAATAGTCCAGGCCGCGTCAGCGTGTCAGCATCGACTAATTTGCCAGACGACGGCGGACGGCTGCAGGTGGCTAACAGCGCGTACAGCAAATTGAGACCGACGGGTTTTTCGCTTTTGCGTTGTAGCGGTCGGTTGCTTGGCTGTACAGCCAGCCGTTGGGCGCTTTTCAGTGTTGGTGTATGTGGTTTGTGCACACGCAACAGGCCTTTCGAGCGCAAGGCTGTCGCAATGTCCTGCGATGGATCGGTTTTGCTTTTGGTGGGATACCACAAATGATCGGCGACGAACTTCATCAGTAAAGCTTCCTGCGTCGACCAGGACAGGGGATACGCGTGGCACGCAAGGACCAGGCTTTGAAATTGCCAGGACGGAGGCCAAAGCCCGCGGCTATTTTCGGTCACCGGCGGCCAATGGTACCTTTTCTGAAAGGCATATTGAATATCGAATTCGGAACAGCCATCCGCATGCAGCTTTTCTCTGGCGTGATCGATACGGCTTGTGGTGCCGATGGCTGTCTTACAGGCCAGGCAATGGTGTGGGACGGTCGCTGAGAAGAGCGAGCAGCGCCGGATTAATATAGAGGTTTTCTCGCCCGGCCTTCATTTCGTGAAGCATGCCGTCGTCAACGAGCGCTTTCAGATAAACGGAAGCCGCTTGGCGTTTGGCGATTCCCGCCTCTACCAGGTCTCCGATGCGGCAATAAGGGTTTACAAAGATCACCTCTGCCAGTTCCCGCGAATAGATCTTTGGGGGCGCGCGCCGCATACGTCCGGCAGTCTGGTCGAGCAGATCACGGATCGCACGGATACACGTGGTTGACCATTCGGCAGTTTCGCGGACCGCTTCCAGCATATAGAGAATCCAATCCTCCCACGCTCCGTGCGTTGTGACGGACAGAAGGCGGTCGTAATAGGCACGCTTGTTGCCGATGATGTAGCGGCTGAGATAGAGGACCGGGATGTCGAGAAGCCCCTTGTCGACGAGATAAAGCAGATTCAGAACACGGCCAGTACGACCGTTGCCGTCAGTAAAGGGATGGATGGCCTCGAATTGATAGTGCATCACTGCAAGTCGGATCAGCGGGTCGATTTCTTCGGCTTCGTGAATGTAACGTTCCCAGTTGGCGAGCTTGTCGCGCAGCAGTTCCTGTCCTTCCGGCGGCGTGTAGATGACTGCTCCTGTCGTCTCGTTCATCAGCGCAGTGCCTGGTGTTGACCTAATATCGAGAGCGACGCCTTTGATAGTACGACACACGGCCACAGCCGTAGACGTTGAAACCGGCCGATTTCTAACGGACAGATATCCTTCGTTGAGAGCCGTGCGGTAACGCAACGCCTCCTTGGTTGCCGGATCGGCTTGGTTTCCGGCTTCGTTCGCGAAGCGAAAGAGCCTGTCCGTTGTGGTTACGATGTTCTCGATTTCCGAACTCGCCTGTGCTTCGAGCATTGGGATTGAATTGATCAGGACAGACTGGTTCGGGATGAGTTGTCCGGATACCCGAAGTTCGGCGAGCGCTGCAATGCATGCCTTGAGCACCGTCCTTGTCTCTACCTCGTCCCGAGGGGGAAGCGAAGGGAGCTCATTATATGGATGGTCGGGTAGGAATGGCATGTCGATTGCTCTTCATTCGGTCGACACCTCGCACAGATATGTCGTCAGCATCGACATATCGCACAATAATGTCGATAGAACCGGAATTTATCGACATAGTATTCCTGCGGCAAGTGGAATTTTCAAATGCAGAGCAAGCCAACTGGTCAGATGCAAGCGTGGATTAGAAATGAAATACGGCCCCGTCAGCGAGGTTTTAAAATACGAGATGGCAACTAATAGAGACACCAAATCGTGCATCTGGCTGTTTACGATGCTGAAAATGCAGCCAACGCGGTTGCCTTCCTGAGCCAGACACGAAAAGCATTTCCCTTCCGGATAACGCATGTGCTGACTGATCGCGGATCATGCTTTACAGCTGACAGCTTTGAAGAAGCCTGCGCAAAACTCAAAGTCATCCGCCGCACGACAAAGCCATATACGCCGCAGACTAACGGCATGGTGGAACGCTTTAACGGTCGGGTCGCGAGCGAGGTTCTCGGTATCAATGTCGCCGGCCATGCAGACCTCGAAACACTACTCATCGGCTTCAACCATGCCTATAATCAACGAAGACAGCGGGTTCTTTCAGGAAAGTCGCCCGTCAACAAAGTAAAGCAACATCTTGAGCTGAATGCTCGCCTCGCCAACCCTCTTTACAAACCCGCAATTGACGGCGAACTCATGGCCAAAGTAGATGACGTGCTTTATTATGCCAATGAGGTCTCACAACCAGACAGGCTGCAGCTCCGGTATAGTCGCTGATTTGTCCTGCCGTGATGTGTAACCTGATGGGGCGACCCTGTGCATCGGTGACGGCGTGCAGTTTGGTATTCATGCCACCCTTCGTCCGACCGATCAGGCGTCCATCGCCCCCTTTTTTAACCGTAGGCTTGAAGCCGTACGGTGGGCTTTCAAATAGGTCGCATCCATCATCACGGTCCTGCCGACCGACGACTTGGAAGACAGGCCTTCCAATATATGAGCAAATATCCCCTTGTGACACCAACGGTTCCAACGATTATAGAGCGTTTTACAGGACCCGTATTCCCGAGGAGCATCACACCACCGTAACCCATTGCGAAGAATGAAGATAATTCCACTCAAGACACGCCTATCATCAACGCGTGGGCGTCCATGGCTCTAGGGAAAAAAGGGACGAAGGCGTGCCATTTGTCCTTCCCTCAGCCAGTAAAGATTACTCATCGATCAGTCTCCTCAAGCGAAACTGAATCAGTTCATAACTCTAAAATCAATGGATCCCAAGCCTAGCCAGAAGAGCTAATCCCCACCTAAACTGTGCTGCGAAAACACCGGGGTACCCATCATACGCGCATTGACGAAAAAGTTTGCAACCCAACCCTCTGCACAGCTCGCGCGCGATTGCATCCAAATTTGGAGACGTTTATACTCAATCGAAAACTTGTGCCATTGGCTGAAGGAGAATGAATGAAGCCGTTAATAGGTGTGCAAGAGCTCGTCGGTGCAATTGGTAGCCCTGATATATTTGTCTTTGATGCAACTAAGTACCTGCCGAATGAGAGCAAGGACGGATATTCGGAGTTCTTGGCTTCTCATATCCCAGGATCGTATTATTTTGATATTGATAAGATTGCTGACCAAGACACGGAACTGCCGCATATGGTGCCCTCTCCTGGCAGGTTTGCGAAATTGTTGAGTGCCATGGGAGTCTCAAATGCTTCCCGTGTGGTTTTCTATGACCAAAAAGGCTTAGCGTCGGCGGCACGCGGCTGGTGGCTGATGCGTTTGTTTGGGCACGATCGCGTATCGGTACTGGATGGAGGTCTGCCCAAATGGAGGTCGGAAGACCTGCCGGTTGATTGTGGTGCCCCCTCTGCACCGGACTCGAGTGCTTACCGGCCGGATTTTAGAGCCAAGTATCTCCGTGGAATCGGTGACATGTTGGAAAATCTGAAAACGAATACAGAACTTGTATTGGACGCCCGGGCAGCGGGCCGCTTTTCCGGCGTAATAACTGAGCCGCGTGCGGGCATACGTAGTGGTCATATTCCGGGCGCAGTGAACGTCCCCTATACGGACTTGCTTTGTACCGATGGCACTTTCCAGTCACCAGAAAAAATACGCGCGCGTTTCGCCATCGCTGGTGTCGATGGAAAGCGACCGGTGATCACAAGTTGCGGGAGTGGTGTGAGCGCCGCAATATTGACGCTTGGCTTGTGTATAGCTGGGTTGCCATATGGCGCACTTTATGATGGTTCTTGGAGCGAATGGGGCGGGCGTCTCGATACTCCGGTGGAGGGTGAGTAATTGCATTCACTCCCGACTGCGACAGAATCTTTGCCCGCCTGTTTCGAGCTGCCTCGACAAAGTGAGCTGACGTCATGCCTGCTCTTTATAGAACGGGTCCGAAAGGGGTTATGTCGCAGATTTTTCAGTAGGTTAAAGACGGCCTTATTTCTGGACGCAATTGTGCTGCGAGTTCCGCAAAGACCTCGAATGAAGAACGATTGTCGTTTGTGAATTGCTGTTACGGATCAAATGCGCAACTTCGATGCCCGCGGACGAATTGAAGCTGGTCGACAACTGGACTGGCCCCGAACTTTTTTGAGCGATTAGAGAATCAGCTCTGTGGCGACCTCTGCGCAATAACCGCTCAACACGCAGAGTTCTCGTTCTGGTGCGAACGGGCGACAAGGCTGGTTGTGATATTCCCGGTGGAACTAACCGGGTTGATTTTGAAGGCCCGATTGCGGCACTTCAGAACCGTTGGAAAGAAATCGCGCAGGAATTCCCTTGAATAGATGAGGTAACAGTTATCGGCATCGACCTCACGAAAAGAGCTGCATAGATAACCTTAAAAGGACAGACGTCACGCGCACGACATCTGCAACGCTTCACGTCCATTCACGACCCTATATAGAATCTGCATCACTTTCCACACGACCGTTCCTCAGCTACCCGGCGACCATGGGAGCCGGCGTGACGCTCTGGCCCAACGCTGGCTTTGTGCTGCAAGAACTGGGGCTGTTGGAGGACATCGCGGCAGCGGGCGGGCGGCCATTGTCAGTGCACCGCAAAGACGCCGCTGGTAATTCGCTGAGAGGATGCGACATTCGGCAGCTGGATCAAATCATGGGATACCCAACTCATACAATCCTGCGTCGGGATTTGCAGGCGGTACTGCTGGACCATGTGGCACGAGCTGGCATCCAGGTAGAGTTCGGGCATCGAGCGTTAGCGATAGACTTGGATGCCAACGGCAAGGCCGAAGTCCGGTTCGAAAATGGGGAGATTGTCCGTCCAGATCTGCTTATTGGCGCGGATGGTCGCATGGACTCGGTGGCACGCAAGTTTGTCGCAGGGTACAATAAACCAATTTATCAAGGCTTCGTGAACTGGATCGGAGTAGCACGGGGGAATGGTCCATTGGTGAGCGACATCGAGATTCAGGACTACTGGGGTTCTGGTGATCGTTTCGGTTGCGTCGCTATTCGAAAAGATTTGGTGTACTGGGCGGCCGCTCAGGCGCGGCCATTGCCTGAGGCGAAGCCCGCAGCGGATATGCACAAAGATGTTCTGGATCTTTTTGCAAAATGGCCTGAGCCTGTCGCGTGCCTCATCGATGCCACGCCCGCACACTCCATCCAACTGATTGCCGTGCACGATCTGGAGCCGCTGCACACTTGGGCTCGGGCTAATGTACTGCTCGTCGGGGATGCAGCGCATGCGCCGTTGCCAACATCTGGTCAAGGCGCCTGCCAGGCTCTGGAAGACGCGTGGCATCTAGCGCGGTGCTTGGACTTGCCAAACGGAGGCCTTGAAGAAGCCTTGCAGCTTTTCGCGGAGGTTCGCGGATCAAAAACTACAAAGCTGGCTGAGCAGGGCCGCATGTTCGCGCGCGGCCTCTTCGCCAAAGACCCGGAAACCTGCCGTATTCGCAATGAGCGCGCCAAGGCCTCCGATCCATTGCGTGATGTGCAGGCCATGGCAGCAGGATGGTCGCAGGGTTTGCCGATGGCCGACTGCACTGACAGGGCGCCCGAGACCGGCCTTGGCAGTCTATATCGTCTATGAAAGGCAATAATAGCGCAACCGTCGCATAGCATTCCAGCCACAAAAAGATTTGCTGTCACCGTTATCTTAACTTGAGTGTAAATGTCTACGGCGATAACGGCGTATGACCGGACATCGTGCCTTGCTGTATGGTGGTCATCATTTTCCCTCCGAGATCATTGCCGAAACTGTGTGGCACTATTTCCGCTTTCAGCTGAGCTTTCGCATGGAGAAGACAAGTTGGATTATCGCGGGATCATCGTCACCTAAATGGCATCTGGATGAAGGTGTGCCGCGAGGCACCCACAGCAATGTGGGACCCGCGCTGCACGAAAGATGTGGGTATGGCCTCTCGAAGCCGACCGTCAGGGGTAGGTTTCAAACCACTGCAAGCTGTGACGGTAAATAGCCGTGGTGGTGAGCGTTGTAGAACAGGCGGACGTTATAGTCCGTCAGGTGAGGGTTAGAGAGACGAGCACAAGCGAACCGCTGATGACGTGTCGAAAAGTGCAAGATGATGTCGAAACCGGGATGAATTCGTTAGCCCAGGATGAGTCTGGGCGGCGACCTGATTTCTGCCCAGGCGGAATCCGGTATAAAGGCGGCGTGACTCTTAACCAGGCTTTCGTGTGGAACGCGGGAACCTGTCGCTGTTGATTGCCGCTGAGAACTGACCCGGGTCAATTCTTAGCGGCAATCAACAATCTGGGATATGCATCTCACAGTTTCTTGGCTGTCGGGAGTGAAATTGCCATTGTCACGAGTTTACATAAACCAAATCAATACGATAGCGAAAATCGCGTAAGACTAATTTTGGAACCAAGTTATTGTAAACATTGTATAATATTCACTGTAGTATCACTTTACTACAAGAAAAATAAGGCAAATAATCCTTTATCTCAGCCGGCAGAAAGCGCTTCTCAACAATGATCCTTCAACGTATTATAAATGTTCGACAACGACTTCTGCTGGCATAATCTAGTAAGCATACAAGTCCACTCGCACTGCGCAGGATCCCTCGACAACGATTTGAATCAAACTATCACTAGCGTTCACCCCATCCTTTTTCGCGCAAAGCCTTTGCTACATTTTCCGGCTCATTGACTTTCAAATATAGCAACTCCACACTTCGGGGATTTTTAATAACAAGTTTCTTACCCACAACGGTTGCTGTGCTAACCTGGGTTCTGGCGAAACTGCGTCGTTTCTCTCCTCTGGTGACAACAAGTTCGTGTTCTGAAATTGTCACCACAGGCTCGCCATGAAGAATTATCAGACCGAGTCCCGAACCTGCAAAAGCTCCAAGAATTCCCATTCCCCAGCTGGTAAGTGCCTGCCCCGCAGTTACCGCGAGTTGCAGAGGACCTTCCCACGGAACCCAGGGTAACTCAATTAACGCCCAGATCGCCAAACGGGGAAGATAAAAGAACAGGACCGCGCACCCAAGAACGGATGCGCCCAATACTAGAAGCTGATCGTTTTTCTTCAAGTCGACGGTTATGGGCTCATCATAATTTTTAAAACCGCTCATTTCGGTTCGCTCTTTTGAATATCCAACTCTTCCGCATCTCCGCTGGGCATCTTCATTCTATCCAAGTTCCTGCTTGTTCAGGACTTGCTCTCCGAGTGCGTGATCTTCTTGCGTCACGGAGGTGAGCTTTTTGAGTTTCCCCCCAAGCCAGTTATTGAGATCATCCATCGCGGTGAACATAACCGGCACGAAGATCAGGCTTAGCGCCGTCGAGGCGATGAGGCCGCCGATGACCGCTATCGCCATCGGCGCGCGAAAGGCTGCGTCCCCGCCAGTGCCTATGGCTGCCGGGACCATGCCCGCCACCATGGCGATGGTGGTCATGATGATTGGTCGTACACGCGTAATACCCGCTTTCAGCAGCGCTGAGCGGCGGTCCAGCCCTTCCCTGCGGCATTCGATGGCAAAATCCACCATCAGGATAGAATTCTTGCAGACGATGCCCATCAGCATGAGAATCCCGATGACCGAAGAAAGATCGAGCGCTGCACCGTAGACAAGAAGCGCCAGCGCCGCACCCCCAATGGAAAGTGGCAGGGCGATTAAAATGGTGAGCGGCTGCAGAAAATCCTTGAACAGGAGCACCAGCACTGCGAGCACCATCAATATGCCCGTCAAAAGCGCCAGGCCGAAATTGACAAACATCTCGTTCATGGACTCAGCATCGCCATATTCGATCTGACTGACACCCGCCGGAAGATCCATATAGGCGGGCAGTACCGAAATCGCCGCCATGGCGCTGCCCAGAGTGGCGCCATTGTTGAGATTGGCTTCCAGCTGAACTAGTCTCTTGCGGTCCAGCCGCTCCACCCGGCTTTCGGCAGTTCCAAACGAGATGTCCGCGACCGAAGCGAGCGGCACCGCCTTTCCTGACGCCGCTCCCACCTTCAGACTGCGCAACGTATCCAGATTACTGCGGACGGCGCCTTCCAGACGAACCCGTATCGGAATCTGCCGCTCTCCGAGATTGAACTGCGCCGAGTTGGAGTCAGTTTCGCCGAGCGTGGCAATACGAGCCACTGTGCCGATCGCTGCTGGCGAAACGCCGAGCCTGGCCGCTTCATCGAAGCGCGGCTTCACGTGCAGTTCCGGCGCAGCCAGCGGCTCCGTCGAGACGACATTGGCCAGTTGCGGCAATTGCCGCATCTCCGCCTCGAGCTTTCGGGCAGCACGGGTCAGTTCCTCGCCATTGTTCCCTGCAAGCGTGACGGATACTTCCTTGCCGCCGTTATCATTGAGGAATGTGAACTGGATATCCGGCGCGGCAGTAAAGATCGGGCGAACCGCCGCCTCGAATTCCTTCCGGCTTATGGGGCGTTCCGAACGCGGCTTCAGCTTGATCAGCAGTTCGAAATCGCTGACGGCATCGTTTGTGGTCGCCAGCACATCCTTTACTTCAGCCCGCTCCAGCAGTTGCGTGACAATCCGGTCGGAAACCTCAGCGGTTTCTTCCAACCGGGTGCCGGGTGCGAGCGTGACCTTCACCTGGGAAAGATTGGAGTCGCCTTCCGGTAGGAAACCGGCGGGCAGTAAGGCCATCAGATAGATTGAGCCGGCGAAGATAGCAGCGACAAGCGCAAAAGTGATCTTGCGGTGGTCGAGCGTCCAGCCAAGAACACCAAGATACCAACGGCCGAGCCGGCTTTCCCCGGCATTGTGATGCGCGGCCCCCACTGGCTGCAGGAGATAAGCCGCCATCAGCGGCGTCAAAAGTCGAGCGACGGCAAGCGAAATCAGCACGGCGATGGCGACCGTCAGACCGAATTGCTTGAAATACTGTCCAACAGCACCGCCGATGAAACTGACCGGCGCGAAGATAGCGACGATGGTTAGCGTGGTCGCCACGACCGCGAGCCCGATGGCATCGGAGGCTTCGAGCGCCGCAATATAGGGCCGCTTGCCCATATGCACATGACGCTCGATATTCTCGATTTCGACGATGGCGTCATCAACGAGAATTCCGATGACGAGTGTCAAGGCCAGCAGGCTGATGCTGTTGAGCGTGAAGCCCAGCATTTCCATGGCGAAGAAGGTCGGCAGTATCGACAGAGGCATGGCGACAGCAGCGATCAGGGTCGCGCGCCAGTTCCACAAGAAAAGGAACACGACAACGACTGTCAGAATAGCGCCTTCGATCAGGGCCGACATGGCATTGTCATAGCTCTGGAGCGTGTACTCCACAGTGGAGATCAGCTCCGTGAGCTTCAATTCGGGGTGGGCCTTCTGGATTTCCGCCAAACGCGCGGTCACGGCATCCGCAACCGATGTATCACTATATCCCTTGGCGCGTGATATGGAGAAGCCGACTACCGGCTTGCCATCCAGGCGGGCAAAGCCACGCGGCTCGGAAGGGCCATCTTCCAGCGTGGCGATCTCGCGTAGCGGAATCCATCGGCCGCCCGGCAGCGAAATCGTCAACCGCGCGAGATCGTCCACGGTTCTGGCGCTGGCGATGGTGCGAACTGACTGCTCCCGGTCACCAATATTGCCGCGTCCGCTCGGCACATTGACATTCAGGTCACGCAGCGCCGTGTTGATCTGGTCCGCTGAGACGCCCAGCGCATGCAGCCGATCCGGCTTTAGGGAAATGCGGATTTCCCGGTTGACACCGCCCAGCCGCTGCACCTTCTGCACACCCGGAACGGTCAGCAGCTCGCGGGTGATCGTATCCTCAACGAACCATGACAAATCGACTGGGGAGACCTGCGACGCGGAGACCATATAATAAAGGATAGCGGTGCCATCGACATCGACACGTGAGATCACTGGCTCTTGGATTGATTGCGGTAGATCCGCTCGGATCTGCGTCACCGCCTCGCGCACATCATTGGTCGCGCGGTCGGGATCAATGCCGATCTTGAATTCGACCGTCGTCGTCGATACGCCATCCGCTATACTTGAACGGATATGCTTGACGCCGGCGATGCCGGAAACCGCACCTTCGACGCGGCGGGTCACCTGCGTTTCCATCTCGGAAGGCGCGGCGCTCGGCTGCGTCACCATCACCGTGACAATCGGGAAGGTCACGTTGGGGTTGGCATTGATCGGTAGCTTGGTGAATGCAATCCATCCGGCCAGTGTGAGCACGATGAAGAGAACGATGGTCGGAACCGGCTTGCGGATCGCCCAGGCGGAAATATTGCTAGTCATATTGAAACTTTCAGGGGGTCTGGACATCGACAGTCGTGACGGGCTCGCCATCGCGAAGCAGGGGGCCTGCCTTTGCGATCACTCGCTCCCCTTCGCGCAGGCCGGAACGGATTTCGACTCTGCCGTTCTGGCGAGCACCAAGCTCGACATTTCTTTTGACCGCCTTACCATCGATAACGACGAATATCGAAGCATCGTGGGGCTGTGCGCCATGAAGAAGGGCGGAGCCGCTAACCATAATCGCGTCTCTTTGCGCAACCACCACTTCAGCCTTGCCGAAAGCCCCCGAAAAGAGCGCCTCCCCCTTCCCTTCAAGCGCAATATAGGCCGTGCCCAATCGCGTCTCCCGGTCGATCCTGGGAGAGACGAGCCGGATACGCCCAGAAACCACAGTACCGTCCGGCAGAGTGACGCGTGCCGCTTGCTCCGTCCTCAGCAAAGACAGGTCACTTTCCGGCACTTCCGCCGCAAGCTCGATTTCACCGTCGCGGATGAGACTGACAAGCAGCTCATTGCCGGCAAGCGCACCGGTGCGCGCCTTGCGCTCCGACACGATCCCGGCGACGGGTGCCTCGATGACGGCACGGGCGCGCTCCCGTCTGGCCTCGGCCAGTTGCGCCTCTGCTTGCTTAAATTCAGCCTCCTCCGCCGCAACGGCCTGATGCGCCACATCGAGTGATGATTGCCGGTCGTCGTAATCTTTCTTGGTGATGGTTCTGGATACGATCAGATGCTTTGCCCGCTCGAAATGAGCTTCTGACTGCGCAAGTGCCGTCTGCTGCTGAGCAAGGGCGGCGCGAGCACGCGCCACGCGGCCTTCATTCTCGAGCACCTGATTATCGAGCTTGCCAGTATCAAGCCGGACCAGCACCTGCCCCTTTGACACGACATCCCCTGCCTCCACTTCGACGGAAGCAATCCGCTGATCCTGCAGTGACGTGCCAACAGCCACCTCCTCGCGCGGGACGAACAGTCCGTTGAAGGACAATTCCCACGTGGCGGGGGCCTTAACGGCGGTAAAAGCCGATGCGGCGCGCGGCGCAGGCTCGTTTGGCGCGGCCGCGGCGGCCGCCACATTTTCTTCCGCCTGCGCAGCATGGACAGCGATGAAGGCCAGGGAACAGACGGCAAGCAGGAGGCCAGAGGGATACCTCATTTCTATATACCTTTATAAGCTGACAAACCGCGAAATTGTGGAGCGGTAAACCGTGAAACTGTCCAGTTTCTGTGAAGAGAGCGTGTGCACCGCGCAAACTCTTCAATTTCAACCTCAAGACATCTCATCCTACATACTGAAAATGGCGCACAATGAACGGGGAGCCGCTATCTATTGAATTTAAGCACCGAAGGGAGAGTTCATCGAAGAATTCTTCAGGAGCGATGAATTCTTCAGGCGTAAACACGCCCGACCGTCCATTCAATCTCCGTGCAAAAAATGGCAGGCTCATCGCCAATGGTATGCTGGTTGCTGCCCCCATTCCACCCTGTGGCAGTGCACAAAGATGGGCGCTAGCAATTGCATTTTGGCCATTGTGTGTCCCTTTTGCCCAGGCAAAGAGCTGAGGCTGAGTTGAAGCTTTTATGTCTTCAGTTGGAAGTCGTTCCACGCTGCTCTCATCAAGATATCGAGCGGCCTGCTCCAGAGACATAACGTGATGATCAATCAGGCTGGTCAGGGATTTGAGATCCTGAAAGTCCTGATCGTCGCCAATCATTACGTTTGCGCACGTCTTGAGCCCGGGAAAAACACGTGGCAGCGTTACGCCTTCCGGATGCCCGACGTTCCAAACCGGAAGCGTACCAATTCCTGGATAATCGATCACACGTCTTTGAAGAGGCTTGACGTCTCTAAGCAATCCCCCTTCCAACTGCCGGACTGTTCCGGTGAGTTGCTGAAGCCAATGAATCGTTGCAGCGTTGGGCATCTCCGTCTGCTTATTATGCCCATTACCAAGATCCTCTTCTTGCACATCCAGTGACCAGCCGGTGAACAGCTCGTCCACCTGGTCAAACGATGCACTGATCGATTTCGCCAACAGATTGGTAATACCGGGACTGGCGCCCATTCCGAGCAGGGCCAGCGATCCTGTGGATTTAGCCTTCGGATCCAGTTCCAGCATATCGAGCATGGCCTCCCAATCATCGCAGATATCCGCGTAATGTTTGCCAGCACCAAGTACGGTGTTAAGAATTGACAGTCCAAAGCGATAAAACGGTCCAACAGTATTTAGAACAACGTCATGGCTGGCAACCAACTGGCCCAAACCCTCTACGTCCATGACATTACAATGAACCGCAGACGCCTTTCCACCAGCCCCCCAAGCGGCTAGCTTTGCTTTTTCAAAATTGAGGTCAGCAACTGTGACATGAGTCACAAATGGAAAAGCAACCGCCTCACACACCGTGATCCGTCCCATTTCACCAGCACCTCCTAGTACAAGAACACGCACTCAACTCTCCATCAGATTTTTTTGGAAAATAACAACAGTTGTTATGATGTCAATGCACTTTCGTGTTGATGTTCTGCGCTCGTCGGAGCTATGCTTTCCGCATGTCGACCAAGAATCAAAAACCTAGCCTGCCGGGGCGTGAAAAATCTGCCAATTACGAAGCAAAGCGCGACGAGGTTGCTCGCGCTGCGTTGCTGGTCATAGCTCGCGACGGGCTTGAGCGGGCTTCTATGAGAGCGATCGCACAGGAGATCGGTTGTACTACTGGTGTGTTGACGCACTATTTTCGCGACAAGGACGCCCTTCTGGATTTTGCCCTTAAGTCGATCGTCAACGCTCTTGAAGACGACGGGAACGAGGATGCATCAGTACGAACCCTCGATGCCTTCACCACAGAGGTGGCGAACACCCTTCCCCGCGATGCGGACAGCAAGCAGATGTGGCGGGTCTGGCTTAGTTTCACGGCAGCTGCCTTCAGCCGGCCGGAACATCATAAACGACACCACCTTCTTTACGAAGCGATCAGAGAGCACTGGGTGCAACGCTTTCTCCATCTTTCGCAAGCGGAGGCCTTCTCCGCCCCGATAGATGCAAAAGAGGAAGCCGCTTTGCTGTTTTGTTTGATCGACGGGATTGGAGTGCAGTCCATTATATCACCTCGGCAGTTTTCTGCCGCTCAGCAACGCCATTTAATTCACGCGCACCTCGCGCGCCTTCCATGGAAAGATTGAGTGTATTCTCATCGAAAAGGTCCAGAACCATGAACCTACAAGGACAAACATGGACAGATCCCGCTTTGATCATCACGTTCGAAGACGGTGATCCCAGTGAAAATCCATGGATCAACGGAAAACCGAAGCGCGAAGAAATCGAGATCGAAGACTACTGCTCCCTCTGGCCCCAGCAATACCAAATCTGCAAGACGCAGATCGCGGGAGCTCTTGCGAAAGCGATACTGAACATCGAACACGTCGGATCGACGGCAGTGCCCGGACTTCCTGCCAAGCCGGTGATTGACATCGATTTGATCGTTTCTGATCCGGAAAGGGAAGACGAGTACGTCCCGGCCCTTGAAGCACTCGGATATATTCTGACGATCCGGGAACGCTCATGGTATCGGCACCGCATGTTGCGCCATGAAAATCCACGTGTAAATTTACATGTATTCGGCCCCGCCTGCCCTGAACATATTCGGCATATTCTCTTTCGAGATTGGTTGCGGGAGCATCCAGCGGACAGGCAGCGATATGCCGAGGCGAAGCTGCGGGCAAAAGGCGGATCATTCAACGCGGCCGTTTACAATGCAAGAAAGCAGGATACCGTGCGCGCAATTTATGACGAAATTTTTCTGAGCCGTGGCTGGATCACCGATAACCACACCTGACGGGGCAAGCCTTGGCAATCTACCGATCCGATCTGCACAAAAAAGATCGCAGACACGGCAGGATCAACAAGATCGGATATTTTCGACAGGACAAGCCATGCTGAAGATGGCCGTACCAGCTCTGGCACTTTTTATCGGGATGGGAACATTTCTTACCGGCACAACGAACCTGCCAATTGCCCCTGCGGCAGCACAGACAAGAGAAACACACCCGGTGGTTAAACTGCAATCGCTCTTCGATACGAAATCGATCGATCCGGACTGGTTTGCGCCAGCGTTTCTCGAACAGGTTTCCGCGTCGCAGGTCGAGCAGATCATCACCCAGATCAAATCCACCTTTGGTGTACCGTCCGCCATAAATATTTCGGCGAACAAAGGATTCATAGGTTTCAAAAACGCCCGCGTGCCGGTTCGCATAGTGCTGGATCAGTAGGGCAAAATTGAAACCTTGTGGTTCGGACCGCCCCAGTCGGAAAATGGGGTCGGTTCCTGTAGGGGGCGAAATGAAACCCTCTCATGACCGTCATGGTGGTATAGTCGTATAGAGCTGCAGCACCGATTTTACATCGATGTTGTAAAACTTCAACCTGACCGGTGTGCCGCGATCCGATCGGTCGACGATTGATCACGCTCTCATCCGCGGATTGATTACCGCATTTCCCATGTTCGTCGCGGGCCTTCCTCTGTCTAAGCACGGGCATAAGCTGAATGCTCGCCCCAACGTGTCTCGAGGATTTCCCATCATGCCTGGATTTCGCGGCACGCCGGTCAGGTTGTTATGTGTTTCTGAACTCCTCTGCGGCTGTTTCCTTATTGAATTGGCTGGATATGTCGGCTCACATCCCAAACGAAACCTGCAAGCTCACGAGCAATCGCGGTGATGACCTTCGGTTGCGGCTTGCCAGCGGCCGAAAGCCGACGGTACCGCTGGCATAGTCTTGCCTGCGCCTTCCAGCCTATGGCTCTGATCTCTTCCGGAAGATCTTCGACCCGCATCCTGTATCGTCGTTCCTCGCGTGCCGGCAGTCGATAGGCCCATGCTGCCTCAACCAGCATGGCGCGCGCTTCTGCATTGCCGGTTTTTGTAATCGCCCCACGCCGCGTTCGCGATCCGCTCGACGCCTCCGATGGCGCGAGCCCGAGCCAGCCCATAAGATGCTTTGGTGCCTGGAACCGAGCGAGGTCGCCGATCTCGGTGACGAGTGTAGCCGCTATCACGAGACCGACGCCGCGCAATGCTTGCAGCCCCTTTACGAGCGGCGCCAGCGACCAGCTTTCCATTGCCTCCTGAAGCATATGATCCAGACGATCGCACCTGGCCTGTGCCTCCTCAATGCGCCGGATGCATTCACCGAAGACGAACTGCTGATGAGGTGAATCAAAAGCTTGCTCGCCCAACCATCGCCAATGCATCCGTGTCCAGTTCGTCTTTCCAGTAAACTTCCGCCCGTGCCGCAGCAGAAACCCCAGCAGCATCTGCCTGGCTGCCACCAGATCGCCTTTTGCTTGTCGGCGGGCTCTGACCAGATCACGCATCGCCTCATGGCTCTCGTCAGGCACCCAGATGGCCGTTAGCTCTCCTGCACGCAGCAACCTCGCTAGCGCAACGGCGTCTCGCCGATCATTCTTGATCCGGTCGCCGCGTTTCTTTGGCATCATCGATGGAGCGATGACATCGCAGGATGCATCGAGTTGTCGAAGTTGCCGGTAGATTCCGTACCCGCATCCACCTGCCTCGTAGCAAAAATGCAATTCGATACCGGAGCCCGAAAGCCGATCGAAAAGGCGTCGGATGGCCTCAGGTGTGTTGGGGATCGTTCCATAGAACCTAACTTCGCCGTCGCGTGTTTCGTCGGCAATAGCGACCGCGACCGTTTCCTTGTGAACGTCAAGGCCAATGAATTTCATCTGCGTCATCGTCACTCTCCTGGTTGGGGCATGGACAGCTCCTATGCTACCAGCCGCCCTCCACAACCGGGAGGGAATGACGGTCATTGGGTCTAAGAGAAGGCAGCTTTTGGCCCGAAGCGGACTTCTTTCGTCGCGCCTCGGAAACCTGATATTGTCGCCTCAGAAACAAGGAAGTAAAACTTCATGAGGCTTGCTCATATCAATTTGGTAGCCAGAAACGCCGAGGCGCTTGCGGCATTCTATGTGAACGTCATGGGATGCGTTGTCTTTCGCGAACTCAAGACATTGTCCGGTGAACACGTCTCAAGAGGAAACGGGCTTTCAAACTCCGAAATACGCACAATCTGGCTGAAATTTCCGCGGCTTGAGTGGCCTTTTCTGGAAATTCACGAGCATAAGGTTACGCATCATCGTAACGAGCCAAAGGTCAACGAACCCGGTTTTGGACACCTTGCATTCCATACGGAAGACGTCGGTAATGCATTATCCAAAATCATCGAAGCTGGAGGGGCGCAAATCGGTCAAACCACAGATTTCGGCACGCCAGCGAAACCATATCTGATCGCCTATGCGCGTGATCCAGAAGGTAATATTCTTGAGCTTAAACAAACAATCAAATGACCGCATTGGGCGCAGAGCTGCCAAATGCGTGCTGTGCCAAACGAACTAAAGTCTGTTTGGGACAACAATCGGCCCATAGAAATCAAGACTTACCGGCACCTAAGCTCGACTTTGCACATTAAGCAGCGAAGCAAAGTGCCTCTGCCATTCGTTTGATGCGGCCTGGCGGTATTTTAGGTATGTCCGGGTGAAACGCGGACTGTCGATAAATATCCTGGTGCCATAAAACCATACGAACTGCACCGATGGCGTCGGAGAAAGTGCAGCTTGTTTTTTTGTACCAGGCAGCGGTGTACGGAAGACTGTTTTGGCCGAGCAGATCACAAGCCCACAGTGTTACGAGGCTGTAGAGTGCCATCAAAGACGGCGTCGTGCGCAGAATGGCCTTATCGTTCCACTGTCTTTGCGTTTCCACACCAAGATGCGCACGGGTCTCGGCAAAAGTGACCTCGATCTGCCAGCGACGCATGTAGAAGGTAATGATCTCCACAGGATCAAGATCCGTATTCGTACTCATGAAGGCCTGCGGTTCGCGGCGAGATGTTGGATCGCGAACGATGACCCAGCGAATGTGTTTGGGTGGTGTTCCACGTCGATACCAAAGAGCTGTTCCCGACGTGATGTCGAGAACTTTGTTGGTCTGTCTGGCATACCACGACGATACTGCAATCTGCTGCCACGAGGTATTTGTGTCCTTGAGCACAGCTTTTAGTTTTGGCAAGGGTTGCCCCTTTTGCGCGGGTCGTCCGAGCGTGTGTTCATGCCTTTGAGACGGTGCTGCAAAAAGATTAGCATCGAGGCGCAACCGAGTGATGAGCGTAGCCCTGTCTGGAAGTGCTGCGGCCAGTGTATGAACCGCAAAGCTGCTATCGCCGACAAAGATGATCTGGCGACCTGGTAGCCAACGACATATCTGCAGCAGGCCCTGCCTTGCCCAATCGGTCAGCATCTTGTGTCTTCGGAGCATCTTCTGGCTATATCGTTCTGAGGGAGACAGGATTGTCAGCACAGGCATTGCTTTGAGGCATTTGGCCCAGGGGACCGGTGAAAGAACCATAAAACTCAGCCACCGCAATCCACTGGCCTTGACGAAATGACCATGGCTGGAACGTATCGGGTCTCGGTATATACCTCGAGCAGCAATACGCTGACCCCATCGCCGTTCTATTGTATCGTCCATTCCAATGACAACGGGGCCTTCGGGTACAAGCCGTGTCACAACAATGGATAATAAGTGTCTTGCCAACAAGCGTGGGTTCCAGCGAGCCCGATTGAGAAACTGGTGATAAGTGGCAAAGCTGGTCACATCGGCGCGACCCGTAATTCGCAGACACGATGTCACTGTTCGCTTCCCCGGTGCAAGGAGAGCTCCCATGACAAGGACGAGCAGATGACTCCATGTGGGCGCTGTGAACCCGCAACGAAAAGGCTCTAGCCATTGGTGAAGACGATGAGGAACCGCATCCCCGGTCTCATTATTGCATTCATCTGCTTTGGTCATTCAACAGTTCGAATCCGATCAGACGAATGACGCAAGGTCACAAGCTGCGGCGAATTGATTCACCAAAGACGCTCAGTGCGGCACTCAAAATCGATGCCAATTTTGTGCAAAGTCGAGCTAAGGTCTGCTTCGATTCCACACAACAAAAAACGGTATTGTCACGTTAACTGGGCTGCATTTGCCTGCCTGACGGGTTGGGCGTAAATTTTGGCGATGCAGACATCAGATATCAGCTTCAAGCGTCACCGTTTTCCGCCACAGATCGTTGCTCATGCGGTGTGGCTTTATCTGCGGTTCAACCTTAGTCTGCGTGAAGTTGAGGAAATGCTGCTTGAGCGTGGGATCGACGTGTCATACGAGACAGTTCGTCGTTGGATCGCCAAGTTCGGACCCCAGATCGCACGCAACTTGCGGCGGCGTCAGGCGCGCCCCGGCGATATTTGGTATCTGGACGAAGTGGTCGTCAAATGCGCTGGAGAGAAATTTTGGTTCTGGCGTGCGGTGGATCAAAACGGCACCGTTCTCGAAGAAATCTTGCAGAAGCAGCGTGATAAAGGGGCGGCAAAGCGACTGCTCGTGGCGTTAATGAAGCGCTATGGCTTTGCTCCCAAACGGATCATCACCGATAAGCTCCGCTCGTACGGTGCCCAAAGGCAGAAGTGACACCCGGCCTTGACCATTGGTCGCACAAGGGCCTCAATAATCGGGCCGAGAATAGCCATCTGCCGTTTCGAAAACGGGAACGAACCATGCAAGGCCACCGATCACCAGGCATGTTGCAACGGTTCGTCTCTATGCACTCAGCTACCCGCAATTGCTTTTCAGTTCCGTCCAGCCGCCGAGCCGCACAAACAATTCGATACCATCGCCTCGAAGCTTTCGATGCATGGAAAATTGCGGCCGGTGTCGCCTGAATATCTACGAGCCGCTGACCTTTCCGGCCAGAGAAGCTTAACGTGACAACACCAGATACCGCCCCCCTTTATTATTGGATGTTTCTAGAATATAATTACATAAGATTACTAGCGATTACGCACGGAAAACAGTCATGTCACATCGTGCCGCCTCTGAACCAATCACGATCCGTACAGCTAAGGTTTCTGAGATAGATGCCCTAGCAAGTGCTATGGATCGTTCCCGTAACTACATCGTCAATCAGGCGATAGAACAATATCTGGCAGCCAATGCATGGCAGATGGAGCGCATCACTGCGGGTATTGATGCCGTCCGTGATGGTAAAGTTCTGCTTGCGGATGACGTTTTTTCTGGGATTGCTGCAAAGCATGGTTGGTCACGTTGAGAAAGCTTGTCATTGCTGAACCTGCCGCACATGACCTTGAAGGGATTGTGGACTATATCGCGCTAGATAATCCTGCCGCCGCAGAGCTATGCGATTCACACAATTCCCGCTGATATTCGTGCACCGTATTTGATCTCATAATAACGCCTGAGGCCGCGTGAGAGCGTTGCGGGGCCAGGCTTGCCGTGGTAGCCGGTCCAAGCTCCAAGCCTTGCGATGATCCAAGTGGCAAAAGCCAACGTGTCTGGCGGATGAGGATTTTTCTGGCGTGCGGTTGGAGCCTCGCCTTCGTAGTCCTTACAGATTGCGAGAAGCAAAGGCCTGTCATCAGGATCAAAGGCATCGACGAGTGCCTGACCGGAAGGATTGTCGCGGGCGCGCAGCATCTGGGTGACCGTCACTGCAGCAATGGCTGCAAGGGCAGCGAAATTCATGAAGACCTTCGGGTCACTCATCCTGGCATTCTCTATCTTGAACCCCGCCGACTTCAGGGTGCGGAAATATTCTTCGATAAGCCAGCGCTTGCGGTAAAAATCCAGCATCAGATGGGCCATGCAAAAGTCTTCAACCTCATGGCTGGTGAGCAAGCGCCAGTGGATGGGCTCTGCACCATTCGGGGGATCAATTTCACAGATATCAACCAGATTAAGTTTGACCATCTCAGGCAAGCGTTTGAGGTCAAGGCTTGGCATGCCGCGTTCCGGTCTCTTGATCGTCACGGGGCCGAAGCGCAGCGCCAGACGCGCCTCTCGGATTGGCCTGCCAGGGCTGGCGGGGATCGTGACACTTATGCGTCCAGCTTCCGGCAAACGGGAAGCATATCCAAACAACTTCTCGCCGTTAACAAGGTTGCGGTTGGCACTGGCTCGGATCAGCACCTGCACATTCTCAGGCTTCAGTGCAAAATCCTCATAAAGATCGCTTTCCCTGTCTGAAACGACCGTGATGCGCAAAGCCTTGGCCAAAACCTCGCTGGCCCGCCTTGCGCCATTGAGCCATTTCTGGGATTCCTTTTGCTCCAGGGGCCTGCGTGCGTGATGCAAGTCATTTCGTTTACCGCGGTTCCACACCGCAATGTCGGCGAGACCCACCAACTCACCACTCATTGCATCGACCGCCAGCACAGGATGCAGCAGAACTCCGCCCAGAAAGCCACCACGACCGACTGGCCCAAAACCCGCCTTCCGCAACTTCGGCCCGCCCAGCACAATCTCGCTAGTGTCCTGGATGGCCAGAATATCGCGGCCCGCGACACGCTCCCTAGTTCTATTGCCTGCGGCTTCGCTCAAAGCTGCAACTGTCACCGAGGGGTTGCGTAAAAATCGCCCAAAGCCAACCTCGCCGCGCCGCTGGCCTTTAGCAAGCTCATGAATACATGAGCCTGGCCGAGCCACCAACGCCTCATGGCACCACGCCCCCTTTTTTCTAGCCGCAGATCGCCAAATCTGCCGACTGAAAACCGCTTCAATTCAATGCCGTTGATGCCCATCTCAACCTCCTGAGCAAATCAGCACTCAGTGAATCAGTCTTTTACAAGAAATGCTAGTTGTTCAGAGATGTGTGCATTAGATAGCCGCCGCAGAGGGCGTCTATCGAGGGATTGTCGAAGCGGCACAAAAACTGCCTCAGTTTCCTGATATTGGGCGTTCCGGACGTCACGCTGAGACGCGGGAACTAAGCGTCTCAGGACTACCATATCTGCTTGTTTATGAGGTCACGACCGAGACTGTGACCATTTTAGCTATATTCCACACATCGCGTGATTTGGCGCAAGCTCTACGAAATCGAATGAGCGTATAGTGTTTATCTGTTCTTCTGTTGGCGGGATTGGTTTGTCACCCCACCGCCAATTTCCGCTAGAGCGCGTCCACTTTACTCGGGGTCATATCCGCAGGATTTGAAGTAGTTGGCGCATTCTTGTGGTTCGAACAGCGGGTGTTGTCACGTTAAGTTTCTCTGGCCGGAAAGGTCAGCGGCTCGTAGATATTCAGGCGACACCGGCCGCAATTTTCCATGCATCGAAAGCTTCGAGGCGATGGTATCGAATTGTTTGTGCGGCTCGGCGGCTGGACGGAACTGAAAAGCAATTGCGGGTAGCTGAGTGCATAGAGACGAACCGTTGCAACATGCCTGGTGATCGGTGGCCTTGCATGGTTCGTTCCCGTTTTCGAAACGGCAGATGGCTATTCTCGGCCCGATTATTGAGGCCCTTGTGCGACCAATGGTCAAGGCCGGGTGTCACATCTGCCTTTGGGGCACCGTACGAGCGGAGCTTATCGGTGATGATCCGTTTGGGAGCAAAGCCATAGCGCTTCATTAACGCCACGAGCAGTCGCTTTGCCGCCCCTTTATCACGCTGCTTCTGCAAGATTTCTTCGAGAACGGTGCCGTTTTGATCCACCGCACGCCAGAACCAAAATTTCTCTCCAGCGCATTTGACGACCACTTCGTCCAGATACCAAATATCGCCGGGGCGCGCCTGACGCCGCCGCAAGTTGCGTGCGATCTGGGGTCCGAACTTGGCGATCCAACGACGAACTGTCTCGTATGACACGTCGATCCCACGCTCAAGCAGCATTTCCTTGTGTAACAGCACCGAAGGTTGCCCCTTCCGAAAGGAATCGTAGCGCATTGATTTTCCGTAACAAAATGGAAATTGGATGGGGGTCACGACCGGCGCTATGAATTTGTCAGTAAAGTCATGCACTTAATGGTAATCGGCTCGAGGGTCAGCATTCGATGCTGATTCACAACCTTTCACTACTTGGAATCCGACCCAACGGTTACGTCCTGATTGACCGCTACAAGCTTCCCCTTGTCTCGTGCCCATATGATCTGGCCGAGTGGTCGCGCGAGATCACTGAGACCGAATATCTCGATCTTGTCGGTCCACCAGATATCGAGGCCCTACGCGCCAAACATCCCGGTTTGCGAAGGATGATTTTCTGCGTGGCACTAGGCTCATCAACGGTGGTCCATGCCAGCGGCCAATTACCACTGCCTCCGGTCGACGAGGAATACGGCTCCCACAGTGCCGTGCGTCGTTGCTCTCGACGCCTATCACAAGGAAAATCAGGGACCGATCAGGTCAAAGAGCACCGCGCCTAACGGTGACGTATCGGAGGTGCGCCTGATCACCGACGGAGTTCGCCACACCGCCCATGATAGTGGACTTACGATGCCACGGTCTGGTATCACAACGGCCACCGCCGTGACGATCTCAAGGAAATGGAATACAACAACAGCTATGCACACCGGTTGCGCATCTGTCAGGGCAAAATCATGCGGACGACCGGCGAGGATGGCTATACGCAGAGTACATTCGGGCCGCTACCCGTCGCAGCAAACAATGCGTCGCAACGGCTCGATTGTCGGGTGCGCTATGAAGATTGCAGCCGCCTCAGCGGCACTGGACGAGGATGAGGCGAGATATCGCCGGAGTCTTCGGCGCGACCTTTATATTCTGTCGGATAGCGCCGCCCTGACAGAGGAGGATCGTTCGGATCTTTGGGGTCGCCTGTCGTGGCGTTTGGCGGTGCTTGAGCGTATGTCGCTCGCATCCGATCGGTTGACCGGGCTCTGTAGAAATGCTTCCGGCGAGCTGGAGATAAAGCACCTTGCGGACGGGCGATACTCCGTGTCCGCCAATCCGGTTGATATCGACCTTTTCAAATGGACATGCGAGCTCTCTGGCGAAGCCCGCTTCGTCAGTGACGTTCTAACTATCGATCTTGGGACGGGCGAACAGCTTGAGCTGAACTTACGGGACGGCATCCTCCATTCCTCACACAGTTTGCGCACGACAGGTTCCAGCGGATTCTGCGGCGCCGGGGGCCATGGCGATGGGGTTTGGTTCAGTACGCGCCCTCAGGATACAACAGAGAGCAGGAACAATTGATACCGCATCCAGAAACATCGATGCGGCCATCTTGGGGCTGCAAGGTAGAAAGATAATTTCGCCATAATGGACGACGTGTTAATCAAGGACCAGATGACGAATTCTCACCCAAAGGAAAGATCGAAATTGAATCGTACCTTTCGCTCACTTTTTGTTTTCAGAATATCCGGATTGTTTCTAGCGCTGATCTTTTTCGCTATCGGCTCTGGTGATCTAGGCTACGCTGCAGGGCAGAAAATCCCTGATACCAAAGTCAGCGGTTCCAAGCCTCCTTTGCGCAAACTCAATCCGAACCCGAAGCGCGCTTATGAAATCCGCATGAAACTTGAAAATGTTTCCGATATCTCGCCTGCGGACCAAGGCGGCGCGCGGTTTGCAACGGTAGAAGGTACCGTGCAGTTCGATGTCAGCAATGCGGCCCGCTGTGGTAAGAGCCGCTGGCTGGCAGGCAACGTACCCGTTATCTCGAGCCACGAACCATTCCGCCTTTCGGCTGTTTCGGCGACCGAATATGTCGGCATAGTGTATACCGATATGATTCTGGACGAGGATTATTATGGGCGTGGCGTGTGTCACTGGCAATTGACCGATGCTCGCCTCGCGCTCAAGGCACGCGACCGCGAAGACGACACCCGCTTTGTCGCGGGCTTGTCTGCGCAAAAGCTGCGCGCCGGTGATATGCAGCAGCGCTATTTCTGGAAAGGGTATTATCCGAACTTTGAGCAGGGGCGGTTCGCCGATTACGGTATAGCCCAATTGTCAACCGTTGAGAAAAGCAAGCACGATCAGTACTTCGCGATTACCTTGTCGGCCAGGGCGGTCGGCCCGTAATCGGATTTTTTGTAAGACTGGTACCTAAGCAAAAATGGCGACTGTCCATGCGACAGCCGCCATTTTCTTTTACCTCTAAAGTTGTGGTTTGTGGCCGATTTGAAGGCCCTGGTTAAATTCCGCTCGCTTCATGCACGACGGTGCCATTAAAATCGCAGCTGGCGCCATGGTAGTAAGAGCAACCGGAAACTTCTTCCAGCTTCAACGTGTATTGATCCATGAACTTAAAATTCACCTTGCAAAAACGGCTATTCTGCAGGGATTCTTTTTTGCTTTCAATGAACCCTTCGTTGGGTATCGACATGGTCGCGCTGGCACCTGTAATGGTGACATCGCCTTTCAGACTTCCACCACAACCGGGCAATTTATCGGTCATTTTGACCGTCGTCGAAATAGCGGCAGAATAATCATTGCCCGACTTATGCGTCAGTTCAACAGTGAGAGACGCTCCACCTTCGCTTTCGTAACGACCTGCGCGATTGTTTTCGTCACCCTGAGCCAACGCTGGCATGGCAAGGACCGCAAGCGATACAGCCAATATCGATGTTCTGATCATGTAATCTCCAAAACCAATTAGAATCGGGGCAGATGAGGTGATTTCCCGAGTTGTCCGCCCAAATTACGCTGTATCACCAAACGTTCAAGTGTGAACTTCGTGGTTACTGCCCTGCACACTTTGGTTCACGGATATCCAGCCGTTCCACAACTCTTCCATCGCTCGCAGGCACCAGAAGCACCTGGAGAATACAGCCGCTACCTTCTTTTCCAGATTGGCGACCGCATCTGCGGGACTTGGTTCGTATTTCGCCTCCAGCCAGGTGTTTGAAGGCAGGGTGATAGCGTATGCCAGCTCGGAGACCTACACCGACTGCGCGGAAGGCTGGCAACAAATTGATAAGCCCCTGGAACTTTGTAGCGGCAAGCTCAGCGACACGGTGGGAGCAGACGGAGCCTGTTTCGCAGACTACGAAGCTGTTCCCGCGTCACAGGCCGTGCTTGCAGAGCTGGAAGTACAGCCCTGGTTGAAGACCTGTCTCGCAACGCCCCCCTGACGTTAACAGGCCCGGTTGGCCCGAAGCTGTGAAAATGGCCAACTCACAGACCAAAGATAGAATCTGATCGATTTCGGCCTGGCTGCCTGCCGTACGTTAGGGGCTATATCGGGCGCACCGTCGCGGTCCTGAACGTCGCCACCATGCACGATGTCTTCCAAGATGTTGCCGACCATATCGGTTACGATATGGCGCTTGCGCCCTTTGATCTTTTTGCCTGCATCATAGCCGCGCGGACCACCAGCTTCTGTCGTCTTCACCGACTGGCTATCGATAATGGCTGCCGTCGGCTCCGCCTTGCGGCCTTCGGACAGCCGTGTCACCGCAACCAGCATTTCATTGATAAGATCGAGCAAGCCGCTGTCGCGCATCCGGTAGAAATGGTACTGCACTGTCGTGAACGGCGGGAATTCCTTCGGCAACTGCGCCCATTGGCAGCCTGTTGTCGCTATATACTGGATCGCATTCCACAATGTACGTGGATCATGCTCGCGCGGACGTCCGACCTTGCTCATCGGCTGCAAAAGCGGCGCGACGACAGACCATTCATCGTCGGCGCAGTCGCTTGCATAGCGTAAGCCTCGTCTGCCATAGTCGCGACGGGCGGTTTCAGTCCAGGCCATCTGATCCTCCGTAGTCTTTGCAAACACAGAGAATCATAAACTCCTGAAATCGCTCAACTTAATTTTCGGTTCGGCTCTTAGCGGGTTATTGCAAAAATGCCCGCGGAGCCCCACATATCCCGCACAACGCCCCGCAAATGGGGCCAAATTATTGTTAGGCCGCTATGACAAGACATAGAATCTTTGCCGCTATTGTTGCGCTGCTATCCGCCGGCTGGATCGCTCCGCTGCTTCTCGGCGTAAACGCATATCTGTCGTTCTGGCAGGCCGAGGGCTGGCCATTGCTACGGGGAGAAGAGCCTATGAACTCATTCCCGTTCCTGAGTTTCTCAGCGCAGTGCATCCGGGTAGCGCTAGTTTGGTTCGGGGTTGTTGTATTTTTCTGGTCATACATAGGCTACAATTATGCTGGGACAACCGGTCGCAAAAATCAGGTGCGAAAGTCAAACTTGGGCAACTGATTTTTTGCGACACGTCGCGGCCCGGATTCCGGGTCGCTGCGGACGTGGCGCAGGTTTCAGATTTCCGCGCCCCTGCTATCGAGCAGCGATCCTTACAAAAAGGTTACCGCACTACTCAAAGTGTCCCGTTTCCAGAAGATCGCATAGCCGCTAACGTAGGATTTCGCCCTCTCCCGCAAATGATGGCGTGGATGCCCCCTCCTCGAACGGCATCGCAATGTGCCAAACTGGAAGCGTCCAGCGGGCTCGCCCGGGCGGCGGCTTTGAGCAGGCGGTCGCCACCAACAGCGCCTCCTCCTTGGCTGATAGCTTGCGCCCAACGCCCGGGCGCGGTTCTTCACTGAGCGCGCCCTCCAGATTGGCTTCCACAAACCGGCGCTTGGTCCGGTAAATCGTCGATCCGCTGACGTTCAAGGTTGCCGCGATCAACTCGTCGCTGAAGCCTTCGTCCGCCGCGACCAGGATCTGGGCGCGCTTGATCTTGCGCGACGCATGACGGCCCCCGCTCAACAAAGCAGCCAGTTGATCACGTTCCGATTGGCTAAGCTCTACGTAAAACTTTATATTCATCGACACCTCCTTCAGCGCGGAGACGCAGATGAAACCGAAAATGAGTCCCTCACTTGACCCGCAAGCCGCAACGGCAAGACATGGCCTTACGCAAGTCCAAGGCCAGTACCTGGCCTTTATCTACGCCTATAGCCGCATCTTCAAACAGCCTCCGGCCGAAGCCGACATGCGTCGCCACTTCGCCGTTACCGCTCCGTCTGTTCACCAGATGGTGCTGACCCTCGAGAAGGCAGGATTTATATCCCGCGTGCCGGGCGCAGCACGCAGCATCCAACTCCTGATCCCACCAGAAGACCTCCCTATTCTACGATAAGCCAACCCGTCATAATCTCTGTGGCGCGGTGCAAGGGGGCCAGATGCCGGTTACGTCAAGCCTAGGCTAACTTGAAAAGATGTAGTTTATAGACTACATCTGTGATATGGTCATCGAGATAAAACAAACATCTGTTTTTCATAGATGGGAAACCGGGCTGAGAGATAAACGAGCAAGAACCATCATTGCCACACGTTTGATGCGGTTGGCTGAAGGTTTAGCGGGTGATGTCGAAGCTGTGGGCGAGGGGGCATAAGTGAGCTGCGTATTCATTATGGACCTGGTTACCGGATCTATTTTCAGAAGCACGGCAATGTAATGATCATACTTCTTTGTGGTGGTGATAAAGGCTCGCAGAAACGCGACATAGCAACGGCGAAAAAACTGGCATCAGATTGGAGCGAAGATAATGGCTGAAGTACTGACGACTTATGATCCAGCGGCTGCGCTGACAGACGATGAAGAAATTGCATTCTTCATGGCTGATGCTTTTGAAACCGGTGACGCTGCTTATATCGCGAAAGCGCTCGGTGTTGTTGCTCGCGCAAAGGGAATGGCCGATATAGCGCAAAAGACAGGGTTATCTCGTGAGCAACTTTATCGATCGTTCAGTGAGCGCGGAAACCCAACACTGAAGACAACGCTTGCCGTAATGCGAGCGCTCGGCGTTGAACTAACAGCAAAGCCGCACCACGTGTAAGATATAGTTTCCCCTTTACGATTTTGAAGGCGAGTACGCTATGCGGCGGGAAGTAATACATTAAAATACATACTGTCGCGTTAAAGAATACGCGGCGGAGTGGACCTTCCTCAATTGAAAAAACTTCATGAAGATTTTGATAAAATGTGCGAGAAACGACACAATCATAATCCACACATTCCCGTCTGCTATTTGTTTTAAATTGTTGCTTCAGGATTGGGCTGACATTGCAACTTCAACTTACTTGTAGACCCAAACTCCCTAATGAATGTGTCGTTTTCCAGTTTTCTAGGTGAGGTGGCGGTTCTTGGCAAAGCATTCAAGCGCAATAACCGTTTTGGCGGTACGGTTCAGTTGGCATGCAGGCACTCCTACACGTAACGTGGACACACGCATGATAACGCGCTATATTATTACGAGGTAATACCAAGTGATAAGGAGCCCTTATGGCCACCTCCCTCAAAATCGATGACGCTCTGAAAGGGCGCGTCCAACAGCTTGCCAGCCAACGCCGTCGGTCGGCGCATTGGATCATGCTCGAAGCCATTGCGCAATATGTTGAGCGCGAAGAAGCCCGCGAGAGTTTTAAACAGGAAGCCATTGCTTCCTGGGCTTCCTTTAAAGAGACGGGTCGCCATCTTACCGGCACAGAAGTCCGTAACTGGCTCAACAACTGGGGCACAAATGACGAAACATCGGTGCCAGAGTGCCACGAGTAGTTATAACCGAAAGTGCCGCACAAGGTTTGGAACGCTGCCGTCGATTTCTGATTGCCAAATCACAAGAAGCCGCACAGCGCGCTGGTAATGCGATTCAACGTCACTTGTTCCAACTCGAGAATGCGGCTGATATCGGGCGGCCTTTCCCCAGTGCGCCGGAGCTGCGGGAGTTGGTGATCCCTTTTGGGGACTCAGGATATATAGCGCTTTATCGTCATGAAACAGCCGAGAATGCGGTTTATGTGCTCGCGTTCCGACACCAGAGAGAAGCGGGCTACTGAACACCTCGGAAACCCGGCGCGTTGAGTTTCACCAGCATTTTGACCATTTTCTCAATTTACCGCAACACGTCTACGAAGAGAAGCAAGTCGTCGGTTTCTAATAGAGAAGGCTCTGTCTTTGTGGCGCTCATCGCCGCCGTAATGGCTTTGTTGTTCCCACATATCTTTCTTCGTATGGCCAGATCCGCGCCGTCGTCAGGGCTCACGATGCTAAAATACGCATCATTTATACTGTAAATGAAGTATACAGATTGCAAGTCAGAAATTGCCATCAAATTTTAGCAAAGGATCGTTCTAATGAATTCGATTGGAATAATATTCTAATCATAGCTGCGTATCATTGCGTTTGTTGCTTGTTGAGGATTTCTTATAATGAGATTAACAAGGTTTGAAAGCCAAATTCCTCATAGCGTCGAAGTGCAAAAATGCCCCACCAGAAAAGCCCGATCATTTCGCTGCAGCCATCACGGCGGCAATTTCTCAGCATGTCAGCCGGAGTAGCCTTCGCCGCTGGTTTAGGAATGACTGGATCAGGATTGCTATTGCCAATACAGACACAGGCGCAGGATGCACAGCCAAAAAAAGGCGGGCATCTGGTTATCGCCATGCACTCTGCTTCCAGTTCGGACCATCTGGATCCCGCATCCTATACGATGGCATATATGTACACCGTCGGCTTTCAGCTTTTTAACACGCTGCTGGAACTTGGTCCTGATGGTAAACTCACAGCCGCCCTGGTTGAAAGCTGGGAACCAGCCAACGCCGATGCAAGCAAATGGGTATTCCGCCTGCGCAAAGGTGTAACTTTCCATAATGGCAAAGAACTGACTGCCAAAGACGTTGTCTATTCGCTCAACCATCATCGTGGTGATGAAACTAAATCCGGCGGCAAGGGCGTACTTCTCGCTGTCACAGACGTTGTGGCAACTGACACGCATGAAATCACCATTACGCTCAATGCGGGCAATGTCGATTTCCCTGCAGCTTTTGTCGATTATCATCTGGGCATCGGACCAGATGGAGAGGATTTCGACAAAGGCATCGGCACCGGTGCGTTTATTCTGGAGGATTTCCAGCCAGGTGTGCGGGCATTGACGCGCCGTAATCCAAATTACTGGCATCCGGATCGCGCTAATGTGGATTCCGTTGAAACTATAGCTATGGACGACACGACTGCGCGCATGGCGGCACTGATGAGCGGTCAGGCGCATATCGTGAACGCCGTCGAACCGCGCCTGGTCAGTCATCTGAGCGCACGCCCGGACATTCAGATTCTGCGTACGCCGGAAAATTCGATGTATTGCTTCCCAATGCGCACAGATTCCGAATTGCTGAAAAACAACGATCTGCGTCTTGCGCTTAAATATGCAATCGACCGCGAAGAGTTGCAGAAGAGTTTGTTGGTTGGCACGGGCGCTGTCGGCAATGATCACCCGATCCCATCGTGGAACCCGCTTTATTCAAAGGATGTTCCACAGCGCGCCTATGATCCAGAAAAAGCAGCATTTTATCTGAAGAAATCAGGCTTCTCTGGTTCAATTCCGCTCAGCGTGTCCGATAATGGGTTTACCGGATCAGCAGATGCGGCACAGCTCTATCAGGCATCGGCGGCAAAAGCCGGGATTACGATCGATGTCGAGCGCGTACCGTCAGACGGTTACTGGGATGAAGTTTGGCTGAAGAAGCCATTTGTCGCTTCCAACTGGTCGGTTCGCCCGACCGCTGATGCGATGCTTTCGATGCTCCTTCAGACTGGCGCTCCATGGAACGAAACCGGCTGGAGCAACGAAGGATTTGACAAACTGCTTGCTGCATCCCGTGTCGAACTGGATGAAGCCAAGCGTAAGCAGATTTATCACGACATGCAGGTGCTGATCGTGGAAGATGGCGGAGAACTGATCCCGGTCTTTACTGATAATCTTGCTGCCGCCATTGGTAAGGTGAAGGGTTATGTTTCCGTGCCAGGTGGTGGCGATATGAGCGGTTATCGTCTGGCTGAAAAGGTCTGGCTTGAAGAATAGCGGAAGTCATAACCGATAGCTATTTCTACTTACCAAAGTATTCCCCACAAGGCGCTTCCGCTTTCGGGGAATGCTTAATAACAAGGGTCTTGGCATTGGCGCGCCGAACGGGTAACACCGGCGGCACTTCCCCGTTCCGACCGCCTATTTCCGGACCGCCAATGACAGACATGCAGCCAGACCAGTTCCCCAGCAATAGCGAGCAGGCCACAATTTCGGGTCGCAAATATCCTGTCGCTTTTTTGCGCGGCAATTCGCTTTCGGGACTAATCTTCAAGCGCCTGTTGCTCGGTGCGGTATTGCTCTGGGCTATTTCCGTTATCATCTTTGCCGGAACGCAAATTTTACCCGGTGATGTGGCCACTGCAATGCTAGGGCAACAGGCAACGCCGCAAGCTGTCGAGAATATCCGCAAGGAACTAGGCCTAGAGCGACCAGCTATACAACGCTATGCGGAGTGGTTCGGCAATGCAGTTCGGGGCGATCTCGGCCGTAGCTATTCCAACCGGCAAGACATTGCAATAAGCATAGCGCCCCGTTTGTCCAATACTCTTTATCTCGCAGCAATAGCTGCACTTTTTGCGATACCGATTGCCCTTTTGCTTGGCATTATTTCTGTTCTCTATGCAGGGACTGCGATTGATCGCGGCATCGCGGTGGCTACACTGAGCACCATATCGCTGCCAGAATTTTTCGTGGCCTATATTCTGATTGCCTATTTTGCGATTTCACATGGCCTTTTGCCATCAAGTGCGATTGTGAACTCGTCCATGAGTGCCTGGCAACGTCTGATTGCAATTGCCCTGCCCTGCATGACGCTTGTCATTGCCGTCACCGGACATATGGTGCGCATGACCCGCGCTTCGCTTCTTGCAGTGATGTCATCGCCCTATATTGAGACTGCACAACTTAAAGGCTTACCGCGTTGGCGCATTCTGCTCAGACATGCGCTTCCTAATGCACTCTCACCGGTCATTAACGTCATCGCGCTAAACCTTGCCTATCTTGTTGTTGGTGTGGTCGTTGTCGAAGTGATCTTCGTTTATCCGGGCATGGGACAATATATGGTGGATCACGTCTCCAAACGCGATGTGCCAGTGGTGCAGGCATGCGGGCTAATTTTTGCAGCCGTATACATCGGTCTCAATATCATTGCCGATGTCATCGTCATTCTGACCAATCCGCGGCTGAGGCATTCAGGATGAGCAACCGCAACAAAAGCTCACAGCTCTTGGCAGTAATTGGGTTTGGCGGGATCGCCTTCTTTATGCTTGTTGCAATTTTTGCTGATTGGCTCGCGCCGCATCCCATTTCGGAAGTGGTCGGCAGTGTGTGGCAGGGTCCTTCTTCCGAGGCGCTGCTTGGAACCGACAATATTGGCCGTGATCTTCTGTCCCGCGTCATCTGGGGCACGCGGTTAACGCTTTCAATTGCCGCTGCAGCTACAATTCTGGCATTTATGATTGGTGTGCCGCTTGGTTTTCTTGCAGCCCTGACGCGCGGATGGCCAGATCAGGTTCTGTCTCGCGGCAACGATTTGCTCATGGCAATACCAACACTGATTTTTGCGCTCGTGGTGCTGGCTGTTTTGCCAAAAAGCATTTTCATCCTGATTGCCGTTATCGCTGTTTTGGAAGCAACGCGCGTTTTCCGTGTGAGCCGCGCGATCGCCTCCGATATTGTGGTGCTCGATTATATCGAAATTGCGCGGCTGCGCGGCGAAAGCAAACGCTGGATCATCTTCCATGAAGTCCTGCCAAATGCTTTGTCGCCGCTGCTCGCAGAGTTCGGGCTGCGTTTTGTGTTTTCAATTCTGTTCCTTTCGACCCTTTCCTTTCTTGGACTTGGTGTTCAGCCGCCGATTGCCGATTGGGGCAGTCTGGTCAAAGAAAACAAGGATGGACTGATGTTCGGCGTGTTTGCCGCGCTTATTCCGGGTGGGTCCATTGCCTTGCTTGCGATCAGCGTGAACTTTGTCGTTGACTGGACTTTGCACCGCACGACCAGCCTTAAACGGGGCCCGCAAGCCAATGGATAATTCAAACAAGCAACCACTGCTAAAAATCAGCGGTCTTCAGATAAGCTCGGATGATGGTCTGGTCGTTGATGATGTTGATCTGACTTTACAAAAAGGCCGCGTTCTTGGCCTAATCGGGGAGTCCGGCGCTGGCAAATCCACGATTGGTCTTGCAACGTTAGGTTTTGCACGCGGCGGGCTTCAGATTACCGGCGGGACAATCACACTGGACGGGCAGGACGTACTTTCACTCTCCCGCAAGAACACGCAGAAAATGCGGGGCTGCCGGATTTCCTATGTAGCCCAATCGGCTGCGGCTGCTTTCAATCCCGCGCACAAGCTGATTGATCAGGTGATAGAAGCCACAGTCTGGCATAAGCTGATGAAGCGCAGCGAAGCCAAAAGCCGCGCTGTTGAGCTTTTCACGTTCCTCGGTCTACCTGATCCACAACATTTTGGTGAGCGCTATCCGCATCAAGTTTCTGGCGGTCAGCTTCAACGCGCGATGACCGCAATGGCTCTTTGTGCCAGTCCTGATCTTGTCGTCTTTGATGAACCGACAACCGCTCTTGATGTGACCACCCAGATTGAGGTGCTCATTGCCATCAAGAAGGCAATCGCAACGACCGGAACAGCAGCGCTTTATATTTCGCATGACCTGGCAGTTGTCGCGCAAATAGCAGATGACATCATGGTTTTGCGCCACGGAAAAATGGTTGAACAAGGTTCTGTTCGCAAAATTTTTGACGCTCCGCGCGAAGACTATACGCGCGAGCTTGTGGCTGTTCGCCAAAAGGAAATCGAAAGCCGCGTAGAAGCGTCGACCTCACTGCTTACCATTACAAACATTTCGGCCGCTTATAATCCGGCAACACCGGTACTAACCGACATCACTCTTGATCTCGCAAAAGGTCAGACGCTGGCTATCGTGGGGGAATCCGGCTCCGGGAAATCGACACTGGCCCGCGTCGTGAGCGGGCTTCTTCAGCCGACAGCCGGAGAAATCCGCTTTGATGGCACAGTGCTGCCGGCAAGTCTGGAACGCCGCTCCAAAGAGACTTTGCGCAACATCCAGATGATTAGCCAGTTGCCCGATCTTGCGCTTAACCCGCGCCGGACCATAGCAGACATCATCAGCAGGCCATTGCAATTCTATTTCGGAATGCCCCGCGATGCGCGGCGCAAAGCGGTTGCTGAGTTGATAGACCTTACCGAACTGCCAAAGAACCTTCTCGAACGGTACCCGGCGGAATTGTCGGGCGGCCAAAAACAGCGTGTCTGTATTGCGCGCGCACTTGCTGCACGCCCCAAACTGCTTCTATGCGATGAGCCGACCTCGGCGCTGGACCCGCTAGTGGCAGAGAGCATTCTCGAACTGTTGCGTCGCGTACAAAGCGAGACAAAAACCTCTTATCTTTTTATCACGCATGATCTCGCAATTGTTCGCACCATAGCCGATAAGATTGCCGTGATGCACCAGGGCTCAGTTGTGCGTTATGGCTTGAAGTTAGACGTGCTAAGCCCGCCCTACGATGATTATACGGCAAAGCTTCTGGCATCTGTTCCGCAGATGAAGCCGGGATGGCTGGACGACATCATTTTAAAGCGTGAAGAACGCACTATCGCAGATACAAACAAGGACATGAAAGCATGAGCAGCAAGACAGTCATTCTCGATGGTGGCATGGGTCGGGAACTGGAGCGTGTTGGCGCACCGTTCCGTCAGCCGGAATGGTCGGCGCTCGCGCTTATTGAAGCTCCGCATTATGTCCGTAAAGTACATGACGGCTATATCGCAGCAGGCGCCGACGTTATTACCACCAACAGCTATGCGGTTGTTCCTTTTCACATCGGTGAAGAACGCTTTACTATGGAAGGCCACACACTGGCGGCTCTCTCCGGCACAATTGCCCGCGAAGCGGCAAATGCAGCCAAACATCCGGTCAGGGTGGCCGGATCATTGCCGCCTGTTTTCGGCTCCTATCAGCCTGAGCTTTTCGATCCGGCCCGTGCGGGCGAATTGCTCAATGTGCTGGTGGATGGACTGGCTCCGTCTGTTGATCTCTGGCTTGCCGAAACCCAAAGCAGCCTGATCGAAGTCAAAGCCGCGCATGAAGCTATTCGCACGACAGGAAAGCCACTGTGGATTTCCTATACGCTGCGCGATGATGTTACCCCAGAGTCTATGACTGAGCCACAGCTTCGTTCAGGCGAAACAATCGCAGAAGGTGCGCGGCTTGCGGCTGAACTAGGAGCAGAAGCGCTGCTTTTCAACTGCGCAATGCCTGAAGTTATGGATGCAGCCATTCTTGCGGCAAAGAAGGTCTTCGATGAACTGGACAAGGACATACCGATTGGCGTTTATGCCAATGCATTTCCATCCCAACAGGGTGATGAAGAGGCGAACGCAACTGTTACGGAAATCCGCGCTGATCTTGATCCGGATGCCTATGGTGCATGGGCACAGCGTTGGGTGAAAAACGGTGCAGATATCATTGGAGGCTGCTGCGGCATTGGCACCATCCATATTCACGCATTATCGAACCAGTACCTTTGCGAATAATTAAAATGGGCGGCTTTTAAAGTATCGATCAGATTAAATCAGGTCGACACTTTAAAACTTTACTTTAACGCGCATCTTTTTCCGAAAACCGCTTCCCACTTTTCGGGATGCGCTCTAGCAGCCCTTTCAGTTTCACGAGAGAATACGTGCTGCTGCCAGTGAAAGTACCACAACACCGTTGGCAATAGATCGTTCGTTCGGCTGATAATCGGAATTATGCAGTTTGTCATCACGGCCGTCCTGTGCGGCACCAATCCCTAACTGGAACGATGGCACTCGTTCGCCCACGAGTGCAAAGTCTTCCGAACCCAGACTTCCGCCACGCTTGAAATACACATCGCCATAATGCTCGCGAATAACTGCGCCCGTTGTTTCGATCAAATAGGGATCGGACACCATCGAAGGCACGCCGCGCACGTAATTGATCTCGCAACGCACGCGCAATGATGCTTCAAGCCCACCACAGATACGACGCACGGCAGCTTCGATAATGTCGCGGGCATCACGGTCCTGACAACGCACAGTCCCCATGATCGATACTGAATCCGGGATGATATTGTGCGTATGACCACCATGGATCGAACCAATAGTCAGAACGGCTGCCAGCATCGGATCAACTTCACGCGATACGATTGTTTGCAACTGGGTAATCAACTGTGCTGTAGCGACGATCGGGTCCACAGCCTGATGCGGACGCGCTGCATGACCGGACGCGGCATGAACTGTAATATCAAACTCGTCAGATGAACCGTTCGCTACACCTTCCACAAACGTAAATGTGCCTGTTGGTTCGTCGGGATGATTATGAAAGCCAAGAGCATAATCAACGCCATCGAGAATGCCGTCGGAAATCATGGCGCGCGCACCGCTCTCCTGCGTTTCCTCTGCGGGCTGGAACATCAATTTAACATTGCCGCTAAGACGCGGAGCAATGTCTTTCAAAACCTTGCCGATGCCAATCAGTATCGCTGTATGAAGGTCGTGACCACAGGCGTGCATTTTCCCAGGATGAAGGCTAGCAAAGGGAAGACCGGTTTGCTCTTCGATTGGCAGCGCATCCATATCGGCGCGAATAATCAAAGTCGGCCCCGGACGGCCACCCTTAATCAGACCTACAACGCCGGTCCGTCCAACACCTGTCTGATGCTCAATGCCTAAGCTCTCAAGCTCCCGCGCAACCAAGCCCGCTGTCCGTTCGACATCAAAGCCGGTTTCAGGATGGGCATGAATGTCCCGGCGGACCTCAATCAGATGTGGTTCAATATCGTTTGTGAGCTTTTGTACGAAAGACGAAAGGTCGTTAAGCAGGTTGGGATCGGATTGAGCAGCCATTATACACCCTATACATCAAGACGATCCTGATTAAACTTAAGCCTGTCTGCTGACCAGATATAATCTTCCATTCCCCAAGGCTAATAATGTTCTCTTTGATCAAAGTCAAAAAAATATCTGATAACCAGTCAACATTGCCATTGACAAGGCTTCACCGCAGCTGACACGTTCCAATGCGGGTTACTTCACTGAGAGCTTCATACCCGCTTACCAAACAACATCGCTAACCCAAACAACGCCCCCAAAGTAGCGACTATGGTAAGTGCAGTTGAAGGTTCACGCAGATTCATCGCCATCATGGCCGCGACGCCCCCCAAGATTGCAATCAGTGCACCGATAACGCGAGCACCCGTCGATCCGTAAAAATAAGTTCGGTGTACCGGTTTCTTACCAGGCTGTTGCTTCTTCTGCCAATCTTCGAGCGCATTTCGAAACTCGCTGAACAGCCGTTTCCGGTTAGGCAAATCCAACGGACTCACCAACAGGGTTGGATAACCCGACCGGACCAGCTTGAGGAGATTGTCATCACCCCAACTCGTCAAGTCAGAAAATGCAATTGGTGCACGGCGTGAAAACTCCAAACCGTCGGGGGTGACCTTAATCAGATTGCGGGTTGGGAAGACTTTGAAGGTAATGAGCAATGGTACCAACAGGGCCAGCAGAGCAACTACTCCCGCCATGCCCAACGAACCACGATTGAAAATCACGAACAGAAAACTTCCCGCACTCAGCGCAAAGGCAAAAGGCACCGCCAATTGGTGCCAGCGTGTATACACCGATGCGCTAATTCCGTCCGCACTATTCATCATTAAGACCTTTCAGAAATGGCGTTCGTAAATTTCGGCATCTCAGATACCGAAGGCAACAATTATCAGGAGGAAGCGCCTGCGCACGAGTGTCAGTCGTGTATTAACGATGCCTCTAGTACGTAAAGCCATCAATTCGCTTATCACTAATTTAGCAACAGGTCAGACCGCCACCATGCGCATGACAAACCTACCGATTATCGCTAGTAACTCAAGTTAATCATCCGCAACAAATTCGAAACAGTTCAGGCCGGGCACTAGGTTTCTGTGATGTTGATCTGGATAACCTGCCTATCATCGGAGTTTGGAACCGTCACAACTTGCGCGGATTTCATCCAGCCGACCAATGATCCCTGCTATGCCGAAACAAACAGATCCAAGCCCAAATGACAATGTACCAAGTATCATTCTTTGTACTGACGACGCTTCAACAATGAACAATAGCCCAATCAGGATCTGAACTACTCCGAGAATGAATACTACAATCTTCATTCTTTTTCATCCAGCCGTTCTGATTGAATATTGAAAAACAACGGCACTGCGATTGCAAACATATCTTTGCCCGTCATTTAATAACCGCAGCGCAATCGAATTTGATGGCATCAATCTCTCCCGAAACAACGTTATACTCACTTACCTGAAGAAATGAACACATATAAATCTTTTCTTCATTCTGCAGAAAAACATAATTTCCCGTCGACGTTTTGATTTCATAGCCTTTCTCAACGAGATCAAGAATGGTTGGCTTTCGTTCAGCGATGGCTGAGGAAGTTATCGCAAGGATGACGCCGAGTGTAGTGAACAAGATTCTCATTTTAGTCCCATAAATAATAATGCATTCAGAATAAATGGTCTTCAAAAGAGGCCTATGAATTCTTAAGGTCTGCTTCGATTCCGCACAACAAAAAACGACTGTGCAACTCGAGCTCCAAACGGCACCTTCAAATCTGGATGACGCCCGTCCTTCATAGAGGGGCGTTTCGAGGCTCCGCAATATGACACTCCAAATGTCGCGGCAGGAGAAAGTCCGTCTCTTCTATCAAACGTCTACTAGGGCCTCGACCAGAAGGCTGATCATTTTCCGTTTGACGATAGGATCAGCAAGGCCAAGGCGCAAAAAGGGCTCGGTTACTCAATGCTCTCCCTTCATCAACTGCATTTGAGCATGCAGCTCCTCGATGGACATCGATTCTCGTCGGTTATTGATATGCCAATAGGCGCGGTGTGAGCAACCGGCGGAAATGCGAAGCTTCCATCTGGCGGGTGGTGGAGCCACAAATTGCAAGGCTTGCGACACTTTGATCAGCTTACCCGAATAAGTGCCAAACGCGCTTCTTGCCGACAATGACTATGATGTGAATGCCATCGTGATGATCTTCCCAGCCGCTATATCGAACCCGCCATTCCCGGCAGAGCAAACCGCTGTAGAGGAACACCGCAGTCAGACTTCAGTCCACCGCTTTTGGCAGATTATTGGCGTTCCACCTCATCAGCCTCGGGCCGGCGAGGCCTAGTTACTGGTAATGGCAATCGGGCTTGACGAAGCTCTGCTCAGTGCGTTCGATGATCGTCGCGCAATCGGGGCGAATAGTTTGGCGAGGTCTTGCCAAGTTGCCTGATGGCCCTTGTTGCTTTGTCAGATGGGGATGATCATTCCCTCCCATATGCCTTGCCTGAAAGGCTTTCGCTTTGCGCGTGAAATTATCGCCTATGCGGTTTGAGCCTATTTTCGAGTTGCCCTGAGCATCGCAGATGTGGAAAATCTGCTCGCCAGGCGTGGTGTCATTGTCAGTTGGGAAACTGTCAGGCTTTGGTCAACCGTTTCGGGCAGCATTTTGCGAATTGTGTCCGCCGGGATCGGCCAGCACCGTGTGACAAGTGGCACATTGATGAAGCCGTGATCACAATCCGTGGCACAAAACATTGGCTTTAGCGCGCGATCGATGCGCATGGGAATATACTGGACATTCTCGTTCAACCCCGTCGAAACGCGAAAGCAGCAAAACGCTTTCTGCACCGTCTTATGGCACGGTTTGGCAAGCCGAGAGTTGCCGTGACCGATAAACTGCGCAGCTATATCAAGCCAATCCGTACACTTGCCCCGAATGCAGTTCACCGAACTCATAAGGGGCTCAACAATGCGATCGAAGTCTCGCACAGACAAACGCGAAAACGTGAGAAGATACTGGGGTGGTTCAAGTCGGCAAATCAGGCGCAGAGGTTCCTGTCTGCGCATGACCAGATCAATCTGATTTTCCGCCCTCGTCGCTATAAACTCACCAACGCATCCTTCCGTCATGCGAGAGCCGACGCGTTCGCACTATGGTATGACTACACATTGGAAATGACCGTCTGAGCACAGGGACGCTATCTGCCTTCAGCCACCGTTCAACAACTTACCAATACTAAGCGGGGCATCCTGGTTGGCGTATTGCTGTTTCTGATTCCAAGTCGAGAACCGTATCGCTCCATTCCCAGCAGACACGCCCGGCTCTCTTGCCAGATAACCGACCAAGAACAATGATCATGACTTCACTGTTCAGATAAGGCTTCCTGCCAATTTTGGCCGCCATAAAAGAAGCCTAGCACAACAACCTTTTGCTCAGTGACATTGAAGGCGATCGTAACTCTGCGTTCAAAGCCAACAGTTCGTAGTCCTTCACGTATGTCGTTACGCAAAGTGCCGCGCTCAGAAGCGTAGTCAAAGCTGCGAACATAATTTTCGAGCCTGTCAATGTATCCCAGCGTAGTCTGAGGCGAAGCTCTTTCGGCTATCCAGTCATAAAGAGCCAAAAGATCTGCCTCCGCTTCAGGCGACAAGACAACTCTCCTACAGATCACTTTCGAACTTTCATGCGTTCAGCATGTCGATTGCGAACTGAAGAAAAAGCAGAATCGACACTCACCGCCCGGGAAGGGTCGGATTTCATCGCATCGTAAGATGTAGCAATTTCATTATGTAACCAGCGCTCAATCACTTCATCCCGCTCTCTTAATGCCCGGATGCCAGCACGAACAACCTCACTAACCGAGGCGTAATCCCCATTCTTGACTTTGGATTCGATGAAGGCTGCCTGCTCACTAGGCAGGCTAATCGTACGTTTCTCGATATTGGCCATTCTACTTTTCTTTATGATCACATCAAGCAAGGTATGAATAATTCATACCATTAATTCAGATCAATGCAAAGGGCCTGTTTATTAGGTGCGCAAATCCAACATCGGTGATTCCGAAGTGATGCTAACACAAGAAGCTATTCTATGTGATCGCAGCATCTGCACGGCGCTCATTTCCAGATTGCCAGTCAACAACATTGACTGGCAAAAACTGAATTCTATGTCGACCTTATGGCGCAGTTCGCGAGCTTCTCCAAAACGATAAAGTCTTTCAAAATGATTCTAAGCCCAAACTAGGAAAAGAGTTAGAGTTTTTTAATTTGCCACTCCCAAGCCGCCGGTTGCCTTTATCTCGAGAAAATCAGCAAGACCAAATTCGCCATGTTCACGGCCATTGCCAGACTGCTTGAACCCGCCAAATGGTGCGGCGGCATCCCAATCGGCCTCATTGATATAGACCATCCCAACACGAAGCTGGCGCGCAATCCGACGTGCCGCTCCATTGTCATTCGTCTGAATATAGCCTGCAAGGCCATAGACCGTATCATTGGCAATGCGAACCGCATCGTCTTCGTCTGTGTAACCAATGATCGAAAGGACGGGACCGAAAATTTCTTCACGTGCAATCGTCATCTCTGGCGTGACATGGGAGAAGACAGTTGGGCGGACATAATAGCCGCGATTAAGCCCCTGCGGGCGCCCAGGACCACCTGCAACCAGCTTAGCACCTTCCGAAATCCCGCTTTCAATAAGCGCCTGAATCTGCTCATATTGCTGACGATTGACTACTGGCCCCTGTTCTGACGCCGCATCAGTGGGCGGTCCGACACGAATGGCGTTGGCCGTATGTGCAGCAATTTGTGCGGCTTCATCCATTCTGTCATGCGGCACCAGCATGCGCGTGGGTGCCTTGCAAGCCTGACCGCAATTCGTGTAGCAACCATGCACGCCGCGAATGACAGCTTCCTCAAAACACGCATCAGGCAGGATAATATTCGCTGATTTGCCGCCCAGTTCCTGATGCACGCGCTTGATGGTGTCAGCAGAGGCCTTGGCAACCGCCACACCGGCACGAGCCGAGCCAGTAATCGACATCATGTCGATATCCGGATGGCGCGACATAGCTTCGCCCACAATATGGCCTTCACCATTGATGTAATTATAAACGCCCGCCGGGAACCCAGCTTCCTTTACCAGTTCGCTAAAGCGAATAGAGCTTAGGGGCGAATATTCGCTCGGCTTGACAACCATAGTGCAGCCTGCGGCGAGCGCAGGTACAACTTTAACCACCAACTGGTTCATCGGCCAGTTCCATGGCGTGATCAGACCGCAAACACCCACCGCCTCGCGCGTGATAAGAACATCGCCGCGCAGCTCTTCAAATGCATAAGTCTCAAGCACATTAATGATGGTTTCAAGATGCGCACGCCCAACCCATGCTTGCGCCGCGTGGGAGAAGGTCGCCGTCGTACCCATCTCCTCGGTCATCATAGCAGCGATCTCGTCGTAATTCTCGTTGTAGAGTTCGAGAAGACGCTGCAACAAACGCCGACGCTCAGTGGGTGTCGTCATGGAATAAGCCGGGAAAGCCGCCTTTGCGGCAGCAACAGCACGGTCGACATCGGCCTTATCGCCCATCGCAATCTCGCAGACCATTTCTTCGGTCGCCGGATTAATCAATTTATGACGGCTCGAGCCAATCGGCTCGACCCAGTTTCCATTGATCAGGAATTTCAACGCGTTCGCGTGCATGAGTGTCCTCAAAAGAGAGTGAGCGGGCCGCACGGTGGCGGCACCCGCAATCGCGTCAATGGAAATAGATACCGCCACAGACATTCAGCGACTGGCCAGTCACGAAATCCGACTGGTTGGAAGCAAAGAAGCGGACCGGTCCGACCACGTCCTCCGGGTAGCCAAGACGCTTGAGCGAGGCGACATTTTCCCAATGGCGAATGGCCTCATCGCTGCCAAGATTGTTCTTACCCATTTCGGTGAGAATAATGCCGGGGCAGATGGCGTTCACTGTGATATCATCCATGCCGACTTCTTGTGCAAGCACACGCGTCAATGTGATGACGGTCGATTTTGTCGCCGCATAATGGCCCTGCATCGCAACGCCCTGACGTCCTGCAATTGAAGCAATATTGATGATGCGACCGCTTTTCTTGCTGCGCATATGCGGCAGAACCGCCTGACACATCAAGAGCACGCCCTTGGCATTGACGTCGAAATGGGCGTCCCAGTCCTTTTCGCTCAGATCTTCCAGCGTGGAAAGCTTGAGAATACCGGCATTGTTAACGAGTACATCGATGCTGCCCGCTTCGGCTAGGATCGCCGTGACAGTCGCTTCGATCTCAGTCTTGGACGTCACGTCGAGGGTGTGCACGAAAGCCTTACGTCCAGCGGCACGAATGCCGGCTGCCGTTTCATCAAGAGCTGCGCTCTGCGCACCAAGGTCGAGAACAACAACGTCATAACCAAACTCTGCAAGGCCGACAGCGATGGCGCGGCCAATGCCTCTGCTGGCTCCGGTAACGACAGCAACTGTGCCTGTTGGCATAATCTGCATGATATTTTACTCCAAAATAATAGGGATCAGGCCGCGTTTTTGCTGCGCACGGGCAGCGTGTTCATGGCGTCAAGCGTATCTTCGAACGAAACCAGCTTGCCGTCCGAACCAAGTCCCATGGCCACCCGCGCCGCGACCGCAGATGCAAAGCGTGCAGCCTCGCGAAGGTCCCAGCCCTTGATGAGGCCGACAATGATGCCAGCGGTGAAACTGTCTCCACAGCCGGTCGTATCGGAGACCAGGATATTGAAAGCAGGCAGGGTGAAATCCTCGCCCTTTTCAGGCGATACATAGACGCCGTCGGCGCCCATGGTCAGGATTGCGTTCTTCACACCGCGCGCCTTGTAAAAACGTGCGACCTCTCGCGGGTCATGCGCACCGGCCATTTCGCCAGCTTCTTCAATGCTTGGCACGAAATAGTCGATATAAGGCAGACATGGTTCGACCAGTGCAAAGGTTTCAGGATTGGCTTGAATGAGATCAAACGTGGTTATACGGCCAAGTTCCTTGGCTTTTTTTAGAAGCCGCACGGTTGGTTCACCATCAAACGCCTTTAGCAAGCCTGTGCCGCCGACATGCACCACCGTGGCATCAAGCGCTGCATCAAGATCTTCCTCTGCCACCGTAAAGATCGCAGCCGTACCCGGCACATGCAAAGCCGGGCGCTCACCATTGGGTCTGACAGGCAGAATTGTCGCCGAAGTCTGTGTTGCATTGCTGCGCTTGACCAGCCCGCAATCAACGCCAAACTTGACCATTTTGGCATGAAGAAAATCGCCCATCTCATCGTCGCCGACTGTAGTGACGGCCTGCGTGGAAAGACCGAGAATGGTGCAGTCAACCGCAGTCGCACCCGCCGTACCCGCGACAGTCATGCGGATTTCTTCAATATAATCAGCGCGCCCGCCATCAGGTATGCGCGTTACAGGCCGGCCAAGAATATCAAGAACGTAAAAGCCGATCGAACTCACATCAAAACGTGCCATGCGTAAAATTCTCCGAAATGTCAGTGTATGCGGCCGCGCAGGCCGAAGCTGAGAGCAAGAATGAGGAAGACAAGTAGGCCGACACCGACCTGTTGCCAGTAGAAGTTCCAGCCGACCAACAGCAGCCCGTTCTTGACGATGGCAAGCAGCGCCACGCCAAGCAGCGTGCCGATAACCGATGGACGGCGCTCCGCGCTGATTGTTGTACCGATAAACGTGGCACCAATGGCATCGAGCAGGAAAGCATTGCCAGATAACGGCACATAAGAGCGAACTGTCGAGGAAAGCAGAATACCGGCAATGCCGCATAAAATGGCGCAGGCGATATAGACCATCGACATATTGAACGGCACCCGGATACCCGAATACCAGGCCACGCCCGGCTGTGCACCAAAGGCACGCACATAGCGACCAAAGACGGAATGGCGCAATGCTGCATAAACCGTACCAAGGCAAACGGCGAGAACGATCATCGGCATTGGCATGCCAAGCACATGCGTACGCACAATGGCGTTGAACACGGCAGCAAAATCCCCTGTCACCAGATAGATCGGCTGACCGCCGCCTGTTGCTATTTGCTGCACACTCTGGCCGATAAACAAAACGCCGAGTGTTGCAAGAAACGGGCTGATCTTTAGCCGGGTAATGAGAATGGCGTTTAGTAGCCCCACCAAAGCGGCCGCACATAGTCCGGCAAAGATACCAAAGGCAGCACCATACCCTGTTGCAAGCAACGTTATGAAGACCAGACTGGCCATATCCACCGAAACACCAACTGACAGGTCGATGCCTCCGGCTGTAATAACAATCGTCATGCCAAGAGCAACTATTGCGAGCAGCACAATATTGTTCAACAGCACATTATAGAGATTAGGCCCCGTAAAAAATGTCGGGCTGGCAAGCGAGAAGGTTACCAGAAGACCGACAAAGGCAAGCACGATAGCATAGCGGGAAATATTATCGATCGAAAAGAGCGTAGCGGCTCTCGAGTGAGCTAGCGTGTTCATGATCAGCGCTCCGAAGGTTTGGCAAAGGAGGTGGCTGCGACAACCAGCAGGATCAGGGTGCCTTGTACCCCAGTAACCCAATAGCTGGACACATTGAGAAGCTGGAACCCATTGGCAAGAAAGCCAATGAACAGCGTGCTCAGAATGGTGCCGCCCGCAGTCGGTACGAAGCGGCGTGAAAACACCGTTCCAAGCAAGGCTGCTGCGATCACCGAAAGCAGCAGTTCCCCCGTTCCCGGTGTGCTCGCACTCAGGCGCGACACCAGCAGGATGCTGCCCAGCCCGGCACAAAAACCGGCAAAGAGATAGGTGCCGCCCACATAGGCGCCCACATTCAGACCCGCAGCACGCGCCGCCTCCGGATGCCCACCGACCGCATAGAGCCTTAGCCCCATGCCGGTGAAATGAAGCAGGATCGCCATTGCAAGCGTGAAGCCAATAAGGCACCAGGCCAGCACTGAAACGCCAAGGAAGGACCCAACAGCGATATTCATGGTGAAATCAGATGCCATCGATACGACAGTGTTTTGTGTCAGGATCAGTTCAGTACCGGCAACGATGTTCATCACCGCAAGCGTTGCTAGAAGTGGCAAGATATTAAACCAGACAACGGCTACGGCATTCAGCATACCCACCAACACACCAGTGCCAATGGCCATCGCAAGCGTTACCGGCACTGGAAATCCGGCAGCCGTCGAGACGGCAAAAACCGCAGCACATAAACCGGTATTGGCCGCAAGCGAGAGATCAATACCGCCCGTCTGGACATCACTTCCTCCGCCGATCACCACAACCGACATGCCAAACGCCAACACACCCAGAACCGCCGATTGCTCGATCACATTGAGAATATTGTAGAAATTCAGAAATCCTGGCGCCATAAACGCGAAATAAAGCAAAATCAGCACGAAGATGCCGATAGCACCCATACGCACAAGCAAGGCACCCAGCGTCTTTCTTCGCGTAGCTCCTACTGCGGTCGGGCTTTCCTTTCCGCTCATCGATATGTCTCCATTTGCTGCGATCATCGTCATGCTGGTGCACTCCTCGCAGTTACTCTCGCGCCGGAAGCGGCGGACAGCAGAACATCGCTGTCCAACTCGTCGGCGGTATATTCATTGGTGAGTTCGCCGCGATAAACGACCAGAACCCGATCACAAAAGCCTGCAAGCTCCAGAAGGTCGGACGACATGAACAGGATTGCCGCCCCTTCGGTAGCGAGCCGGTTCAACAATGTGTAGATTTCAACCTTCGCACCTACATCAACTGCAACAGTCGGCTCGTCTAATATGTAAACTCTGGACTGGCAGCTCAGCCATTTGGCCAGCGCAACCTTTTGCTGGTTTCCGCCCGACAGTGTCTTGACCAGCGCGTCCCGATGCGGTGTCTTGATCGAAAGTTCTTTGATGAATTCATCAATGGAAGCGTTTTCCAACGTCTGGGAAACAAACCCTCCCTTGCTATAGCGCGACAGGCTAGCGAGCGAGATATTTTCGCGAACCGAAAGACCAATGGCAACACCATGAGCGCGCCGGTCTTCCGGCACAAGCGCAACCTCCCGCGACACAGCTGATACAGGTGAAGGGAAGCGCGCTGCTTTTCCGTCAATTACAACCGAACCGCTCGTAGGGCGATCAAGCCCAAAAAGGCTTTGGATCAGTTCTTTCACGCCAGAACCAAGCAAGCCGGTCAGTCCCACGACCTCCCCCGCTTTGACATCAAACGAAATGTCACTGAAATGCGGTGCCATGCCAAGACGGGAGACACTGAGAACTGGCGTACCAATTGCATTGCTGCGCTTTGGAAACATCTCACCCACATCGCGATTGATCATCATAGCGACAATGTCATCGATCGCGGTCATCCGAGGATCGACCACACCGACATTAGTGCCGTTGCGCATCACGGTGACAGCATCGCAAAGATCCTCGATTTCCTTCATGTAATGCGAGATAAAGATAACAGCGATACCGTCCTCTTTAAGACGGCGCAGCACGATGAAAAGACTATCGACCTCTTTCTTAACGAGTGCTGCTGTTGGCTCATCAAGCACAAGAACCGATGCCTTCTGGGCAAGTGCGCGCGTAATCTGGACAATCTTCTGTTGAGCCGTCGTGAGATCCTGCACGAGCGTATTCGGCGACAGATCAAGATCAAAATACTGGCGCAGCAGTTCCGAAGCGCGGCGCGTCATTTCACGATGATTGATGAAAGGCCCGATCTTCGGCTCATGGTTGAGAAAAATCGCCTCGGCGATCGTCGCAGTAGGAACAAGAAGCCGGTCCTGATGAATGAAGTGCACGCCCAGACACTCAACACTTGCTGGCGTCAGTTTCGAAACTTCCTGCCCATTGATGCGGATTGATCCTGCATCCGGCTTTATAATGCCTGCCAAGACCTTGATGATGGTCGACTTGCCCGCTCCGTTCTGACCAACAAGGCCATGTATAGAGCCGCGCGTCACCTGAAGATTAGCATCGACAAGCGCCTTCACCACACCGAAACTCTTGGTGATACCTCTCATATCGATGGCGAGGTTTTCTTGAAACACCACGGCGTCCTCCCTTGATCTTCAAGCAGCTAGTTGATGCGGCACCGCGTGATCTGCGGCACCGCATAGGAGTGGGCTTAGTTAGCTGCACCCGCCTTCTTGGCGAGGAAAGGCGCTGCCGTTTCTTTAGCGTTTTCCTTGGTCACGAGAACAGCAGGCACAAAAGTGAAAGGCGCCACATGTTCGCCAGCGAGATAGCGTGCTGCATTACGTGCTGCTGAGCGACCGATTTCATAAGGCTGCTGCGCGCCGACCGCACCAGCGGCGGACTCTGGATTTGCGACCATTTCAACAACCTCTGGGCTGCCATCAATTGCGTAGGTCTTGATGCCCTTGCGGCCAGCCGCTTCAATCGCCTGAGTGGCACCGATCTGCGGAATATCCCAACATGCCCAGACTGCGGAGATATCACCGTCATTTGGATACTTGGTGAGCATGTCCGTGACGTTAGAATATGCGCTTTGAACCGTATTCGGGATCACGTCACGCAGTTCCGGCTCGATGAGCTTCACATCCGGATAGCTTTGCAGAACATATTTGAGCTGATCATATCGGATTTTACAGACAGGCACGCCGTAAAAGCCGTTAAAAACGAGGACGTTGCCCTTACCACCCATATCGGCAACCATTTGGAGTGCCACTTCACTTGCAAGAGCATAATTGTTCGAAGTGGAATTGTTAATGGAATGTGGCGTTGCTGTATCGACTGTAAACAGTGGGATATCAGCATCCCGAATACGCTTGAGCCACGGGTTTAGCACGTCGAGATTACCGAGCATTTCGATAATTGCGTCCGGCTTCTGGCCAATCAAAGTCTGAAGCTGCGCCACATGGGTCTGATCGTTGCGCTTGGCGTCAAGTGCAATCGGCTCCCCACCAAGTGCCTTCACTTCATCAATGATACCCTGATAGGCCATCAAATCCCAATGATGATCGGTACCAACAGCAGAAATACCGATCCGTTTTCCCGACAGGGAAAGCTTTCCGGGAACAGCATCTTCTGCATGAGCGCTGACACCGAAAGCCGCGATGCCCAATGTAACTGCAAGCATTGTGGCAGTCGTTTTGAAAAAATTGCGACGTGTTTTATTCATTCCCAGTGACATGGACGTTCTCCTCCCGAGTTTGTCCTAATTTCGCTGATCAATAATTGATGCCACAAAGGGCATCTTATAGGTGGTCGTTATAGTTGTTAGTCTTTGTGACCGTAGCTCCCCATTTTTTCGAGAACCCGGGCAATCTCTTCTTTCGGCAGTAACCGTGGGGTACCAAGCTGCAAAACGCCGTGATACTGGCGTGCGAGCGTTTCCACCTCGACCGAAAGCCAAAGTGCTTTCGACAATGTGCCGCCCACTGCAATAATACCGTGATGTTCAAGCAGACAGGCTGTACGGCCTTGCAATGCTTCGACGGCATTTTCAGATAATTCCTGGCTACCGAATATCGCATAGGGCGCGCAGCGAATGTCTTCGCCACCGACAACGGCGACCATGTAATGGATCGCTGGAATGGGGAGACCCATAATGGCAATGATAGTGGAATAGATGGGATGCGCATGAACTATCGCATTCACATCCGCTCTCGCGGCCATGATATCGCGGTGGAACTGCCATTCGCTCGATGCCTGCAATGTTCCTTTGGTGGTGCCGTCCATTTCCAGACGAACAATGCTATCGACGGTAAGCTGGTCATAAGGCGTACTGGTCGGGGTGATTAGAATATAGTCCTCATGACGGACACTGATGTTACCGGACGTACCCTGATTAATGCCAAGGCGATTCATCTCGATACACGCATCGATAATGGACTGACGCTTAGTCAGCTCAGCGGCGCTGTAACTGGTCGATTGATTATCCAAGGAAAACCTCACAATGCTGTATAGCCGCCATCGACGGACAGAATGGACCCGGTCACGTAACCTGCGGCTGGGGATGCAAGAAAAAGGATTGCTGAAGCAATTTCAGAAGGCGCACCACAACGCCGCATTGGCGTCATGTCCATCCAGACATTGAACAATTCGGGCCGCTCACGCATTTTCAGCGTCATTTCGGTGCCGACATAACCCGGTGCTACCGCATTAACCCGGACGCCACTATCGGCCCATTCAACTGCAAGCGCCTTGGTCAGCATATGCACCGCACCCTTGCTCGCCATATAGGACGCCGCAAATTGCGGACAGTTTATAATAAGGCCTGACATCGAACCAAGGTTGACAACGCTGCCTTCACGCCGTTCCAACATGATGCGTCCAAATGCGCGTGACACCCAGAAAGTGCCATTCACATTCACATCCATCACAAGACGCCATTCCTCATCCGATACGTCGAGCGCAGAATGAAGCCGCGCAATACCGGCGCTATTGACGAGGACCGTCACCTTGCCGTGCGCAGCGAGGACCGCACTGGCCGCAGCATCTACCTCTGATGATTGCGTGACATTGACCACATGGGTGGAAACTTTGACACCCAGTTCTGCAAAGGATTCAGCGGCTTTGAGCAACGCCGCCTCATTGAGATCGAGCAGCGCGATATCCGCACCGCACGATGCAAATGCAACTGCGCTTTCCAGACCGATACCACTTGCACCGCCGGTTACAACGACAACATGGCCCGAAAAATCGAGCTGATTGCGGTAATCCATGCACTCCTCCTGCACTCTACCACAAGGCAACAGTCAAGGGTTCGCGGGAGGGGCACCATCCCGCGCGACCATCAAAATATGCTTTGTAAATTCCCTCGGAACGCTCCTCGCGTCCTAGGTAGCAGGATAGGTTGCTATTCAGCGCATGTCAATCTGGTTATTACCAGAAATGTTGTTTTTTGTACCGAACGGTATATTAAATTAGGAGTCAATGCGGAGATGAATACGCGCTACAGCCGAATTATAAAAAGCTCGATAATATTCCAGCGCCCCGCCATCATGATCATAAGCTATCGATTCAATAGCAATTAGCGGCGTATTTTCAGGAATACCCATACGTGTAGTCGTATCGGCATCGGGCAACTCCGCCGTAAACCAACGCTCTGCGCGCTGAACGGTCAGTCCATATTGCTCACGGATGGTCTGAAAGATCGAGCGATTGTCGATGTCGAGCTTTTCCATTCCCGGCAATTTATAGCCTGGCAATGAAATTCGGGTATGCGTAATCGGCCGCCCGTCACAATAATATACGCGCGTAACGCGCACGACGTCCCCCTCCGGCGGAATGCCAAAGACAGATTGCTCATTCTCGTTGGCCTTGGCGCGGTAGAATTCAAATGTCTTGGTGGTGACCAAGTGCCCCTTGGCTGTAAGGTCACCAAAGACGCTGAGATTGGACGTCATGAAATCGACATCCTGACGCGGTTGCGAAATAAACATGCCCTTGCGCGGCATCTTCACCACATGGCCTTCCACAGACAGCGCCGCCAGGGCCGCGCGTACAACGGGCTTAGATACATCAAAGATTTCGCATAATGCCGTTTCTGATGGCATACGGGAATTGGGTCGCAAACTTTTTGACGCAATGGCATCCTGAATTCGATTTTTAAGCTGAACCCACAAAGGCGCCGTCTCGTTACGATCAAGTGCTTCGCTAGCTATTTGCTTGAAAACATCATCCGCGTTGCCGTCCAGTTCATCATAACGCGGACGCCCACGCGTCCTTGATTTCAATTTTTCCATATAAATACATTTCTGGTTACAATTAAAAATTACAATCCTGCGCTTTGCTTTTGCCGTCAAGCATTTCCGTTTAATACCCGTTCTGAAAATAAAAAAAGGGTCGCATTTCTGCGGCCCTTTTGGATAATACATAAGATAGAACGGCTCTTATTCGTCCGATCCTTCCCATTTATCCTTATAAGTTTCCCGCGCGAGCAAAGTGCAGCCAGTGCTGACTATGCCCAGAATGAAAACATAAATGATAATCCCGGTTGGTTTCCCATCATAGTAGGCAAGAAGAGCGGTCGCAATTAACGGCGCAAGCCCGCCCGACAAAACGGCACCAATCTGATAGCCAATGGATGCGCCGCTCAGCCGAACTTTGGTGCCGTATAGCTCAGAGAAATACACTGCCTGCGGTCCATAGAGTGAATCATGCAGCACATTGAGGCCAATCACTACGCCCACAGTCAGCAGGATAATCGATCCGCTTTGCGCGAGAGAAAAGAACGGAATAATGAACAATGTCGAGGCAATACAGCCAAAAAGATAGATTGGCTTGCGCCCGACTTTATCACTCAGCCAGGACCAGAATGGCAAGGTTGCAAAACCCACCACCGAGGAAATAACAACTGCATTCAGCCCCACCTGCCGGTCAAATCCAAGAGAGTTGACGATATAGGACAGCATGAAAACGCTGTAGAGATAGAAGACTGCGTTTTGCAGAAACTTCATGCCGATCGTTAAAAGCAGCACACGCCATTGGTCACGCACGACATCCACAACCGGGCGCTCTGCCTGTTGGTTGCTTTCTTTGACGGCCTCAAAGGCGGGCGATTCACTCACGCTGGAGCGAATATAAACACCAACGATAATAAGAAGTGCGCTAAACAGAAAGGGTATGCGCCACCCCCATGACAAAAAATCCTCATTTGTCATGACACCCGAAGCAATGGCGACCGCAATGGTCGACAAGAGCAAACCGGCTGGCACCCCAATCTGCGGGAAACTGCCGTAAAGACCGCGTTTGCCGGGTGGTGCGTGTTCGACAGCCATCACCACAGCCGCACCCCATTCACCACCGACGGCAAAACCCTGCAAGATACGCAGCGCGCAGAGGATGACCGCCGCCCAGACGCCAATGGACGCATAGCTTGGTATGAAGCCTATGAGAACGGTGCTGATGCCCATGACCAGAAGACTCAGCATCAACATGGCTTTTCTTCCGATCCGATCACCATAATGGCCTGCGATAACACCACCGATCGGACGCGCGATAAAGCCCACGGCATAAGTGGCAAACGCCACAAGCGTGCCGACATAGGGGTCGAATTCAGGAAAGAAAACGTAAGGAAACACGAGCGCTGCGCATGTCCCATAAAGATAGTAGTCGTACCACTCTATCGCTGTTCCGATAAAGCTGGCTGCGGCAACCTTGCGATGCTCTTTTGTCAGCCCTTTTGCAGGAACCGCTATTGCTGGATTGTAAGTCATATCTCTCCTCCCAGAGAATATGCCCCGATCAAACAACGTGCACCAATAGCGTCCGCACTCGGCAGACGTTTCCTTCTAAGGTGTATGCGCAGTATTTCGGGACAATGATACAACGATCAGTAAAGTACCGACCGATCGGTACAATTTGTAAGAGATGGGATAGCAAGTCAAGATGTAATCTCAATCAATTTGCGGTGAAACGAGGCGTCGAGTGCTGTTTTTGACACAAAACCACTCGAGCGCGCACCACCGAAAGCGGTGAAACCATTTCGGGTAATATCCAATATAAACCAGTGAGCTAGAACGCATCGCGCGCTAACATTTGCCAAACCATAGCTCTCAAACGCGGTGTTCTTTAACGCTCAAGACAAAGACTGACTCCAAGTCCGCCGCCAATGCAAAGCGAAGCAAGCCCACGTTCAACGTTGCGCTTTTTCATTTCATGCAACAGCGTCACAACGATGCGACAGCCCGAACCAGCCAAAGGATGGCCCAGGGCAATCGCTCCGCCATTGACGTTAATCCCCTCGCCATCCCAGCCCATTTCGCGCATAACTGCCATTGATTGGGCCGCGAAAGCCTCATTGATCTCCATGATCTGCACATCATCTGAGCACCAACCGGCCTTCGCAAGCGCCTTGCGCGAAGCGGCCACGGGTCCAAGTCCCATATCCATCGGTTCCACACCCGCCGAAGCATAGGATTTGATACGCGCGAGTGGCTCCAGACCAAGACGAGCAGCGCGTTTGCCGGACATCACCAGAACCGCTGCCGCACCATCGTTTAAGCCCGAAGAATTCCCCGCCGTAACTGTGCCGGCAGGGTCAAAAACCGGCTTTAAACGCGCCAGTTTTTCCAGATTTGTATCTGGGTTGAGATGTTCGTCGGCAGAAATCACCCTGTCTCCCTGCCGCGTGGATATGGTGACAGGTACAATTTCCGCTTCAAATCGACCTGCTTCGACAGCCGCCAACGCCTTTTGCTGTGATGCCAAGGCGAAACGATCCTGCTCTTCCCGGCAAAACTGATAACGCCTTGCAAGATGTTCGGCGGTCACACCCATATGCACGCCATGAAAGACATCCCACAGGCCATCGACAATCATTGAATCCTTAAGTGGCTGATCCCCCATACGCACACCCTCACGCATACCGTATAAAAGATGGGGTGCCTGTGTCATGCTATCCTGGCCACCTGCGATGATAATATCAGCGTCCCCGCAATGAATCGCTTGCGCAGCCAGATGGATGGATTTTTGTCCGGCACCACAGACTTTATTGATTGTCATGGCTGGCACGTCAATGGGGATTCCCGCCGCCAAAGCGGCTTGCCGCGCCGGATTCTGACCCGCACCACCGGTCAGAACCTGCCCCATGATGACTTCATCGACGTCCCCACCATCGATCCCGGTGTCGCTCAGTAAAGCCTGAATAACAGTGCTTCCAAGTTGCGCAGCAGTCCGCGAGGCAAAGCAGCCATTGAGTTTACCAATCGGCGTACGCCTTGCAGCGATGATGACGACTTCCTCCATCATGACGTTTGATCCTTGCTGGCGGCGCGTAAGGTTATGCCCGCAAAGTCCTTCGCAATACCATCGATTGACATTGCGCCGTCGCCCTTGATCCAGAGAAAGCTGTAGAAATACATGCCAAGAATTGCCTTAATTTCAATTTTCGACATGGAACGCAGTACGCCTTGCCGGGCACCATCTTGAAAAACCCGCACCCAGATATCCTGATAGTCCGCATGAAGACCAAGAACGCCCATGCGCTTGTCATTATTCAGGGCGTGTACTTCACGAAAACACACCGTCATCTCCGGCCGGCTCGCGAACATGATCTCCATGAAACTCTGGCTTAGAGCGCGGATGCGATCCGCTACGCTGGTCCCGGAGATTTCGATGGTTCGTGCCGCATTAATCAGTTCGACCATATAGACCGTCATGATATCAAAAAGCAGTTCTTCCTTCGACTTGATATGATAATACAGCGCGCCTTTGCCAAAGCCCGCCACGTCACCAACTTCGCTGATGCCCACGCTGCCATAGCCTTTCTCGGCAAACAGCTTGGCAGCAACCTCCATGATCATGCGCTTGCTCTCGGACAAATCGTCTGGCCTTGGCGCCGTTATACTATTTTCCATAATCACCTCTGCTCATGCGGTGGGTTGCAATAGCCGCTTCCCCCAGTGCTCGAATGCTGTTTTTGGCACGATTTCGCATTGACATCGAGACTCTTGATCTGCAATGTACCGATCGGTCAGTACTATTGCAACCGTTAAAACGGCACTGACGAGGAGGAAAAATGCAATCCGATATCCTATGGCAACCAGAAGAGGCGCGTTTCGAAACGAGCCATCTGGCAAGATTTGCGCGTGCAAACGGCTTTGATCCCCACGATTATGATAGTCTGCACCGCTGGTCTATCGCAGACAAGGGCGCATTCTGGCGCGCATTATGGGATTATACCAATATTATCGGCGAACAAGGCGAACGTGCCTTTGTCGAAAGCCCGGAAAACCCAATGACCGGCGCTTCATTCTTCCCCGATGCCCAAATCAATCTCGCCGAAAATTTGCTGCGCGGCGAAGATGACGACATCGCAATCCACGAAGCGGATGAAACCGGCACCCAAACCACGATCACACGCGGTACACTGCGCGCCATGGTTGCGCGTACCGCAGACGGCTTGCGCAAAGCGGGCGTCACCAAAGACGATTGCGTGGTCGGCATTTTACCAAATCGCACGGAAGCGCTTGTCGCCTTGCTCGCCACGGCCGCGATTGGAGCCACATGGTCTTCCTGCTCGCCCGATTTCGGCGTGGCGGCTATTCTTGATCGCCTTGGGCAGATCAAGCCGAAAGTGTTGTTTGCTGCCGCTTCCTATCGCTATGGCGGCAAGAATCATGACATTGCCCAGCGCATTATCGACATTGCCAAGGGCATGCCGAGTGTCGAGCATATCGTCATCACCCATGGCAGCCTACCACCCGTAACACAAGAACCATTCAAGCGGCACGATTATGCCCGTTTTGGCAACGATGCCCCGCTGATTTTTGAACGCGTTGGCTTCCGCCATCCTCTTTATGTGCTCTACACATCCGGCACGACAGGCGCTCCAAAAGCCATCGTTCATTCGGTGGGCGGTGTTCTGCTTCAGCATATGAAGGAACATGCGTTACACGGCGATGTGCAGCCTGACGACGTCGTAAGCTGGTACACAAATACGGCATGGATGATGTATCACTGGCTAATTTCGGCGCTTGCCTGCGAAGCCGCCATCCTGCTCTATGATGGTGCGCCGATCCTCAAAACGCCCACAGGACTTGATGTAACCCCACTATGGAATGCTGCCGAACAGGCTGGTGTCACACATTTTGGCACCAGCCCGAAATATCTATCGACCCTTGCAGATGAAAATTATTCGCCGGCAAATCATCATAATCTGTCGGCGCTCAAGTCCTTATTATCAGCGGGAGCGCCTGTCTCTCCGCATCAGTTTGACTGGGTTTATGAGCATATCAAACAGGATATGGTGTTCGCATCGATTTCCGGCGGCACCGAAATCATCGGCTGTTTCATGCTGGGCTCGCCGCTTCATGCGGTGCGGCGCGGACATCTGACCGTCAAGGGCTTGGGCCTCGCCGTCAATGTGATGGATGACCGTAATGCTCCTATCATTGGACAGCAGGGTGATCTCGTCTGCACAGAAGCCTTCCCGTCCATGCCGCTCACTTTTTGGGGCGAAGGCGGCATGAAGCGTTATCACGACACCTATTTTTCCCAGCGGCGCGAAATCTGGACCCATGGTGACATTGCTGAAATGACGCCCTATGGATCGGCGGTCATCTACGGTCGCTCGGATACAACGCTGAAACCCGGCGGTGTGCGCATTGGCACTGCGGAAATCTATGCTGCCTGCGAACTCTTTGCAGAGATTGAGGACTGCCTGGTGTTTGGCGCGCCAGTGACCGATGACGAAGAAATCGTGCTTTGCCTGAAGCTCAAAGACGATGCGCCCCTCTCCAGTGACTTTGCAAAAAAAATCCGTCAAAAAATTCGTGAAATGGCGTCCCCCCGCCACGTCCCGCATCGCATCCATGCCGTGAATGCAGTCCCTTACACGCTAAACGGCAAACGTGTGGAAGGTGCGGCCCGTACCGTCATGGAAGGTGGCGTGGTCAAGAATATCGGCTCGCTCGCCAATCCTGAATGTCTTGATGAATATCGGGCGTTGGTACGGAGTGCCGCGGCATGACATCAATAAGGTCAAAGGGAGCCATTATCGGCATTGGCGAACTCAAGCCGCAACGCAAAACGGACGGCATCACAACGCTTGAAGTGCTCGCAAAGGTTTCAGCAGCTGCCATAGAGGACGCTGGCTTGGCCCCACATGAAATCGATGGCCTGCTGGTGGGACCGCAAGTCGGCGAAACACCGCAGCATGTGCCGGCAACCATCGCTGAATATCTGGGCCTACGTCCAACAATGGGCAATGTCGTTGACCTTGGCGGTGCGTCAGGTGCAGGCATGGTCTGGCGCGCGGCAGCGGCCATTGAAGCGGGCATGTGCGAGACGGTGCTTTGTGTTCTGGGCAATGCCCGCGACGACAACCCGCCGCGTTCGCCCAATCGCAACCCAATTCGCGAGTTCGATGTTCCTTTCGGTGCATCGGGTGCAAATATTTCCTATGCGCTTTTCATGCAGGCACATATGTCACGCTTTGGTACAACAGCGAGAGATTTTGCAACCATCGCCCACTGGGCCCGGCATAATGCGCAATCCAATCCCGATGCGATCTTCTATGGAAAACCGGCAAGCATAGATGACGTGCTGGCATCGCCGATGGTTGCTTCGCCTCTGCATCTATACGAAATCGTCATGCCGGTTGCGGGTGCCGAAGCCATCATCGTTACATCGGCAAAACGTGCGCGTGGACGCCGCCAGACACCAGTACATCTATTGGGCGCAGGCGAAAAAATCACGCATCGCGCAGCCTCACAGGCACCTGACCTCACAACCGGACCATTAAAACAGGCCATGGCACGCGCCTTTGCCCAATCCGGTACATCTGCCAAACAGATGAGCCTGTTGTCGCTTTATGACTGCTACACCATCATGGTTGCACTCACAATTGAGGATGCGGGGCTGTGTGGCCCGGGCGAATTCGGGCAATGGCTCAATGGACGCAACCTTTCCTTCGCAGGCGATACACCGCTCAACACCCATGGCGGGCAGATCGGCTTTGGCCAACCCGACCTTGCTGGCGGCATGACCCATATCGTGGAAGCCGTGCGCCAGTTGCGCGGCGCAGCCAGTGGTCGCCAGATTGCAAATCCGCAACTGGCTCTCGTTACCGGCAATGGCGCAACTGTCAGCGAGGCAACCGCACTCGTTTTGGGAGCAGACTGATGGATCTTGATCTTCTCAAAACCCCTGGTCCCACCATTACCGCACTCACAGCTCCATTCTGGGCGGCGGCGGAAGAAGGGCGACTGAGCATCCAACATTGCGAAAGCTGCGATAGCGCCGTGTTCTATCCTCGGCCGATCTGTCCGCATTGCTGGAGTGAACGCCTTATCTGGAAAGACGCTTCCGGGCGGGGACGGCTCAAATCATTCTCGATCGTGCACAAACCCGGCCATCCGGGTTGGCTCCCTATTGCGCCTTATGCCGTCGGGCTGGTTGAACTTGAAGAAGGGCCGACGCTTCTGAGCTTCATTCTTCAAACACCCACGCAAAAGCTCGAAGTCGGTGCAGCACTCGAAATGACGCCAACACGGATCGGTGGGCGAACTCTGCCCGCTTTTCAGCAAACACAATCCCAGGAAAGGGCATAAAATGACCGAAGTGAAACAGGATGGTTGGGCTGGAGTCCTCAAGGGCAAGCCAAAGGTGGGAGCCGCAGCCGAGCGTTCCCGGCGGACAACCATGCAGGACATCGAAACCTTTTCCGACATGACCGGTGATCGCAATCCACTCCATTATGATCGTGAGCTTGCAGAGGCTTCAATCTTTGGAAAACTGATTGTTCAAGGCGGCGTGACCTCTGGCTTGCTCAATGCAGCCGTTGCCGAAGACCTGCCCGGCCCCGGCACTGTTTTTCTTGGCGTTGAATGGAAATTCGTCAAGGCTGTCGGCGTCAATGAACTGATTACGGCACGTGTCGAAATCGTCGAGGTTCGCGACGACAAACCAATCTGCAAGATAAACACCAGCATTCGCAACGAAGTTGGCGAAATCTGCCTGAGCGGAACCGCAACAGTTTATACTGTTCCCCTCGCAAAGAGATAAGCAGTGCAACTCCCAGCAAGCGGTGCCAACACAGCCATTAACCAGTCAACAAAAGCCAGTCCCTGGCCGGTTCTGGCTATACTCTGCGTGTCCATTGTGCTTTCGATGACCACATGGTTTTCGGCCACAGCCGTCACGCCGGAAATCAAAGCCGCATGGCATTTGTCCGATAGCGCTGTTGCCTGGCTTACAAACGGCGTGCAGATCGGCTTCGTCACAGGCGCATTGCTTGCAAGCCTTATTAATCTGCCAGATATTGTCCGCTCGAACCGGCTCATGGCAGGAGCCGCCTTCTTAGCGGCGGGGATGAACGCAATTCTCCTGCTTGAGCCGGGCGCTTTTGGTGCCATCCTTTGCCGTTTTGCAACCGGCATAGCGCTTGCGGCGGTCTATCCGCCTGCAATGAAACTCATTTCGACGTGGTTTGTAAAAAAGCGTGGCCTTGCCCTTGGTGCGGTGGTCGGAGCGTTGACACTCGGCTCATCCATGCCACATCTTTTCCGAACACTCACACAGCAAATCGACTGGCAACTGGTCATCGCTCTCTCAAGCATGGCTTCATTTCTGGCCGGTCTGGTATTTCTACTTTTTGCGCGCGAAGGGCCGTATCCTTTTGGGCGTACAGTGTTTAATCCAAAACAGATCGGACGCGTACTGCTGGATCGAAATCTGCTGCTGGTGAATGTCGGCTATTTCGGTCATATGTGGGAACTATATGCCATGTGGGCCTGGCTGCTGGTGTTTATCCGCAATGCAATAGGCGACACATTTCCCGCATATGTCGCATCGCTTATCACATTTATCGCGATAGCCGCAGGCTTGTTCGGCTGTATTATGGGCGGGCTTCTGTCCGATCGCTTCGGACGCACCGCAACAACAGCGGGGTTTATGCTTGTTTCAGGTTCATGTGCCGTTCTGATTGGTTTCGCCTTTTCAGGCCCAATCTGGCTTATCGTTATCATTTCAATTGTCTGGGGAATATCGATCATCGGTGATTCACCGCTATTTTCGGCTGCCGTGACCGAGCTTTCTGACCGGGATTTTGTCGGCACAGCACTGTCGCTTCAGATGGGGTTGGGCTTCGCTCTGACCGTCTTTGCAATTTGGCTCATGCCACACATCGCAAACTGGATGGAAAGCTGGCAATGGTCATTTATCATCCTTGCACCCGGCCCGTTCATTGGTGCATGGGCAATGTTGAGGCTCCGCAAACATCCAATATCGCTCAAACTCGCCGGTGGTAAACGTTAGAAAAGCCAGGGATCTACGCGCTGTTCGGTTACGCTTAACGTGATAATACGAGGCAAATTAATCGGCATTTTGTGGTTTCCGATACCCTGACGAAAACACATTGCACGCTTCTGGAACGTTGAGACATTTCAAGATATCCAGTCAAGAGCATAGGTAACTGTCGCAATTTTTGATAAAATGAACAACACGTTGCGCGCAATTGCATTCATTTTAAAGCAATTTTCGCCAAAATTCCGGCTAAGTTGACATCAACGATATAATCTTGAAGTCAGCTGGAAAACCGAAAGCCCCCCAATAAAGATGATGATACGCTGGGGTCCGTGTTTCTCCCTCAACAGCAGCAGCACTAGCGATGTCGCTTAATCGGAATTACATTTTCTCGCTCGACATATGCGACAGGTATGACTCCGCCTAAGCCCTGTCCCCAACTACCTATGGTCTCTACGATCTAGAAGTTTGACCTGAAATTCATCGCGGGTGTCGGCTTTGTAACCGACGGAGAGACAAAAGCACTTTCGATTTACATATCTTTACACTCTCGTCAGCGTGCACCACGCACGAAGCTTTCGCCCAATGCCTGCGGAAGACTAGCCTTTCGACCTGCAATCAATAGAACCAACATCACCATAACAAATGGTAGCATCTGAATAACATCTGTCGGTACATTGACACCTGCGACTTGCAAAGCAGTCGCCAGAGAGAGACTTGCACCGAATAAGAGGGCTCCTCCCAATACCCAAAGCGGCTTACCACGTGCCAGCATTGCAAGGACAATCGCGATAAAGCCATTTCCGTGACTCATAAAAGGAATGAATACGCCTGCAACGGCCACGGACATGAAAGCACCGCCAAGTCCGGCAAGCGCTCCCGTTATCAATACAGCGGTACTGCGAGTACGCACGACGTCAACGCCTGTTGCATCTAGAGCTGCCGGCTTATCGCCAGCCGCCTGCAACGCAGTGCCCCAATGGGTCATTCTGTAAATCCACGCGAAAACAGCAACCAGCGTGACTGCCAGATATACAATCGGATTGTGATTAAACAGAATAGGTCCCAAAATCGGAGTTTCCGACAATGGCCATATCGGCCATTTGGCAGCACCATCTAAGCGTGGGTAACTGCGCGAAAATTGTACAAAATGCAGAAGGGCGGTTAAGCCCTGTACTGCCAGAGTAAGTGCTATGCCGATAACAATCTGATTGAGACCTAAACGAACGCATAGCAGAGCCATGAATGCTGCAACAAAAGCCCCAGCAGCAGCCCCGCCGATGAAACCAAGCCCCATATTGCCCGTGCTCCATGCGAGCAGAAAGCCCGCATAAGCACCCGCGAGGATCATGCCCTCAAGACCAATATTAAGTACACCAGCCTTCTCGGAAAGCTGCTCGCCCAGCCCTGCAAGCAAGAGTGGCGTTCCCGCAGCGATTGCTCCAAGGAACAAAGTGATGATGAAACTTTCTGTAAAAAGTGACATATTCTTTCCTCAGATCTTTGCGCGGTATTGGCGGTGTTTGTCGATATATTCAGCCAGCGCCAACGTGATCAGCAGCAGCGCCACAAAAACCAGCGAGAAGAAGCTCGGTACGCCAAGACGACGCGCGGCACTCTCGCCGCCAATCGTCAGCGCAGAAAACAAAAAAACATAGGCGATTGATCCGAAGCCATTTAGGCGAGCGAGGAAAACCAACGGTACGACGGCGAGGCTATAAGCCGGATTCCAGTCAGCACGCACATTGCCCTGCGTTCCCAGGATATCGACCGCGCCAGAAAGTCCGGCAAGTCCAGCGGAAATAGCGAAGACCGCAATTGTCAGCCTTGGTACTGAAAGCCCCGCATGAACGGCGGCGCGCGGATTAGCACCCACCAGACGCAATTTCATCCCGAATGACGTTTTTGTCATCATCAAATGCATCGCAATGATGACGACAAGACCAATAATCAGGCCCGATGATATGGTCGTATCAAACAGCTTTGGTAGCCGTGCGTCAACCGGCAAAGTCCGAGTTTGCGGTGTGGTCGTTGCTGGATCCAGAAACGCCAGTTTGACCAAAACATTGGCTAGCGAAACACCAAGAAAACTCATCATCAATGTAGTGATGATTTCGTTGATACCATGCCAAGCTTTGAGCACGGCGGGTAAAAGCCCCCACAGCGCGCCGATAACAAATCCGATGATGAGACCAAGCGGCAAATTAAGCCACATCGGAAGTCGCACCGCATGCATCAAAGGCGTTGTGGCTGCCACAATAACAGCAGCGAGCAAAAACTGTCCGTCACCACCCAAATTCCAGATGCCTGCACGGAACGCGACTATTAGGCTTGCAGCTATCAGGAGAAATGGTCCCATACGCGTGAGCGTCGCAGACAAACCAGATGGCGACAATATCGCACGTTCTACCACATAGGCATAATAGCTCAATGGGTTGACGCCCATAGCGAGAAGGATCATTCCTCCCAAAATCAGTGCGGCGATCAGCGGGCCGACGCTAACAGTTAGTATTTTTCCCCAGGTCGAAAAGGGCGAACGCATAGTCGGGCTTACAACCCCAGCCGTGCCAGCCTGTTGATCGCTCATTCTTCTTCTCCGGTACTCATAAGGCGGCCGATTGCATCACGTGCGCCCACACCATTTTGAACTGTGCCGACGACCCTGCCCTGATCAATAACGGCGACCCGATCGGCAAGCTCAAGCAGCTCATCAAGGTCTGTTGAAATCAGCAAGACCGCTTTGCCTGCATCTGCGGCATCACGGATACGCTGACGTGTGGCCTGTATATTTTTCACATCAAGCCCATAGGTCGGCTTTGCAAATATGACTGCTTCGGCAGAGCCGGTCAGCTCACGAGCCAGCAGAACCTTCTGGATATTCCCACCTGATAGGGTTCCGACAGGTGTTTGGACATCTGGCGTGCGAATATCGAAATTGCGCACATGCTCCTGAGCCTGCGAACGGATAGCCTGCGGCTTTTCAATACCTTTTTTCCAGAAAGGTGACGCACCAATGTCTTTAAGCAAGAAATTAGTGGCTACAGCGAATGCTCCAACGGTTCCCTCACCCAGCCGATCATCAGTCACGTAACGCAGTCCCGCCGCGCGTCGCTCTCCCACTGTAAGTGAGCCGATCTCAGCACCGTGCAACCTCACACTTCCTGAACAAGCTGTTTGACCAGCCAAGGCTTCCGCAAGTTCTTTCTGGCCATTGCCGTCGATGCCGGCAATACCGAGAACTTCCTTCGATCTGAGAATAATTGAGAAGTCATGGACCGGGATACGCCCCGCGTTCGAATTCAGCTTTGAAACTTCAAGCACCACGGAGCCCAATTCGCGGGTAGTGCGATAGTCACTGGCGTTATCGTCTGGTGCAGACTGGCCAAACATCAGACGGATGATGTTGGCCGTGTTCTGCTTATCACTATTGGCGCTGAGCTCGTCAGGCGTAATAGCCCCGGCATTTTTTCCAAGACGTAACACCGAAATTCTGTCCCCATAAGCCAGTGCCTCATTGAGCTTATGAGTGATGAAAATCACTGCCAATCCTTCGGCAACCAGACGGCGCATTAACTGTCCGAGAGAAACCGCCTCGTTGGGTGTCAACATTGCTGTCGCTTCATCGAGGATCAGACAACGACTGCCACGCATCAATGCGCGCAGAATTTCGACCTGTTGGCGCTCACCAAGAGAAAGGCTCGAAACCATAGCAAATGGATCAACGCGCAGACCGACACGGCTTGCAGTTTCAATTATGCCCTTTGCGAGCCCACTGCGATCAGGTTTACGCCACCATTTCCCGCCAAGGGTAAAGTTATCAACGACAGTTAGGCTTGGCACCAGCATCGAGTGCTGAAAAACCGTCCCTATTCCCAACGTGAGAGCGTGACGAGGCGAGGTTATATTGACCGCAGATCCGTCAATCTCGATAAAACCTTCGTCTGGCTGTTGCAGACCTGACAACATACCGACCAAAGTGGATTTTCCAGCACCATTTTCCCCAAGCAAGACATGAACTTCGCCGGGCCAGATATCCGTGCTGACATTGTTATTAGCAACCACGCCGGGAAAGCGCTTAGTTATGCCACGCAGCCCCACAAATGGCTTCTCATTAGAACTTGATGGAATGGCTACACTTATAACCGACGCCTGCATCTCACTATCCTTCATGCAAATCCATCTCGTCACATCTCGTCGGACCGCTTGAAGACGCGCTCCGACAAGATGAACGTTGATTGCTCACAGCATCAAATGAACCACTAAATGGCCGTTTTGCGAAAGCTAAGAGACGGGTTTAAAAGCAAGCTGGTTCACTTGGAGGCGACAGTTTTTACCAGTGCGTGAACGCTGTCTGCATCAAACTTTGGTTCTACCTTGATAGCGCCCGAAACAACGTCAGCCTGAAGAGCTTCCATTTGTTTCCAGACATCGTTCGGTATGTTCTTGGTCTTGAGAAGTCGAAGACTGCCGTCACTAAGCTTGATGTTATAGTTGTGGCTACCGTATTTTCCGTCCTTCAGATCCTTGATCATCGCGGAATAAACCGGCGTTAGATCCCAAATGACTGAGGAAAGAAGATTACCTTTATCGATCGACGTTTTATCTCCGATCACATCAATGAAATATGCTTTTCCGCCATCGGTGGCAGGAGTCGTTTCTACAGCCTGCAACATGCCAAAGCTTGAGCCGTTACCCTGGCCAAAGATAATGTCAGCACCAGAAGCGATAACGGTTTCCGCCACGCGCTTACCGCCAGCAGCATCGGCATATGCAGCCGGCCCGATCACTGCGTAGCGAACTTCAACGGCTGGGTTTTCAGCCTTAACGCCCTGCGCAAAAGCAACCGACATATTGTTCCACGATGGTGGCTCACCGGAGACGACGATACCAACAACCTTGGTTCTGCTCATCTTTGCGGCCAGTCGGCCTGCGAGATATGCACCATCGCTGCCAGCAGCCGTGTAGTCAGCAATCTTGCCTTCAGCAAGCTTGTCCGGGCTATCGACAATAGCGACTGGAATATTCATTTCAGCACCAATTTCCGGTGCAGCGGTGTTATAACCGGACGCATGGGCAATCAGCAGACCTGCGCCGTCTTCAGCCAGTTCACGCAGCGTTGGGCGAACATCGCCATAACCCAGGTTTTCGGCAACAACTACCTTCACACCAGCAGCTTCACCTGCAGCTTTTGCCGCATCGACGCCTTGCTGGTTCCAGCCCATATCGGTTCCCATTTCCGGAGCCAGAATAGCGATGGATGTAATTTCCGCGGCCAAAGCACTGCTCGCCATCCAGCCACTCAAGGCGAGAGCGAGCACAGCACCACTGACTGTTCCTGCTATTGTTTTTTTCATTTTATTGTTCCCATTTATAGATTTTTGTTGACTACTTACTCAATCCCGGATGATTTTTAAAGTATAATCGGGAGAAATGTTTCAAAATGAAGAATCACATCACCTTTCTTGCTGTAGCAATTCTTGGCTTAAACGCGGCATCTGCTTCTGTTAACAGCCAGTCGCTTGACATTACGGTCGAAAACAGTGGCAAAGCAGCATTGGTCTGTTCAGCCTCCATCGCGCATTGGTTTTCTGCTGATCTTGGTGAAGTCGCCCCCGGTGACAGCCGATCATTCAGCTTTGGCGTGGATGTAAAAACAGGCAACGTCTTCCAACTCAACACAGTGGGCAACGAAATGGCCGTGCAGCGCATCTGGTGTGGACATAAAGGCAATGACTGGGCAACTCGGGCGGAAATTCCCATGGAGCGTCGTGCTGGCGTCAGCCCGGAACCGATCCGTCTGCGTTGCACAGCAGATGCAGAAAAAACCCGATGCACCGCTTTATGACAGAACCCATTCAAGTTGATTTTCAAATCCCCACGGCCTTGCATCTGACTCCCCAGTGCTGGAAGGGAAGATTTTTGAAACGGATCACCCAAGCGATCTCAATAACTCAAAAACCGTAACCCCGATTGACAGCGCGAGAATACGATAGCATGATCATACCGTAATACAATAATGAAAAATCAACGAGGGGCGATTTTACGGTTTTTCTTTTTATCTAACTGAATTTAAATAGAAAAATCTGAAATAGCATCACCAGCATTCACGAGAGAGCAGAAAATGGGCACTGCAATTGTCACCGGAGCCAGTCGTGGACTGGGTCGAGCTTTTGCTATTGGACTGGCAAAAGACGGATTTGCACTGAGCCTTTGCGCTCGTGATGGAGCGGCATTAGCAGAGACTGCGGAACTCGCCCGCGCCGCTGGCTCGCCGAATATAATCATCGTTGCTGCCGATCTTTCACAAGCAGGTGCTGCTGAAAAGGTCGTGTCCGAAACGCTCGCTGCGACCGGGCAAATTGATGCGCTGATCAACAATGCTGGCGCAACCAAGCGAGGCGATTTCTTATCGCTGACGGATGAAGATTTTCATGAGGGGTTCGCTCTCAAGTTTCATGCAACTGTACGGTTTTGCCGCGCTGCATGGGACGCCTTATCCCACAGCAAAGGCAACATCGTGAACATATCGGGCGTTGGTGCGCATACGCCTGAACCGGATTTCACCATCGGCGGATCGGTTAATTCGGCGCTCATCAACTTTACCAAGGCGATCTCAAAACGCGCACAAGGTACTGGCATGCGGATCAACACGCTCTGCCCCGGCCATATCCTGACTGATCGTTTAAACCGCCGGATAGAAGTATTGGCCAAAGAACGCAATATTTCCGTTGAGTCAGCACGCGAAGAAATCCGTGAAGCGCAAGGCATCCAGCGTTATGGCGAGGCCGATGAAGTGGCAAACGTGGTGCGTTTTCTATGCAGTCCGGCTGCTGCCTATGTGCATGGAACTGTTATCAATGTCGATGGCGGCGCAACGCCGGGGATCTAATCCCAATGCAAAAATACCGGGGCCAAGCCCCGGCATAATAATCAGGCGTCGGCTTCTTCAGCCAGCCGCTCACGCAGAATAGCGATTGCAACCTTGCCCGCATTCATAACGTGGTACGCTGCCGCCTTGCGCGCTTCCTTACCGCGTCTTGCAGCAAGATGACCAACCACTTCTTCGAGTTCAGCCAGGCTTTCACGCGTACGCCCCGGTGCTCCCAACGAAGTCGCACGCAAAACCATGACCCGCGCATTAAGAGATGACAGCGTATGACCAAGCGCTTCGTTATGTGCGCCGAAAATCAGACAATCGTAAAAAGCATTCTTGGCTTGCAGACGCTCTAGCGGATCAGTGACCTTGTCGCCTTGCTTGAGCACTTCAAAAGCGGCTTTAAGCGCGTCAATATCCGCGTCAGTTGCATTGCGGGCAAACAGCTCGCAGGCAAGTCCTTCAAGCTCAATACGGACCTGATAGATGCCTTCTGCCTGCTCCGGCTTCAGACGTGCCACAATCGGCCCCCGATGAGGAACAACCTCAACAAGACCTTCACTTTCAAGCTGCCGAAGTGCCTCACGCACAGCGGTGCGGCTGACACCCGTCATCTCACACAGATCGCGCTCGGTAATGCGCTGACCTGCCGTAAAATATCCCACTGCAATCGAATTGCGGATGCTTTCCGTCACGCTGTGGCGCACGGGAGCAGCCGCTTTTATCACTTTAAAATCAATGGGCGGCGTTCGCCCGTTCATAGAAACAGTCATAAGTTTATACCCCTTTTGGCGTATGGGGACCGGTATTACCGTATTACTATACGCTAATTGCTTGTTTTGAAAGCATCAGATTTCCGACCATGCCTGTTTAACGTGCAAAACTTTAGTTTTGTGCCGCTTCTATGACCGCCATTGTCGCCGCAACCCCTGCACCAACATTAATACCCTGAACGCCAGCTGCCTTAAGACCACCGGCAATTGCCGCAACGGATATGAGTGAGTAAGGCGGGCGGGCAGTCGGTCCCATATGCCCGATCCGGGTCAGTTTTCCGAGCGTTTCACCACGACCAGACGAGAACACAACCCCATAGACATCACGAATTGAAGCACGCAGCTTCGCTTCGTCGATGCCTTCAGGAATTGCCACGGCTGTGCAAGTTGCCGATGCAATCTCTTCGCGTGCAGCCCAAAGCTTAAGGCCTGCTGCCTGCACCCCAGCCCGACACGCCTTTGCTGTAAGTGCATGACGTGCCCACACGTTTTCTTCGCCTTCATCCAGATAAATATCAAGCGCTGCATCAAGTGCATTGATCTCGGATACCGAAGGAGTGAAAGGAAAAGGCCGGCCTGCCCTGTGCGCATCTTTCCAGTCAACAATCGAAAGAATGGAAGCGCGTGGCGCATCAGGATTAGCGGCCATTTTCTCCCATGCCGCTTCGCTCACATGCAACAAGGTCAATCCCGGCGGGCAACCCAGACATTTATTCGGACCCGTCACAAAGATATCGGCAAACGATGTATCCGGTAGAACATTCATTCCACCAAAAGCTGAGACTGAATCCACAATGAACAGCTTACCTGCAGCCCTTACAACAGCGCCAATTTCAGCCACCGGATTAACCGTGCCGGACGGCGTATCATGATGGCAGATCGAAACCACAGCAACGTCAGGTCGTTTATTCAAAAAGTCCGCCACCGCATCGGCCGAAAGCACTTCATTGTAAGGAACTTCCAGTTCTACGACCTCTTGTGCGTAACGAGCAGCCCAATAAGCAAAGCCCTTGCCATAAACGCCGGAGACGAGATTAAGCACGACATCGTTTTTGGTAATCAGCGAAGCGGCCGCAGCTTCCAGCCCCAACACAGGTTCGCCCTGAAGGATGACCGGCGGGGTTTGCGTGTGGAAAACGCGTTGAACCTTGTCGTTCACGGATTCATAAAACGCCAGAAAAGCCGGATCATAATCGTAGAGAACAGGTCGTGACAATGCGCGTAACACTGCCGGGTAGGCATCTACTGGGCCTGTGGTCAGCGTGAATATCGGATCGGTAACTTTTACCTGGCTCATATCGCTCTCCCATTATTGTCCGTATTGTCTCGTGTCATTGTGAGAAAAACTGCCCCGTCTTCAGCATCTTCGATAGTTTCAAGCGACGCAATCAGCCTATCAGCGTCAATATCAATCCCGCGCCAGCTAATCTGCGCTCGGAATTTTGCAGCCAGATCAGCGTCAGTCATAGGATGGTCCAACCCGCCTTTGACAGCATCTATCCGGCGCACAAGCTTTCGCCCGTCATGCAGCAAAAGACAAACTTCAGCAGCTTCAAATGTAAAGGAAGGATCATCTAAGAAAGATAGCTTTGAAGCCAAATCCTTCAATTGCGGATCTTGCACAGCGTGATCGGAAAATGCATCAAGATCGGCTCTACCCCAGAGCAAACTGACCGCCACCGCATGTTGCGCACTCACCTGCGAAAGTCTACCCGTTGTGACGTTCGGACGATCTGTGCGCTGACGCAGCAGTGGATGACCCGTCAATGTTATCGATGCAATTTCATCTGCTTCGAAATTACCTTGCGCATGAAGCCCAAGACACGCTTCAATAACCGGGTTCAGAACCACACCGCATGGATAAGGCTTGAAAGTGTTTTTCAGCATTTCCCAATGGCTTCCCAGCCCATCGATAAGCGCGGAGAAATCTGGGGCATCCGAATGCAGCGCCAGGAAACCGCGTGGTCCTTCGAGGGGCGCTGCCGGGCCTGTATAACCTTTGGCGGCAAGCAAGGCAGACATCAAGCCAGCGCGGGCCGCTTGTCCCACTGAAAGGCTTTTCGACATCGTGCCCAGCGTTTCAACCGAACCTGCGCCTTGCGCCAAAGCGTGTCCCAAAGCATCAATAAGCTGTGCCGGGGAGAGCTTCAATAATTTGCCCGCGGCAAGCGCTGCACCAAACACACCGCACGTCGATGTAATGTGCCAACCACGCGCATAATGAATAGGGTGCAAGGCATTGCCCAACCGACAGGTTACTTCCGCCCCCAGAACAAAGGCCTCAATCAGCGCATGCCCCGATATCGGCTTTCCTTCCGCAGCGAGTGTCTCGGCCAATGCCAGAACAGCAGGCGCGACAGGTGCCGATGGATGAATAACAGTCGGAACATGGGTGTCGTCGAAATCAAAAATATTGGCGGATGCCGCATTGATATAAGCGGCCCACAATATATCGGCTCGTTCTGCACGTCCAATCAGGCTTGCTGTGGCAGAGCCGGAAAAAGCTGGTAGCAATGCCGCCAGCTTCTGGATAGCAGCTTCATTTGAACCACCAATGGCCGTGCCCACAATATTAAGCAGCGAGCGCCTCCCTGCGGTACGCACGTCATCAGGCATTACGGGTGGCGAATGAACAAACTCAGCGATTGCAGCGCTCAAACCTGTCATATCAGACGCCAGCAGCTTTGCCGCGGACTTCCGTGCCAGCCCATTGTTCCAGTGGACGGATGATGGCTGTCATATCTGCATCCGGCCCCAAATCAGCCTTGGTGATTGAGAACAGCATCCGCACCGCATTTCCCACCAGCATGGGAACACCGAGGCGTTCGGCTTCTTCAAGGCACAGGCGAATATCTTTGAGCGAGAGCGCGATTGCGAAGCCAAAGTCAAAACCACGTGGTAGAACAAAACGCGGAATTTTATCAACACTCGCCGATGTGCGACCTGATCCAGCATTGAGCACTTCTATCATGACATCGGCATCAAGTCCGGCTTTGGCGCCCATAACCATCGCTTCTGACGTGATCGCCAATGCTGCCGCGGAGCAGATGTTGTTGATAAGTTTCATCACCTGCGCCTTGCCGGGTTCTTCAGCCACGCGGATCACCTTACCAAGTGCCAAAAGCATTGGTTCAACAACGCTGAAATGTGCAGCTGGACCAGCGGCCATCAAAGCAAGCGTTCCCTTTTTTGCACCTGCGACACCGCCTGAAACGGGGCTGTCAATCAAAGCAATGCCCACTCCAGACAGAATTTCAGCCAGGTCCATTTCGGCTTTTGGCCCGGTAGTTGATAGATCGACAACGCATTTTACAATCCCGGGATTTGCTGCAATGGAACGTCCAACAGCTAGAACGACTTCAGGTGTTGGCAGGGACAGGAAAATCGTTTCAACGCGACTGGCAAGCTCCTCAAGGCTATTTGCAGCATCTGCACCAGCATCTATTAACGCTGCAACCGCAGCATCCGCCCGATCATTGACGACAAGCTTATAGCCCGCGCCAATCATGCGCTCTGCCATTGGGCGTCCCATATTGCCAAGCCCAACAAAACCCAGTTCAGACATTCCACTCTCCTGTTATCGTGGCCCCGCTATCAGGCAAAAGACCAGCCATTATCCACCGGTATCGCAGCGCCATTAATGCCTTCGCTAGCTGTGCCACAAAGAAACAGCGCAAGAGCCGTTACCGTATCCATTGGAATAAACTTGCCACCCGGTTGACGTGTCGACAGAAAAAGCTCTGTCGCTGCTTCTTCGCTCAGTCCCTTTTCTGCGGCGAGTACTTTGATCCGACCAAGCGCTGACTCTGTTGCCATCAATCCCGGACAAATGGCGTTGCAGGTGATCGCGGTTGAAGCCAGTTCCAGCGCGACTGTACGCGTCAGGCCAATCATCGCGTGCTTGGTGGTGACATAATCCACGCGACCCGCGAGAGCGATCAAACTATATACCGATGCTACATTGATGATGCGCCCCCAACCATGCTCCTGCATGTCGGGAAGGCAAGCCCGGATCAGCCGGAAAGGCGCAGACAGATTGACCTCAACCGCCGTGTCCCAATCGGCATCGGCTAGCGATTGCACTGGCGATATTTTGCGAATGACTGCATTATTGATGAGAATATCAACGGTTCCCAGATGACTTTTAGCCTGCTCGACAAGTTGGTCCGCGGCACCCTGGTGTGATAAATCAAGAGCCGCAGCACCAACCGACTGGCCTGTCGCATCCGCCAAAACCGCTGCAACATCATTTACTTCCGACCGAATATCGGTGAGGAAAATGCGGTTTCCAGCCTTTGCAAAAACCCACGCAAGCTCAAGCCCCAACCCAAGCGCTGAACCCGTTATCAAAACGCCCCGTTCTGGAACCGAACTCATCGCGCCAGTTCCTCCCACTTTAAAACCGGCTCGGCATCCAATCGAACAACAATGCCTTCGAGAGCATCTGATGGAGCTCCATAGGCACGCATCACCGCAGGATCATGCCCCGGAACGATATGATCAAGGGTCGGAGCCAATTCGATTAGCCGAGAATAACCGCGAATGAGTGCCGCCTCGTCAAATAAGACGGGAAACGGATTCTCGCGCTCCATATTGGCGTAAAAATGTGTTGCATCGGATGCCAGTACCACCCAGCCGCGCTTCGTATAAACGCGAACAGCCTGCAAACCGGCACTATGCCCCGGCACCGAGTGCAGCCATATTCCGGACGAGAGTTCCTTATCACCACGATGGAACTCTATCCTGCCCGCATAAAGATTGCGGATATAGTCAACGATGTTTTCAACATCGAACGGCGCACGTGCTTTCGGATCGCACATACCTGGGCCTGTCGCATGCCCTGCCTCATTGACCTGAAGATGAAAACGAGCCGAAGCAAAATCTCCAAGAGTTCCGGCGTGGTCATAATGCAAATGGGTCAGAATCACCTGCCCCACCCTCTGTGCTTCAACTCCCAGCAGTGCAAGGGCATCTACGGGACGACGCAACAGCGTGCGCCCACGCGCATCCGCTGCATGCTGTCCAAAACCTGTATCAATGACATAAATCTCGTCACCGCGACGCGCTAACCAGATGAAATAATCCAGATTTTCGCCCGACTCGTGCGGATCGGCATAAAGAAAATTATCTTTGGCCGTCCGCCCCGTGTGGGTGGCGTAACGAAGTGCGTAAAGCTCGAAAGGCTTTGGTTTCTCGTTAAAATCTACCGCAGGAGCCGCCATCATTTGCCCACTTTACGTTGACGTTTGCAGAAAACTATCGAACTTAGTTTTTAGTATGACCGTAATCTTGTCATACAATCTATTGACAGGTCAAGTCCGGCATGTCTAACCTTGAGACAATCAGAACGGCGCAATCAATCTGAAATCTGCCGACAAAAACGTAGCAGCCGTCCTGCCCACCTTAACGGAGAGATGCATGACTCGTCCCGAATTTAGCGGTGAACAATTTCAGAAGGGGCTGAAGGTCAGACGTGAAGTGCTTGGCGATGGCTACGTAGCACCTTCGCTGGCCAGTGCAGACGATCTGACGGCTCCATTGCAGAAGCTGGTCACGGAATGGTGCTGGGGTGAAATCTGGACCCGTCCGGGGCTAGAACGAAAAACCCGCAGCTTTCTCAACCTCGCCATGCTGACCGCATTGAACCGCCCGCATGAAGTGAAAATTCATGTGCGCGGCGCTCTGAATAACGGCGTTACCGAAGAAGAAATCGTAGAAGTTATCCTTCAGGCGGCGATCTATTGTGGCGTACCAGCCGCCCTTGATTCTATGCGGGTTGCAACGGAGGTTATCCGCCAGATGCGCGAAGAAAAGGCCGCGGGCGCCTGATCGAAATACCGGAAACGCTCAATAAAAACGGGGAACACCCGCGATTCCAATTGCAATAGGAGGCCCATGTGACACAGGGAACAGCAGCAAAAGTCGCAAGTCAGCCGCATCGGCTGAAGACCGGCGAAGAATACAAAGAGTCGCTCAAGGATAACCGCCAGATCTGGGTCGGCGGTCAGAAACTCAATTCCGTTTATGACGAGCCAGCGCTCGCAAAAGGTATCGACCTTCTTGCCTCCATGTTCGACGATCAGTTCACTGAAGAACATGCGGACGCCACCACCTATTACGATGAAAAGGCTGGCGCGGTACTGAGCCGTTCGTGGCAGATTCCGCGTACAAAGGAAGATCTCGCCGCGCGTCGCCGGATGATCGAGTACACCTCGCTCAAGACAGCAGGCACTTTTGGACGCCCACCGGATCTCGCACCGTCGATCGTTGTTGGCCTTTATGCCTACCTGCCGACTTTCAAGAAAAAGAAATCACTTATTGACGGCATTGACCCGGATTTTGCAGAGAATATTGAACGCTACATGGAATATGGTCAGAACAACAATCTGACCGCTTCAGAGAGCCTCGCCGGACCGCAGGCCGACCGCTCGTCGCCAAAGGCTTCAGAAGCTTCGCTGCTCAAAGCCCGCAAGGTGACGAAAGATGGCGTTTATATCTATGGTGCAAAAACCGTAGGTTCGATTGCAGCACAAGCAAACGATATTTTCTTTACCAATCTCGGTGGCATTCAGGAGACACCGGCTGATGCCTGCATCTGGGGTTCGGTTCCAATCGACACGCCCGGGATCAAGATGATCTCGCGTGAAATGGTCTCGCAGCCATTGTCGAGCAAGTTTGATCATCCCGTTGCAAGCCTTGGCGAAGAAGCTGACCAGTTCATCGTGTTCGATAATGTTTTCGTGCCCAAAGATCGCCTGTTCAATCTCGGCGACCCAACGGCCATGAGCTATTATGGTCCTGTTTGCGTGTTCGCTCACTGGCACGTCCTGACGCGTCTTGCGGTCAAGGCCGAGTTGTTTGTCGGCGCGGGTCAGATGGTTCTCGATTATTTGGGCACAGGAAAAATTCCTGCGGTCCAGATGATGCTCGGACAACTCGTCGAATATGCGCAAACGCTTCGTGCATTTGTCACAGCAGCAGAAGCACTTGCAGTCCCGACCGAAGGCGACGTCATGCGCCCGGACGTTGGCATGTTGACCGCCGGTCGTCTTTATTCGATCGAAAACTACCCAAAGATCATCCACATCCTTCAGGAATTGTGTGGTCAGGGACTGGTCATGCGCTTTGGCAAAAAGGCGTTTGACAATCCAGAAGTCGGACACTTCCTTCATGAACTTCTGCCCGGACATGGCGTTTCAGCGATGGTCAAAGAGCAGCTTATGAACTTCATTTGGGATATGACGTCCGGCTCGCTGGCTGGTCGCGTTGCCCTGTTTGAAAACGTCAACGCGACGCCTGCTCCTGCGCTTCGCGCAAGACTTTACAACGAAGTTAAACGCGATGGTTATGTTGCTCAGGTGAAGAAAATCGCTGGCATCGAATAGACCCCGCATACCCCGTCCGGCGAAAATCGGGCGGGGTTCTTCATTTCGGGAATATTGGAGATTGCGATGGATCACGCCGCGCTTGTCGACCAGTTTTATAATGCCTACGCATCACGCGATGCGGACTGTGCCGTATCCCTTTATCATGCCGATGGCTGGCATGAAGAAGTTGCGATGGGAACCCGCCGTGAAGGTCACGCAGCACTTTCAGAAGGGCTGACCGGCTTTTGGCGCATGTTGCCGGATGTTGCGTGGGAACGCCTCGGATACATTCGCGCGGGCAATCAGATTGCGATTCCTTACCACATGACCGGAACCTTCAGACCGCGCGGAGAAGATACGGCTCCGCGCAAGATTTCGCTTGATGGTCTGCATATTTTTGAAGTCCGTGGCGCATTGCTGACCGGCACAAAAGATATGTGGGATCTTGACGTCTTTAAAGCGCAGATGAGTTGAGGCGATGGACGATCTGGCAACAGAAGACGGCATGACAATCAGTGAACTGATTTCAAAAGGTGAAATCAGCGCAACCGAAGTGCTTGAAGCGAGCATCACGCGGATAGAGCGGCTTAATCCGCAACTGAATGCCGTGGTGCACGCGCATTTCGATCTTGCACGGCAGCAAGTCAAAAATACGCTCCCCAAAAGCCCGCTGTCGGGCGTGCCGATGCTTCTTAAAAATACTGGCTTTGAAGCGGATGGCATGCTTCTGTCGAGTGGCTCCGAGTTGCTGCGCAACGTGGTCAGTAAACGCGATTCCACGATTACGGCGCGCTATAAATCTGCCGGAATGGTAATCTTAGGCAAATCCAACACACCGGAATTTGCGTTGAGCTTTACCAGTGAGCCAGAAGCTTTCGGCGCAACGCGCAATCCGTGGGATTTAAGCCGTACGGCTGGCGGATCGTCTGGCGGCTCCACCGCTGCGGTTGCGAGCGGCATGGTGCCACTTGCCAATAGTTCCGATGGCGCAGGATCAACAAGGCTTCCCGCAAGTCATTGCGGATTGTTTGGGTTCAAGCCATCACGGTTGGTCAATCCGGTTGGCCCTGTTGCCGCAGAAGCCATCGGCGGCATGTCCACACCTCATGCTGTTACATGGTCAGTGCGCGACAATGCGGCGATGCTGGATATTTCAGGCGGCGGCGATCTCGGTGATCCATGGGCTTCGCCCACAACATCCGAAAGCTATCTTTCGGCTCTAGACAAGACATCACCTCGCCTCAAAGTAGCGATGATTGTCGATGCGCCTGACGGTAGCCCAATCGCTCCTGAAATGGTCGAAAGCATACGCGCAACTGCTAAACTACTCCAAGACCTCGGCCATAACGTCGAAGAAGTCGCAGACGCGGGTTATGATGCTGAAGCTCTTAAGAACGCGTGGCGGATCGTTGTTGGCGTCAATGTTGCGCTCGGCGTGACGGGAGGCGATGTCACATCAGCCAACATCGCAAAGCTGGAGCCGGTCAATCAGGAGTGGGTATGTGAGGCACTCGCAATTCCCGGCACAAGTTACCTTTGGGCCATCAATCAACTTCATAGCTCATCACGCGCAATGGCGAAATTCTTCAGCAAATATGACGTCATGCTGACTCCAGCCGCGGCCGAACCCGCTCCCCTTTTGGGTAAGCTTGCAGGTAAAGGTCAAAGCATTGATACGTTTTATGATCAGTTCTGGTCTCACTCTCCCTTTACCGCCGTTTTCAACGCGTCGGGCTGTCCCGCAATGTCGGTTCCACTTGGTATGTGTCCGTCAGGCCTGCCGATTGGCTCACATATCGGAGCGGGTTTTGGAAAAGACGCACTGCTCTTTTCACTCGCAGCAGAACTGGAGCGTGCAGCTCCGTGGATCAATCGACGTCCAGCGATTTTTGGCTAAGGAAAGCACTATGAAAAATTCAGAAATCCTTGCCCTGAATGCTCGTGAAATCGCCACCGCCGTCAATGCCAAGGCAATTTCTGCTCGCGCCGTGACAGAATCTTACCTCGAAGCCATCGCCGAAAAGGATGAGCCGGTGCAGGCATGGGAATATCTCAATGCTGAACTGGCCCGTGCCAACGCTGACCGTTTTGATAGCAACGGCACCACAGGTGTGCTTGCCGGTGTGCCGATTGGCGTGAAAGATGTCATCGACACAATCGACATGCCAACTGGCTACGGCATACCGATCTATAAAGGCTTTCGGCCTCCGTGGGATGCGCCTGCCGTACAGATTGCAAAAAATTCCGGCGGACTAATTTTAGGCAAAACCGTCAGCACCGAACTTGCCATGGCAAGCCCCAACAAAACACGCAATCCGCACAATCCCGCACATACGCCCGGCGGCTCGTCTTCCGGTTCCTGTGCAGCCGTCGCAGCAGGCATGGTGCCCTTGGCATTTGGCACACAAACATCGGGTTCCGTCATCCGCCCTGCGAGTTTTTGTGGCGTAACCGCCTTCAAACCCACCTTCGGCACAATCAACACGGTCGGCATCAAAGTTTTATGCCACGGGCTTGATACGCTCGGTATCATTGCACGCAACATAGGTGATGCAGCCCATTGCGCAGCCTCACTCAGCGGACGGTCTGAACTCGCAGACCTCACGCCACCGGTTCGCCCACGCATCGGTGTGCTGCTCGGAACGCGGCTTGAAAAAGCTGAATGCTATGCAATTGAAGTCGTTAACCGCCTCGCATCCGTTGCCGAAGCAGCAGGCGCTGAATTGATCATCATTCCAGCACCATGCTGGTTTGACGGCATTTTTGATCTCCATGAAGCTGTAATGGGTTGGGAAGTAACGCAGTCCCTTGCTTCCGAAATCAGCCATAATTGGAACGAGTTGACGACCGTTACACGCGCTATGCTGGAAGATCAGGGCCGCGTTGACGAAGCCCGCTATCGTGCAGCAATGGCCGAAATTCCGGGAATACGCCACATGATGGATGCAATTTTATCCCGTTTTGATGCCGTCCTTACACTTGCCGCTCCCGGTGAAGCGCCTAAGGGCAGGTCTACCGGCGACCCGATCTTCAATCGGCTCTGGAGCGTTTTGCAGGTACCTCTCATCTGTCTACCGGTGTCCAAAGGGCCAAACGGCTTGCCAGTCGGCGTGCAGTTTGTCGGCGCGCGCGGCGCAGACTACCGCCTCGCCTCGGCAGCACTTTTTCTGGAAACCGTAATCGCTGTAAAAGGAGGCACATTATGAGCCATCCCCAAATTGATCAGTTAACCGATGATTTTCGCACGGCGATGCGGCAACTTGCAGCTACCGTCAACATCATCACCGCTGGTGAAGGTGAAACAAGGCGCGGACTGACGGCCACAGCCGTTTGTTCCATGTCTATCACGCCACCGTCCATGCTCGTCTGCGTCAATCGCTTTGGTGAAGCACACAAGGCGATTACGTCGGCGGGTAGTTTCTGCGTCAATATTCTGGCCGATGCCCAAAGGGAAATCGCCATGAGGTTTGCTGGCCAGATCGGCGAAATGGGTGAGGATAAGTTCGCTCACTATAGCTGGACAAATCTTGCAACCGGAGCACCTGCGCTTGATCTGGCAATGGCCAATCTCGACTGCGAAATCGCATCGGTCTCCGCGACAGAAAGCCATTCGATTTTCATTGGAGAAGTAAAAGCCATTCGCTTCGGACCTGAGACTTCACCACTGCTTCACTACAATCGCAACTTCTTCACGCTGGCCAATCAGACCGCGTTATAGACCATTCAACTAAGGGAACGAGCTGCAACCAAAATAACAAACAAGAAGTACGGTTTTCCCAAACCAAAACTCTCTCGGATGCAGCGACCAACAACGGGCAATGCCCAACGGAGGTATTTATCATGTCTATCAGTGACGCACAGTTCTTGAAGGGCTGGAGACACGTGCTCGAAATGTGCAACCTGAAAGCTGGCGAGCAAGTCACAATTCTGACGAGCGACGATAGCAACAAGCAGATTGCCTATATCGCCAAGCTCGCCGCCTCGGATCTTGGCGCTGTCGTCACCGAGCTTAATCTTGCGCCGGTGAACAGCGAAAAGGCCATCTCTCCCGACAAGTCCGGCTATATCGGCAAGACTCCACTGGATGGCAATGTCGCGGCACTCGCCTGTCTCAAGGCTTCCGATCTTGTCATCGACACGTTACAACTCTTGTTCTCAAAAGAGCAGGAACAAGTGCTGAAAACCGGCACGCGCATGTTGCTTGCCGTCGAGCCTCCTGCGATCATGATGCGCCAAATTCCGCGCCCGGAAGACAAACTGCGAGTTCTTGCTGCGGCCAAGAAAATTGGCTCGGCCAAAGAGATGCATGTTACCTCAAAGGCAGGCACGGATTTCCGTTGCCGTCTTGGTCAATATCCGGTGCTCACACAATATGGCCTTGCCGACGAACCGGGCCGCTGGGATCATTGGCCAAGTTGCTTTTCTGCACGCTGGCCGGATGAAGGCAGTGCCGAAGGAACCATCGTCATCGACGAAGGCGACATTCTGCTGCCATTCAAAAAATACGCCAGATCGCCAATCACGGTGACCATTCAAAAAGGCTTCATTGTCGACATCAAGGGCGGTTACGATGCTGAATTCATGCGTAAATTCATGGAAAGTTTCAATGACCCGCGTGCTTACGCGATGGCGCATGTCGGCTGGGGATTGGAGAACAGGGCTAACTGGACAGTGCTTGGTCTTTATAACCCGGAAGCGCAGCTTGGCATGGACGCACGCTCCTTTGCGGGCAACTTCCTCTGGTCATCAGGGCCAAACACAGAAGCTGGCGGAGATCGCGACACGCCATGCCATCTCGATATTCCGCTGCGTAATTGCTCCGTTTCGCTGGATGGTGAAGTGATGACGCTGGAAGGCGCCGTTATCCCCGCAGATCAGAAATAAGACCATGGCACAGTATGATGCGGCAATTATTGGAGCCGGCTCCGCCGGCGCTCTCATAGCAGCGCGCCTCAGCGAAGATCCTGCTCGTAATGTTCTGCTGATTGAAGCGGGTGAAACGCCAACGGACCCCGATATTCTAAAGCCCTCTATGTGGCCAGCGATCCAGCATCGCAGCTACGACTGGGACTACAGGACAACACCTCAAAAACATGCCGCTGGCAGAAGCTTTGCATGGGCGCGTGGGAAAGGCCTTGGTGGATCAAGTTTGCTTCACGCAATGGGTTATATGCGCGGGCACCCAGCGGATTTTGATGCCTGGTCAGAAGCCACGGGCGATAGTCGCTGGAGTTGGGAAGGTCTTCTGCCATCTTTCATGGCGAACGAAGACCATATGTTTGGTGGTGATGGTATCCACGGCAAAGATGGACCAATGCCAGTCTGGATTCCTGATGAAGACGTAAGCCCTCTCACACGCGCATTCATGTCTGCGGGTCATGCCCTCGGCTTGCCGCGCATTCCAGGTCACAACACCGGCCAAATGATTGGGGTCACACCCAACTCGCTCATGATCCGCGATGGGCGCCGTATCACTGCCGCGGAAGCATGGCTAACGCCCGAGGTTTGTGCGCGCCCAAACCTCACCATCATGACAGGTACGCTGACACGATACCTCAAATTGGAAAAATCACGAGTGTCAGAAATAGAGCTGGCGGGCCCTCAAGGCCCTACTACCATTGTAGCAAGCGAAATCATTCTCTCCGCCGGTTCATTGGAAAGCCCGGCACTTTTAATGCGCTCTGGCATAGGACGCGAAGATGTGCTTCGCAAAGCCGATGTTCGTTGCTACATTAAAGCGCCAGAACTCGGGCTAAATCTAATGGATCACTTGCTTGGTGCGGGCAACCTCTATGCCACTAAAAAGCATCTGCCACCGTCGCGACTGCAACATTCGGAAAGCATGGCTTATATGCGTGCGGGAGACTTTTCCGCCGATGGGCCGCCAGAAATCGTGGTCGGATGCGGCGTCGCCCCGATTGTTTCGGAGAGCTTTGGCGCGCCTCCAGGGGGTAGCGCCTATTCTTTTCTATTTGGCGTCACACACCCAACGAGCCGTGGAGAAATCCGCATCACCGGAGTGCAGCCAACCGATCCTTTGCACATAGACCCGCGTTACCTTCAAACCGACCATGACAGAACGCTTTTCCGCGCAGCACTCAACGCTGCTCGTGAAATCGGCAATCACGCCGAATTAGATGAATGGCGCGATCACGAAATATTGCCTTGCCCACTTACAACAAACGACGACATTGACGCATTTGTCGCTAAGGCTGTGATAACCCATCACCACCCATCGGGCACTTGTCGCATGGGGAAAGATGACAGATCAGTTGTCGATAGCGATTTACGGCTACGCGGCTTAGATAACTTATATGTTGTCGATGGCTCTGTACTCCCAGGCCTCACCGCGGGACCAATCCATGCGGCTGTACAGGCAATTGCTGAGAATTTTTCAGTTCAATTAAACAACAAATAATCTCACTCGCAATGGAGTCAGTCCTCCGTGGCAGTTTGATCAGGTGTTTTTCAATATACACGGACTCTGATACAAAAAAGTCGTTTGAATATGCGCTTTATTTTGGGAACAGTTATGCTGCGCGTTCTGCAAACGGTTGTGGTGCAAGTTTTCATTTTTGCTGAGTTATATGGTAATCGTTGTTAATAATTGAGTGAGGCGGATGCGGATGACGTTCGATTTCAAAGACGTCCATTTCCCCAAAAGCGTCATTTTGCACGCGGTGTTCTTTTACGTGCGCTACGCTGTTTCCTATCGATATCTTTAGGAAATTATGGCTGAACGTGGTGTGGACGTTGATCATGCGACATTGAACGACCTGTGAAAAAAATCCTGTTTGGACCTGCAATATGCTATAGTTCTGGTAGTGTTTCCGGGAGGATTTGGGGAAGAATCGCATCGGTCCGAAAGCATCCGTGAATGTTGCCGCGGCATCTAACGGTCATATAACTCAATGGCGAGGCAGGCCAGTTCGACTTGGTGCAAGCGGATCGTTGGCAGCTTTGTTGGGAGATGATGGATGTTAAACGGCTGGTGGAAGAAGATCATCCTGCTCAGGCGATCTGGGAATTGGTTGGCCAACTTGACCGGTCTGCCTTTGCGGCAGGGATTGGCTCACTTGAAGGTGTTGCCGGGCGACCCGCCTATGATCCGCGGCTTCTGGTGAGCTTACGGATTTACTCTTATAGCTGCGGTATCGGATCTGCCCGTGAGGTGGAGCGTCGCTGTGAGCACGATCCGGGCCTTCGCTGGTTGATGGGACTCCTTGTCATCAATCACCATACCCTGTCCGACTTTCGCCTTCCCCATCGCGAAGCTCTTGATGAAATGTTCACCCAAGTACTCGCCGTGTTAAGCACAAAGAGTCTGATCGCTCTGCGGGGCGTCATGCATGATGGTACGAAAATCACCGCGCGGGCAGGGCCAGACTCTTTCAAGCAGGAAGCGCGGATCATGCGTCATGGCGATGGCCACTACGCCTTGAGTTATAACCGTCTAGATTTCGACTGACGCAGCGCATGGCATTGCCGTGGCTCTGGATATTGGGCAAACGGACCCTGACTACGAATGCTTTGCTCCAGCAATTGAGCAGATTAGAAAGCGACTGGGTCAGTCACCTGATCAAATGGTGGTGGATGCAAGCTATACCAGTCGGGCGAATATTCTGGCCGCGCAAGACAAAGACATTGAACTTGCCGGGCCATGGACTGACACTGATGGCCGCGCCAAGTAACGGTTTCCTCGTGTTGGGGTAACGGACGCTTTCCTGCCCGATAAGTTCCAGTACGATACGGCGTCCGACAGCTACGTTTGTCCGGAAGGCAAAATACTCACCGCTCGCTATGGCCATTTGCGACCTGGAAGAAAGATGGTGCGTTATCTGGCCAGATCGACCGATTGTCGGCCATGCCCCAGTCGCCGCAAATGTTGCTCGGGCAACCAGCGCTATGGGCGATCGATTGTCGTTACACAAGAGGCCCCTGTAGTGAGCGTGTTCCGCTCTCGGAAAAATTCGCCAGAGACAAAAGCGTTAGTCCGCGAACGTGGGCGTGTCGCAGAGTTCGTCAATGAGTGGCTGAAAGATAAGCTGGGTCTGCGGCGCTTTCGTGTACGCGGGTTGGCAAAGGCAGGAACGGAAGCCTGTGGGCCCTGCTGGCCTACAATATCCGGCAATGGATCCGCCTGTTGGCGAAACGGTCATTGCAAAACGGCAACGACTACCTTGCCCTTCGCCCGCCCGGTTTCGACGTAAGCCAACGCCTCAGCCGTTTGCGCAAATGGATACACCTTGTCCACGACAGGACGGATGATGTCAGCGTCGATGAGCTTGGCAATCTCGCCCAATTGCTGACCTTCCGCGCGCATAAACAGAAAAACGTAGTCGACGCCGCGGCTCCTTGCCTTCTTCAGAATGCCTCGGCTCAGCATCCGCATGACAAAGCGCAGGATGAGGTTCAGCCGCAGGGACTTGGCGAAGGGAACGTCTGGCGGGCCAGAGATCGAGATCAGCTTTCCGCCGAGCTTCAGAACGTTCAGTGACTTTGCCAACGTCTTGGCATCCTGGCTGTTCAGCACCAGGTCGTATCCGGAGAGAACCTGTTCAAAGTCCTGCGTCTTGTAATCGATGACCACATCTGCACCGAGGCCTTTGACCAATTCGACGTTTGCGGGACTGGTCGTCGTGGCAACTGTAGCTCCGAGATGTTTGGCGAGCTGGATGGCGAAGGTGCCGACACCGCCGGAACCGGCCTGAATGAAGACCTTCTGGCCGGGCTTGACCTTGCCCACCTCGACGAGCGCCTGCCAGGCGGTCAGTCCGACGAGCGGGATCGAGGCGGCCTGCTCCATGGAGAGGCTTTTCGGCTTCAGCGCGAGGTCCGCTACATCAACTGCAATCATCTCCGCAAAGGTGCCAGCACGAAGATCGCGCGGCCGGCCATAGACCTCGTCCCCCAACTTGAACTGTCTGACATTGGCGCCGACACGCAAAACCGTTCCGGCGAGATCATGGCCCAGAATGAAGGGCCGGCGATAGGGCAGGAACAGCTTGAATTCGCCATCCCGTATCTTGGAATCCAGAAGGTTTATCGCTGTGGCGTGAATGCGAACCAGCACATCATTTGCACCGATCTGAGGTTCGGGAACGTCGGCCAGGCGCAGCGGCCCCTTCTTGTTGTATTTCTCTACGACGAAGGCTTTCACGGGCTTTCTCCAGTGTGAAACGATTATCAAGTCAGGCAGCCAGGAAAGCCAGGGCTTTCGGCACGAACTGGGCATGATATTGGAATATCCCGCCATGGCCGGCATCCTCGTAGAACACGAGCTCGGCATTGGGGATGCGCCGTGCCATATCGCGACTGTTGGTTGTCGGTACCATGATGTCATTGTCCCCATTAGCCACGAGAACAGGAATGTGGATGCGCCCCAGATCCTGCGGTGCCCGACGACCCCAAGCTTTGATGGCGCTAAGCGGACGCAGGAAGGCCCGCGGCGTCGGCCCCTTGTCGCGATTCAGTCTACGCTCTTTTAATCGAACCAAAAACTCCCTGGCTGCCTGACGACCATTTGCGGTGGAGGTGAAGAACAGATAGGTTTTCGGGTCTTGAAGCGTCAGCATGCTCTCGAGTATCAACGGCCAGGAGACCGCGCCCACCCTTTCGATGCCGTTCCCTCCAGCAGGGCCGGTACCGGTCAAGATCAACTTGCGAACTAGAGACGGCGCTTTCAGCGTGATATTCTGCACCACGAAGCCGCCCAGCGAGAAGCCAAGCAGATCAACTGCCTCAAACCCTAAAGCGCTAATCATGTCGATTGTATTACGGGTCATCTCATCAATCGTCACAGGAGCCAGGCCACTAGAGAGACCGATGCCTCTATAGTCTATCGCGATCACATGATGCGCGGTCGCAAGCCCATCGACGATCCGGAGATCAAAATTATCCAGAACCGCACCCCAGTGGTTCAAGAGCAGCAATGGCACTCCACCACGTGGACCGAGTTCGCGATACGCGAATTGGGTCTTCCCAACCGTGATGAAACGGTTGGGCGCGTCGGTATCGCGGTCTGCCGCGACTGTCGCTCTGAAAGCGTCTGTCATGATTGCTCTCGCTTGCCGCGCGATCGCGGCCCATAGTGGTTTGCTTGTGGATTCAGGCGATGTTGAATTGCTTGCGCAGGATACGGTCGAACAGTGCGCGCGGCAGATAACGCCGGGCAAAGGACGTTTGGCGGGCCGCCTTACCTGAGGGGTAACGTAAACGCGGCACCCTGGCCTCTGCTGCCACAAGGATGGTCGCCGCGACATCATCTGCGGTATCGCCGGTGGCCATCGCCGCATTAAATGCCGTCTGGTATCTGGCAAATGTCTCACGATAGGCCACCACAGGACGATCGCCTTGTGGTGAGTTGGCTTCGATGGACGTCTTGGTCGCCCATGGCTCGATGACGGCGACCCGTATGCCGAACGACCGAACCTCATGGTCCAGCGATTCGGAATAGCCCTCGATTGCGTGTTTGCTTGCCGTATAATAGGCGCCAAAGGGACCAGGAATAAGCCCCACGACCGAACCAATGTTCAGGATCCGGCCAGCACCCTGCTGACGCATAATCGGAAGAACCTCGTTCGTCACCCGCACGACACCCAAGAAGTTGGTGTCAAACAGCGCGCGAACCTGCTCAATCGAGCTTTCCTCCGCTGCCCCCGATACGGCATAGCCGGCATTGTTGACCAATAGGTCGATGCGGTCGAGTTCTGCATGTGCCAAGGCCACAGCGGCTGCAACGGAGGCATCCGAGGTCACATCGCAAGCGATCATACGTATGCCATCGCGGATCTCGCCGGGTGCCGCCTTGCGGCTTGTGCCGATCACCCGGTAACCCGCCCGGCTGAGCGTCAATGCCGTTGCCTTGCCTATACCGCTGGAGGCCCCGGTCACGAATGCAGTCTTCTGTCCTTTTACAAAGGTCGCCATAGCGTTCTTCTCGATCTGGCGCGCGACCTCCGGCCGCGCTGCTTTCGATTGTCATAAATTGATGATGGTCGGCGTCACAGAGCCACACCGAAGTGCGGCCCTGTGACGGGTCAAATACTAGACGTTTCGGTATAGCGCGGATAATCAGTATAGCCCGCAGCACCTCCGCCGTAGATCGTCGCCGGATTGATTTCGGCGAGCGGTGCGCCGCTCTGTAGCCGTTCCACGAGATCCGGATTGGCAATGAAGGGACGACCGAAGGCGATCATATCCGCTTTGCCATCGGCCATATGCGATGCCGCAAGTTCGACATCATAACCATTGTTGGCGATATAGGTTTTGCTGAAGCGGCCTCGCAGAGATCCGTAATCAAAGGGTGCGACGTCGCGCGGCCCACCGGTGGCACCTTCGACGACGTGAATGTAGGCGATACAGAGCGCCTCCAACTGGTCAACGATATAGTCATACTGCGCCTGCGGATCGCTACAGGAAATGCCGTTGGCGGGTGAGACTGGCGAAATCCGAATTCCGGTGCGCTCAGCACCGATTTCTTGCGCCACCGCTGCGGTGACTTCCAGCAACAGGCGCGCACGGTTTTCTACAGAGCCGCCATAGGCGTCTGTTCGATCATTGGCGCCGTCCTTTGCGAACTGCTCAAGCAGATAGCCATTGGCGCCGTGGACCTCAACACCGTCGAAACCGGCCTTGATGGCATTGGATGCCGCTTGCCGGAAATCATCGATGATGCCCGGAAGCTCATTAAGCTCAAGAGCGCGCGGCTCAGATACGTCAGCGAAACCATTATTCACGAACGTCTTGGTCCCGGCACGGATCGCTGAGGGTGCAACCGGCGCTTCACCGCCAAGAAGATCGACGTGGCTGACGCGACCGACATGCCAGAGCTGGACGAAAATCCGGCCGCCACTGGCATGAACCGCATCGGTCACCTTCTGCCAGCCAGCAATTTGCTCCGGTGTGTAGAGCCCTGGCGTATCCTGATAGCCCTGTGCCTGCCTGGAGACTTGTGTCGCCTCGGTAATAATGAGTCCGGCGCTCGCGCGCTGGGCATAATATTGCGCAGCGTGCTCACTCGGCACGAGGCCAGCACCAGCGCGATTGCGCGTGAGGGGCGCCATGACGATCCGGTTGGATAACGTGGTAGCACCGAGAGCGTAGGATTCGAAAAGCGGGTTATTGGTCATAGTTTTACCTCTGGTATTTCGTCTGCAGTTGCGTTGGCTTGCTAACTGAATGCTCAGGCGAGCGTACGATACCGTTCGGCTGGAAGTGCGTTGACGAGGTTGCCGAGCATAGCTTTGCGCGCGCCATCATAAGCAGCCCACTGTCCTGCATCGTGAAGCGGTGGGATTGTCACTGGTTCGCGACGATCAAATCCGACCAGAGCCGCATCCACCAGATCGCCCACTTCCATGACATTGCTCATGGCGTTTATATCCGCGCCGACATGATCCCAGATCTCGGTCCGGGTCGTGGCTGGAAGCACGGCCTGAATGTAGACACCCTTGGACCCAAGTTCGTGTGCAAGCCCCTGCGACAGGAACAGGACAAAAGCCTTTGTTGCGCCGTAAACCGTCATGCCGAATTCAGGCGCGAGGCCAACGACTGAACCGATATTGATGATCGCACCCTCACCAGCCTTAGCAAGACGTGGAGCAATGGCGCTGGCAAGTCGGACGAGTGCAGTAGCGTTGAGAGCAACGAGCTTGGTTATATCGTCGACACTCTGGTCGACGAAGCTTCCGCCGATCGCTGTTCCGGCATTGTTGACTAGAATGCCGATGCGCGCATCATCACGTAGTCTGGTTTCAACCTTTGCAATATCCGCCACCTGTGTGAGGTCGGCCTGAAGAATATCGATCGTCACGCCGCTTTCCTGGCGCAGACGGCTTGCAAGCGCCTCCATACGTGCCACGTCTCGGGCGACCAGCACGAGATTATGTCCGCGACGTGCGAACCGCTCCGCATAGGTTGCGCCAATGCCAGTGGAGGCGCCCGTTATCAAGACTGCAGGAATTTGGCTCATTGGATTGCTCTTTTCTATTATTGATCCTATATTCATGACAATCATCATGATTGAGTCTAAATATGATGAGCGTCATGTAAATGTCAATATCCGTTGCGGAGAATTTTAAAAATGAAGGTTAGTCGCGAACAAATGGCGCAGAACAAACGCCGGATTCTGGACGTCGCAAGCCAGTTGTTCAAGGATAAAGGGTTTGATGCGGTGAGCGTCGCAGAAGTTATGAAGGCCGCCGGACTTACTCATGGCGGCTTCTATGGACACTTTAACTCAAAGGACGATCTGGTGGCGCAGACGCTGGCGCACGCGCTCGCAGCAGATAGTTTCGGAGACGGCAAGTTCAGTGACTTCGTTCGCTCCTATTTGACGCCTCGGCACCGTGATAATCCAGGCAAGGGATGCCCGACGGCAGGGCTCGCCGCTGCCATTCGTCACCAGACGCCCGCGGCGAAAACGGCCATGGCCGACGGACTACGCTCTCAACTCGCGCGTATTGAGCAGGTGCTTCAGGAGCAAGATGTAGCCAACAAGCGCCGAGCAGCGATCGGAAGCTGGGCCGCCATGGTAGGCGCTGTCATCCTGGCCAGAGCGGTCGATGATCCTGAATTGTCAGACGAAGTTCTTGATCAGACGCGCGCTTGGATCGACGCTCAGATCGAGTAGGAGCATAAGTAAGAGAGTACGAATTTGGAGCGCCTGGCCTACGTCTGCTTCGAGGAAACGATCAAATTTCTTGTGACGGCGGAAATAAGACGCGTTACTGACCGGCAGCTAGCGCCCACCCACGGTCAAAACAATGCGCTGGAGTTAACCAAAAAACTGACATTCGTGGAAGCCCTGCCCAGTGCGGCCACTTTCGCGAGGTCTGCGTCTAGCTCATTTATGGTAACGTTGAAACCATGAGGACTGGCTCCCTTAATTATATTGTAATCGAATTTGCATAGGGCGAACGCATCGCGGTACTTAATCCTACGAGGCTAGAATGAATAATCGTTACGGAAGACTGGCTTCCTGGGTCTATAATCTCGATAAACCGGTCGGCCGCTCATTCGGCGATGTGGAATATTATCAGCAACGCCTTGCGAAAACCGAAGGTCCGATCTTGGAACCTGCCGTCGGCAACGGTCGTGTTTATGTGCCGCTTCTGGAGTCCGGATTTTCGATAGAGGGATTCGATGCATCTGACGAGATGCTGGGGTACTGCCAAGATGAATGCAGGAAGAGAAACCTTTCCGCGAGCCTCACACGACAGACATTCGAAGAATTCTCCTTTAGCAAACGCTTTGCTGCGGTTATTATTCCGGCGGGGTCATTCCAGCTGGTCACGGATACGAAATCGGCGATTGCTACGCTAAAGCGGTTTTATGATTGTCTAGTTCCTGGGGCAAAACTGATCATAGATCTCGATCCAATAGGCAGTTTCATTGGGACGACCGGTTCTGTTCGGCGTTGGAAGACCGAAGGTGGAGATTTGCTTACACTGACAGAGCAAAGGGTTGAGACCGATTATGTCGCGCAAACCACGCTAGCCCATCTGCGTTATGAACTCTGGCGAGACGGAGAACTTGTTCAATCCGAGCTCGATTTGTTTAAGCTGAGATGGTGGGGTGTCGAAGAGTTCCTGATGGCGTTGCAGTTCACTGGGTTTGCCGATGTAGTGGTGTCGGGCAACTACCAGCACGGAAGAGCACCACACAAGGACGACGAGATCATTAGTTTCGAGGCTCTGCGGCCCAAATAGGCTGAGATGCGTTTTTGTTGCCCTGAGACTTCGATGTCCGCGACGGGCCGACCGTCAAGGCGCCCGCAGCCAACGACCAGTTCAAGGTCCGCTTACGAAAACCCCATTCCGATACCCCCCCTTCGGCTTTCAACCCTAACCGCCGCCCCTCATGACTTAAGCGGATCGAAAGCTTTTAGCTTGCTCTTAGCTGGCGGCCAATGTCCGGAATGAAGACGCACAGCGGTCCGGTGGTTAGCGCCACTCTTTGAAAACGTTCACTAGCTTGATGGCGGTGCTGCGAACCGGATATAGTACTACGGCAAAACCTGTCTGAGGTTTTGGGGATTGTGCAGGTATGGAACATTAATGGGGTGGCAATAAGAGATATGAACCGTAGCGTCACCTTCACTTTAATCGCCGACGACTATGTTGCTGCCAACAAGCTGTTCATACTGAAATATTCCACCTCAGGCTGGCCGCTTGTTTGTTGGCTGATGTTCGTTGCCTTGCTACTAGGCTCGTTGTTCATGTTGGCGCTGCAGTTCCCCGGTGCGCCTTTCATGACACTCTTCTATATCTGCGTGGCGATTGTGATCGCGATACCGCTCTACCAATATTTCTTCGGCGCTGCTGTGTTTGCTCGCAAGGCCTACGCAAGCCAGAAAACCCTTCAGCACCCAATGACGGTTGTATGGTCTGAGGAAGGCTTTAGGAGCATGGCACATCAGGGCGACTGGAATGTTCCTTGGAACGACTATCTCAAATGGACCGAAGACAGCAAGGTGATCCTCCTCTATCAGGGCGCGCGCGTGTTCAACATGCTGCCCAAGCGCGTCCTCTCGCCGGCACAGATCGATGACTTCAGACAATTTGTTGCCGCCAACATCAAACGCGCGTGAAATGCCCCAGCTAAGATGAAGCCTTTCGATCACAAAATTCTTAAGTTCGCGGAAAAATCGCTTCAGCTGATTTCTGAGGAGTTTCTGTAGCAGGAGTTTGGTGCGAAACTCCGGCTGGAGCGACACTGGAAGACCGCTTTTAGAAGCGTGTAAATGGTACGGTAACGTCAAAAATGAAGGCGCATCACCGACAGGCAGCTAAGAGACCCAACCCCGCCATTTCGGCTCAATTTGGCTAAACTGCTTATAGCCTTCCCATCAGATACACCGAGTTCCGATGACAGGAAACTTGCAGAGAATGGCATCGCATGACCGGAGAAGTGCGGGCAGATAAGACTGATCTCCCTCCACGATGAAACGATGATATTGGTTGATGTGATCAGCAGTAATTTCGATCACTGCTTCAACATGGCCCAACTTCTGCATTGTCAGAACGACGTTGATATTAGGTTCCAAGCCCTTGAGTGTGGCTTCGCCTGCCAATGAAGACGCCATTGCAGCTAGTTGATCGCGAAACTCCTTGATATCCGCAGTCATCAAGATTGGCCCTCCACATTCGACATGTGCACCGTTCACATCCATACGTGCACGGACCATCTCATAAGTCCGACACATCCGGGAACTGGCGTCCATCAATCCAAAGCGAGAAGCCGCTGAAGCGTAAATCGGGTTCATCTGTCACAGCCGCAACAATGCCATGGCGTCCGTTGGTTTTCTACTCAACAACGTAAAAGCCACCATACTACTCGCCACTCCTTCTCAGACGACAAATGCATGATAAGCGATAGGACCGCTTTGAACCGCATGAGAGTGCTACGCTAATGACCGGGCGTGCAAAGCGGTCCGATCGCTCAACTTATCAGTCACTCGCCCAGCTTATGCTGCTGGATAGTTCGGCGACGGCGGCGTCGCGAATGTAATGAGGTTGCCATCGGGATCACGCACCTGTGCCAGCGCTGAATAATCGTCCGTAATATCCTCGCCAAGCATGATACCACGCCGCGCAACCTTTCCCTTTCGACCGCAACATCGTCGACAATAAGGAAGATCGCCCCTCGCCCGGCGATTTCGCGTCCGTCGAAATCCCCACTCCGGCCTCGGTGCGGCAGCACGCGAACAGGTAAGCAGCCGAGAACGGGTCACAGAAAATCACGTCACAAAGGGCATGATGTCGACGCCGTCGCCTGGAAACACTGTGATATGCGGATGATCCTGAAACAGCCGTGCCGCAGCGTCCGCTGTCTCGGCTTCCACCACCAGATAACCGCAAAACGGATTTTGCGCATAGGCTATGCCGTGTTTTGTCACACGCGTTGTCTTTCCCACCATACCGCCGCGATCAAGGATGAAGGCGGCATTGCGTTCTTCCCATGCCATCCATTGTGCTATCCCCTCCACATCGACCGCATCCTGTTCGTATTTCGACAAGCGTCGAAAGGATGCAAGGTCTTCAGGATTGATCGTATAAACAGCCAGAAATCTCGCCATCGGCGTCCCTCCCTCAGGTTTGAACGCTGTCAGATTAGCTTTGTCTCGTGGGAAATAACACTACGTTAATCCTGTTGAAGCGAAGTCGTCCAGCGTGACGTTGCAACTGGTGCCTGCCTGATCGAAGGTTTACGGCGGAGGCTCCCTGTTCGAGCAAAAGACCGTCCGGTTTTCAGACAACAGACGGGCAGCCCCCTACGGCCCGTAAAACTCCCCTCGTCAGTCCCGGCATAGCGTTGCGATAATCTGTTCACAAGCTGGCACCGCCATTTCGCACGTCCTGGACCGTGTTATTCTTTGTCGGGCCACGTGGTGCGACGCCTTGGAGCGAGAATTCGGATTGGCGAGGCATCCACAGCGCGTTTCCGGTTCGGCGGGGCGTTTCCGCCGGGTGCGATTGAATTTGTACTCGGGGCAGATTTGTTGGCGCGGATTTTGTTTTTGAGTCGGTTGGAATTCTAGCTGATGCAGGCATTTTCGAGGTCAATGGCGACGATAATAGAGTTAGCTTTGGCAAGCTCATGTACATCTATGGTTCTAGCTACCTTCGGGAGAATAGCACGCTTGAGCGGGGCAAAAATGCTGTCGATAGGCTCGCGGAACAGACGGGAGAAACATGCGAACTTTGCGTTCGCCACAACAACCGACAGCTTATAGTACATACAGCACTCGGATCGCGTCCGCTCCGCCCACCTGCAAAACGAGCTTCCAGTCCGCTGCGCCGTTGAGAATTTCTTCGCCGCTGACGTGTCATATGCGTCCGACATTCCGGCAGAAATGCCATTCGAGGCGTGTTGAGCGCGTGCCTGCATTCCGTTCTGCTGCGGTTGCGTCCAGCCCCGAGTTGGTGGTTTGTGCGCCCGGGCTCATCCGATGAACCAAAGCGTGACAGGGCCAATAAGGACCCTCACCGAATTGTTGCGACGATGCTTGATCAAGCAGATCGACGTCCCACGCTTTTAAGCCTGCGAAAACTCCAAGATCACGCCGTTTGCATCGTCCGGGTCGACGACTATGCTATGTTGCTGCGCCTTATAAACGATCCCACTTGCATCCAAAACAGAGCGCGCTTTACTCAGATCACCCACCCTAATAATAAGATTGGAGAATGCCGCATTGGGGACCTTGCTTACGGCCTCTTTTCCGTAAATTTGCTCGGCCTGATCTCGATTGTAAACGAGAATATCCGCAGAATTCGAACCAGTATGAACCCGCAACACCACGTCGGCTGTAACGTTGCTTGCACCGTACAAACGAGCAAAACCGCGCGCCGCGGCTTGCGGATCGCCTGAAATCAAACCAATGGCTGAAAGGCCTATCGCGCCGTTTTCATGTTCGATAAGTTCGGGCAGCCACACAGTTTCGCGTGTCTTATGTTGACACATGAAGACCATGCCCTGAGGGACCTCTTCATCGTTGAACGAAACAGTTTCGAACGCGGCGATGCCCTCGCCACCCTTTGACAACTGTACCCGGCGTTGAAATGCACCGACCTCGCTTGTTTGAATGCCAAGAGCTGCAAGTTCCGCTTTAGCATGTTGCGCACTGTCAATGCGGCAAGCAATAGCGTGAAGCCCTTCTCCTTGATCGGCAAGCCTTTGCCGTTGATGAAGGTTTCCTTGCATTTCATTCACAATCCCAAGAAGCTCAAAATAATCGTCCGGCAACATGATCGTATAGTTGCCGGTGCCCTTTTCCTTGCTGTGAAGACCACGTGGACTCAACGTGAACCCCAAACGTCGATAGTGTTCCGCGCTCTTGTCCAAATCGTTGACGAGAATAAAAACGTGATCGACACCTATGACGGGATGGGTCATGCAAATAGGTCCTTTCAATTCAATATCGAGCGCGTTTGGTTTTAGCTACAGCACAGGTGTTCGATAAGAGATACGGTGCGCCAGTTTTGCAAGTTCAAAAGCTGATATTGTGAGCAAAGATTTTTACCCCGATTAGGATTTTTTTCCGTAACCCACTCGCAGGCCTCGCAATTAGCGATTTCACCCGCTACAGCTCAGAAATTCGACACTTATTAACACCGTTAATGCGGTTATTTTTACCAATAATGAGAGAATTATTAGTTTATCTTGACAAGTTAGCCGCAGATTCTAGCATGGCTGTGCTTGCAGGGAATACTTGCGCCTTGAAGCAGCTTTTTGAGCAGTTTCATGGGCTTGAACAATATCGGCAGGTGCGGGAAAAGAGGCTTGAAAGCCCTCCCTCAACGTCCTTCAGGGGAACAGAGAATGCATATCAAAAAAGCTGGCCTTGGCCTGTTTCTCGCCGCTTTTTCGATCGCGTCGGCGCCAAGCCACGCGGAAGAAATAAAGCGCGGCGGCTCGGTCATCGTCCATATGAATACCGAGCAGGGTGTCCTCAATCCGGCATTGCGCGCCTCTACCGGCGTATACCAGATTACTGGGCGCATTATGGAGCCACTCATCGATCGTACCTATGAAGGCTATGTGCCAGTTCTGGCAACGAGCTGGTCTTCCTCTGAGGACGGCAAGGCTATCACCTTCAAGCTGCGTGAAAACGTGCGATGGCATGACGGGCAGCCATTCAGCTGTGATGACGTATCCTACAGCGCAATGAACCTTTGGAAAAAGCTGCTTAACTATTCAACAACGCTTCAGGCCAATCTTGAAGCCGTCGATTGCACCGACCCACATACCGCTGTTTTCCGTTATTCGAAGCCGATGCCACTGGAATTGCTCGTCGCAGCAATGCCGGACCTTGGTCATCCGGTGCCCAAGCATCTTTATGGAGGCACGGATATTCTCAAGAACAAGTACAATTCAGCACCGGTGGGTACTGGCCCATTCAAATTCATTGAATACGAGCGCGGGCAACACATTATTGCCGAGCGCAACGATGACTATTGGCGCGGCAAGGAATTCCCTTATCTTGATCGTGTCATCTGGCGCTTCTTGCCCGATAAAGCTGCAGCAGCTGCGGCGCTTGAAGCGGGTGAAATGATGGAAACTGCCTTTAACGGCATTTCCATGTCGGATACCGAGCGTCTTGAGAAAGATGGCCGTTTCGACACCGGAACCAAGGGCTTCGAAAACAACGTCGCGCACTCGACCATCGAGTTCAACCTGCGCAATCCCGTCCTCGCAAATCTGAAAGTGCGTCAGGCAATCTATCACGCGCTTGATATCGATTTCGCAATCAAAAACATAATGCGCGGCTATGCGAAGCCAGGCCGCGGTCCAATCCCCAGCTCGGGCGGTGTAAACTACACCGACGATGTCCAAACTTATGCCTATGACGCCGAAAAGGCCAAGCAGCTACTCGATGAAGCCGGTTACCCAGCTGGCCCGGATGGTATTCGTTTCAAGCTGCGCCACCGCCCCGCACCATGGGGCGAGTACACGCAGCTTTGGGCTGAATATTACGCGCAAGCCATGAAGGAAGTTGGCATCGAAGTGCAACTTCTCACCAACGACGCCCCGGGCTTTCTCAACGGCGTTTATCGCGACCACGATTTCGACACGGCAAGCGGCTGGCACCAGTTCCGCTCTGACCCAGCCGTTTCCACAACCGTCTGGCTGCGCTCGGGCGCTCCTGTCGGAACGGCATGGTCGAACCAGTTTGATTATAAATCCGACGAGATGGATCAGTTGATTGATCAGGCCGCATCCGAGCTTGACCCGGCAAAACGCGCCGATCTCTATCATCAGATTCAGAAACTTGAGATGAAAGACCTTCCCGTCATCTTCGCTATCGAACATCCGTTCGTCGGTGTTACTAACAAGGCGCTTAAAAACCATCACAATACGCCGCGTTGGGATTCTTCGAGCTGGTACGATCTCTGGATCGACCAATAACCGCAATCAAGCTGTTGCCGAATCCGGCAACAGCTTTTTTCCTCCCGTCAGCAGTAACTGCGTCTGAATTTCTGCAGGATAATTCCCAATGTCCCTGCCTCCAATCCTGAGTTTTGCCCTCCGGCGTATCTTGCAGGCGATACCGGTCATTCTTCTCATTATGATCGGTTCGTTCCTTCTGATCAAACTTGCCCCTGGCGACACGGTCGATGCCCTTGTCGGCGACATGGGCGGTGCGGACCCACAATTTGTCGCTAATTTGCGCGCCGAATATGGTCTCGACCAACCGGTATGGGTTCAACTCTCAATCTATATGAGTAAGCTGGCGCAGTTCGACTTTGGTTGGTCATACGTCTATGAGTTACCGGTGCTTGACGTCCTCAAGTCCCGCCTAATCCCCACACTGCTGCTCATGGTTTCGTCCTTGTCTGTCGCATTCATCTTCGGTATCGCGCTTGGTGCCTTTGCGGCACGCCGCGCCTATTCGCTGACCGACAATGCTATTTCGACCCTCGGTCTCATCTGCTACGCAATGCCCAGCTTCTTCCTCAGCCTCATCTTGATGTTTGTTTTTTCCGTCAAACTCGGATGGCTGCCCGTTGGCGGCTACAAAACAATTGGCGGATTTTACTCGGGCTGGAAAAATGTCTGGGACATCACAGTTCATATGGTAATGCCGACATCAGCACTCTCGCTGATTTACGTTGCTTTCTATATGCGCCTCATGCGCACCAGCGTTTTGGAGGTGGAAGATCTCGATTATGTGCGCACGGCACGCGCCAAGGGTGCGAGCGGTGCGCGATTGATGTTCCATCACATCATGCGCAACGCCTTTCTTCCGGTGGTAACTCTGCTTGGGCTTCAGTTCTCTACCGTACTTGGCGGCTCGGTGGTGATCGAAACGATTTTCTCGCTGCCCGGCCTCGGTCAACTAGCCTATACATCGGTGATCAAACGCGATCTCAACACCCTGATGGGTATCATCTTTTTGTGCTCGATACTGGTGGTGATCGTTAATTTCATCACCGACCTCATCTATGCGCGGTTAGATTCTAGGATCGAATTGTCATGACGTCGCAAGACCTGTCTCTTTCCCGTCCCAGAGCTTCTCGCTCCCGCATTTTATGGCAGCGGTTCAGCCGCAACCGTGCTGCAGTGCTGGGGCTCGTTATTTTCATCGCTGTGGCGGCGATTGCAATCTGCGCTGATGTCATTACGCCCGGAGACCCCCTGCGCCGCGTTGGAGATCCTCTCACATGGCCGTTCGTCAACGCCGCAATACCGCTGGGAACCGATCAACTGGGCCGTGATATCATGGCCGGCATATTTCACGGAGCACGCGTCTCGTTGCTAATTGGCGTCGTCGCAACGCTGATTTCGATTGCTATCGGCATTATAATCGGAGCAGTCGCCGGCTATTATGGCGGCTGGATCGATGACGCACTGATGCGCGTGACAGAAGCGTTCCAAACCGTCCCAAGCTTCGTTTTGCTGCTAACCCTCGTGGCAATTTTCGGCTCGTCTATTGAAAACATCATCATCTGTATCGGCATCGTTTCTTGGACCGCACCGGCACGTATGGTGCGTGCAGAATTTATGGCATTACGCAATCGTGAATTCGTTGATGCAGCTCGCAATCTTGGGGTCGGCAATCTGTCGATCATCTTCCGGGAAATCCTGCCCAATGCCCTACCGCCCGTTGTCGTTTTTGCATCCGTTGTCATGGCAACCTCCATTTTGATGGAAAGTGCGCTCGCATTCCTCAATCTTGGCGACCCAAACTATGCGAGCTGGGGCAATATGATCGGTCAGGGCCGCTCCGTTTTGCGCACCGACTGGTTCTGCTCGGTAATTCCGGGAATTGCCATTCTGCTCACTGTGCTATCCTTTAGCCTCCTAGGCGAAGGACTGAACGACGCGCTTAATCCAAGGCAGAAAAAGAAATGACTGCGGCACCCGTTCTCGAAATCAACAACCTGCAAATTGCTCTGCCTGATGGCGCAGATCGACCCTTCGCATTGCAAGATCTGACACTAACCGTCAATCCAGGTGAGATCGTCTGTCTTGTCGGCGAAAGCGGCTCAGGAAAATCGTTATCTGCCGGCGCGATCATGCGCCTTCTGCCCGAGCCGCATGTTCGTGTCACCAATGGCGCCATCCGGCTCGAAGGCAGCGATCTTTACGCGCTCAGTGAAGCCGAAATGAAGAAGCTGCGCGGCGATCGCATCGGAATGATTTTTCAAGAGCCGATGACCGCACTCAATCCACAAAAGACCGTGGGTTGGCAGATCGACGAAGTATTGCGCCTGCACACCAAGTTTGAGCGCAAGGAACGTCACGCAGCCGTTCTCGATATGCTGGCCGAAGTGAAGATTCCCGATCCAGATTCGGCTTATAACGCCTATCCGCATCAGATTTCCGGCGGCCAGCGCCAGCGTGTCATGATTGCCATGGCACTGATCCTGAAACCGCGCCTGATTATTGCAGATGAGCCGACCACCGCACTCGATGTTACAACACAGGCACAAATCCTCAAACTGATCCGCGATCTTCAGCACCAACACAATACCGGCATTTTGTTCATCACCCATGACTTCGGTGTGGTGGCAGAAATAGCGGACCGTGTCGCGGTGCTTCGTCTTGGCGAGCTAGTCGAAGAAGGGCCGGCCGATGAAGTGCTCAATCATCCCAAGCATCCTTACACCAAAGCGCTGATCGCTTCAGTTCCGGCACTGACGCCACCTGAGGTGACATCATCCGGCAATAGGCGGCCTGTCATTTTAAAAGCCAGTAATCTTTACAAAACATTCAAGGCTCAGGGTGGGTTGTTCGGCGGTAAGCGAAGCGCGGTCCCTGCTGTCAAAGACTTGTCTTTCGAACTACGACAAGGTGAGACGTTGGGCGTCGTTGGCGAAAGTGGATCGGGCAAAACTACTGTTTCGCGCATTGTCACACGCCTCCTTCAAGCCGACAGCGGCACTGTCAATGTGAACGGCTGTGACTTTCTTAGCGCGAGTGCGCGCGAAGTCCGTACCATGCGCAAAGATATCCAAATGGTCTTTCAGGACCCCATGGCATCGCTTAATCCACGCCGACGTGTCATCGATCTAATTGCACAGGGACCGATCGTGCACGGTGTACCCAAGAAGCAGGCCCATGCGAAAGCGCGCGAATTGCTCGAACTGGTCGAGCTGTCGCCCGCGGCTGCAGATCGTTTCCCACATGAATTCTCTGGGGGGCAGCGTCAGCGCATCGGTATTGCCCGCGCTCTCGCACTCGAACCCCGCGTGATCGTGGCCGATGAACCAGTCTCGGCGCTCGATGTCTCGGTGCAGGCGCAAGTTCTACGCCTGTTGGCCGATCTGCGCGAAAGATTGAACTTGTCGTTGTTGTTCGTAACGCACGACTTGCGCGTTGCGGCCCAGCTTTGCGACCGCGTCATTGTGATGTCGAAGGGCGAAATCGCCGAAGCCGGTCCGACGGCTGACGTTTTTGCCAATCCGCAGCATGAATATACCCAGCGTCTCCTTGCCTCGATCCCCGGCAAGCATTGGACGCCACCCCACTTGGGCAGCGCAGAATGAAGGCGCCAGATATTATGGAAAAAATTGAGTTCCCTCCGTCCATCTGGGCAGCAACCGCCCCCGCCCGTAACCTGACCCAACCGCTGATCAGCGATGCAGAAGCCGATGTCGTGATCGTAGGCGGCGGCTTCACCGGCCTTTCAGCAGCACTGCATCTTGCAAAACGCGGCAAGCGCGTCATCGTTCTGGAAGCCAAAGCGGTGGGCTGGGGAGCTTCGGGACGGAATAATGGTCAGGTGATTCCCACGATGACTGCCGCAGAACCCGATGCAATCACCAAACGCTACGGGTCGTCAGGGGAACGCTTTGCCAAACTCATTGGCAACAGTGCCGATATTCTGTTCTCAATCATACGCGAAGAAAAGATCGAGGCTGAAGCTGAGCAAACAGGCTGGTTTCAGCCGGCGCATTCATCTGGACGGGTCAAGCTCTCGCAAGCCCGAGTCGAAGCATGGAAACGGTTTGGCTTTCCAGCGGAATATCTCGATAGCGCCTCGACAGCGAAGCTTCTGGGCAGCGACTTCTGGTATGGCGGGATGTTCAATCCGACAGGTGGCCACATCAACCCTTTGGCTCTGGCCCGAGGCCTTGCAGCAGCTGCCGAACGCCATGGAGCAATTGTTTACGAGAGAAGCCCTGTCACGTCCTATGAACGCAAAGGCGATCATTGGGAAGTGTCCGCCAACAATACTACCGTCCGCGCCAAAGGCTTTCTGCTTGCAACAAACGCCTACACAGGCGAATTGCGTGAACAACTCGCACCGCGGCTCGCGCGGACAATTGTCCCCATTCTATCATGGCAAATGGCAACAGTACCTATCAACGATACGCTCCGCGCAACCATCCTTCCGGGCCGTCAGGCCGTATCTGATACGCGCGGCGATCTGCGCTTCTTCCGCTACGATGCACGCAACCGACTAATCACGGGCGGGGTGGTGATGGGCGACTACAATGTCGCAGACCGAGTAAAACAAAAAGCAGCGCACAATCTGGCTGAGGCTTTTCCAGCTCTTGGCGTGCCGGAAATGACCCACGTCTGGAGCGGTTACATCGGCATGACATGGGACAGGTTTCCCCGTGTTCATCATCTCGGCACCAATGGCTGGGCTTGGATCGGTTGCAATGGTCGTGGTGTCGCACTGGGCACGGCGCTCGGGCTTGAATTGGCGCGCGCCTTGGATGGCGAACCGTTGGAAGACCTCGCCCTACCAGTGTCAGAGCCCGCGCAGCTACCACTGCACAAAATCGCACGCAAAATCGCCCCCTTCTATCTCGCATGGTTGCGACGCAAGGATCTTACTGAGCTAAATTTGTAGATAGTCTGTCGTACATTCATGTGAAAGGTAGACCCATGAATCAAATGCCAATTCTCGAACGCCGCCGCATTGAGGCGCTGGTTCTTAAAAATGTTTATGAGGTTCTTCGCGAGCGGTCAGGCGAGGAAGAAGCTCAGGCTGTGATCGGCAAAGCCGTATCGCGTTCAGCGATAGAACAAGGCAAGAATTTTGCGGAGGAACTCGGACACACGCCCGATCTTGAGGACTTTGCCGATATTCTACCGCTCTGGACCAAAGATAATGCCCTTGAAATCAATGTATTGTCACAGGGCAAAGAGCACTTTGATTTTGATGTAAAGCGTTGCCTTTATTCGGAGATGTATCGCGAGATGGGACTTGGTCATATCGGCCATCTGCTGTCTTGCAACCGCGATGGCGATTTTTGCATCGGCTACAATCCAGAAATGAAGCTGGAACGCACACAAACCATCATGCAGGGCGCTAGCCATTGCGACTTCCGATACAGCCTTGAGACAAAACAAAAGGGGTCCGAAAATGCCGGTTGAAAATTGGGCTTCGAACCAGCTTGAAGATCTGATCGCCTTCCGTCGTGATCTTCATGAAAACCCGGAACTGCTTTACGATGTAAACCGAACGGCTGAAAAAGTCGCCGAAGCGTTGCGTGCAGCAGGTCTCGACGAAGTGGTCACAGGCATAGGTCGCACAGGCGTTGTAGGCGTCATTCGCGGCCATATCAACAATTCAGGTCGCGCTGTCGCCTTACGCGCCGATATGGATGCGCTCCCCATCCTTGAAGAGACTGGCGCACAATGGTCATCAAAAGTCCCAGGAAAAATGCATGCTTGCGGGCATGACGGCCACACCACAATGCTTTTGGGCGCCGCTCGCGAACTCGCGAAAAGTCGAGCTTTCGACGGCAGCGTGATAGTTATCTTCCAGCCAGCCGAAGAAGGTGGCGCAGGCGCAAAAGCCATGATCGATGACGGTCTTTTCAAACGCTGGCCGGTCAACGAAGTTTATGGCATGCACAACCGCCCAAATCTCGACGTGGGCAAGTTCACCATCAATTCAGGCCCAATCATGGGGTCAGTGGACGTTCTTGACATCACAATCGAGGGCGTCGGAGGACATGCGGCGTCTCCGCACCATACGATCGACCCGATCCCGGTCACCGCAGCGCTCATTCAGGCCATCCAGACGCTGACCGCCCGCACCGTCGACCCTTTGGATTCAGCTGTTATTTCAATTACGACAATTCACGGTGGCGATGCATTTAATGTCATCCCACAGTCACTCAAACTGACCGGAACAGTGCGCACGTTGCGAGAAGAAGTGCGCAATCACATCGAAGAACGCCTCAGGCGTGCCGTGCAGGGTATTGCCGACGCTTTCGGTGCGAAAGCAACTCTGGATTATCAACGCAACTATCCAGTCACCGTCAATCATGAGCATCAATCCGAGCTGGCAGCTCTTGCCGCAGAAGCCGTGGCGGGCATAGGCCGTGTCACACGCGACATGCCAGCAACACTTGGTGGAGAAGATTTTGCTTTTATGCTCAATGAAGTGCCCGGAGCGATGATCAATATCGGCAATGGTCCGAGCGCCAACCTTCATCATCCAAGATATGACTTCAATGACGATGCGATCGTCTGGGGTTGTTCTTACTGGACGGAGTTGGTGCGCCAAAGGCTGCCTGTCTAAACTCGCAAGCCACAGCTTCGCCGACGTAGCCTAGCCCGTTAGATGAGTATACGGTTTTGTTGCGATCTACGATCTGAGACATCTCGCCATAGACCGCCTTAGCGGTGTCCCGATCTGTTCGATAGACGGCTACCTGTTCGCCGTTCCACGGATCTTCGCCCCTGAGTTGTTTTCTGATGCGCCGCGGCTGCTGAACGTGGTGGTCCTGGCGATGTCCGTCATCCTCATCCCGCTTTTTGTCTACGCCTATTATCGGCTTATTTCGATCGTCCGGCCTGACATCACCCGCGGTGACATCAGATTAATCCTGATGGTGGTGGCCGGCATTCACGTCCTTGTTCGCGTAGGACTTGGCATTCTGAAACTGGCTACATCTTTTTCGTTCATCCCCAGCGGCGGGATGCTTATCGTTTGTATCACGGTCCTGCTGGCTCTCAGGTGTCTGCCGAGTACACGCCCCGGAATGCAGTCGTGGTAGGTGTCGTACGGATCATTTTGGGTTTTGCTTTGTCACCTCTCGCATCAGGAGTGCTGCAAATCTTTGTCATGGGAGGTTTTCGAGGCTTCTCGGTTATCATGTTCAGCTACCCATTGATCCTCGGGATACCTGCATTCTTCATCGCCCGATATCTTGGGTGGCTGAGTTTGAAGGCTGTGGTTCTGGGCGGCGCCGGACTTGGATCACTTGTGTGATTTGTGCTAGTAGCGCTTGATGGTGGATATCACGAAGCCCCGGCGTTCATTATTCTTGGCGTTGCAACAATGGCGGCTCATGGCGCCGTTGTCGCGGGGCTGTTTTGGTTCATCGCCTTGTGGCGTCGCAATGAGCGTTAAGGCCTATATCTAGGATTATAGAAATGATCGCAGAGATTTTCGCTCCCCGCCACCGCTCTCGGAAATTCAAGCTCAGGAGCACCTCCGTATTATGAAGCACCCCTTTTTACCCGCCTGTTTGATTGCTGTATTTCTATCGGCGAGCGTTCCGGCTTTAGCTGACACTGCTGAAACGTCTGTTCAGAACGCTTTTGATGCGATGGCGTCTGCCCAAAGCGAAGAAGCATATTTTGCTGCAACGCGCAGCATTATTGCACTTGGCCCTAATGCTCTGCCCAGTCTGACAAAACGTCTTGCTGCAGCGAAGGACGACGATGAGCGTATCGAGGTCACCTATCTCCTTGCCGGAATTGTTGGTCCGATGAAAATCAAGCGAGAGCCGATCGTGTTGCCGCCTGAACTGGTCTCTGTTGTCGGAAAACTGCTCTTTGAAACGAGAAATCTGCAACTTGAAGCCAATCTTGCGAATTTCGCCGTTGTAGCTCCTCATCCCGCCGAATTCGGCCCGAGATTGCTTGGGCTACTGGAGCGAACGGAAAACGAGGCCTTGCGTGCAACGACATCCGCGGCGATCGTTTATCAGGGAAAAGAGGTGCTGCCACTTGTTCTGAAAGCCTTCTATAACAGCACCAATGACCGGTTCAGCGGTGACCTCGCGCATTTGCTCGCCGATACAGAGCTCAACGAACGCACGATTGCCAAATTGCAGGACTTGCTTAAATCCGACAATGTAGGCACACGCCAGTCGGCCGCGCGAACACTCGAGCGGGCTGGTATAAAAAACAGCGATTTGCTGGAATCTTCCTTGAAAGACCTCGCTTCGGCTCGAACTGAAGTCGAATTGAGTTTCGCGGCCGGTAAAGTCAGGAAGCAGACCGACGGCAGCGAGCGCGTCGCCGCCGCTCTTGCCAGTGCATTCGAACGGGCGCACAGGGGAGAGGAACGAGGAGAGCTTGTGTCCGCACTGTTAGCGACCGGCGAACCTGGGGAAAAGCAACTTTTTGCAGTGCTCCAAGCTTCCAACGATGCGGATGAGATCACTGATTTGATGAGGAGAATAAACAACCGCTTTCAGAACGATCCGCGGTTGTCTTCCGCTTACATTTCCATCCTGAAGCGCACTGACGATGAAAAGGTCAGTGAGGCAGCAATCTTTGGTCTCGTGATGACGCGCAAGTCCGGCCAGGCAGCCATAAAAGCCGCCTTGACTGACACATCGACCGATGATCGTTTAAATCGCAGGCTCACAAAAGCGGCAAGATCGTTTCCCTCGGGTAGGACTGCAGACTGACGAGCGATCGTTCATTGATAAGATGAGTGTTCTCTTAAAAAAGCCGACTCATAACGCATGTCGGCGCCAAGATAAAAATGTCTGCAATGGATCATGTTAAAAGCAGCGGCTGCAGCCCCGATAATTCTTCCCCAGTATGACAACATGTTGGTATTCCGCTCCGCTGGAATTTCTTACCCATGTTCACGATTTGCCGCTTCCAGAAGGAGCCTTTTCGAAGGACGAAAGAGCGTTCGGGGAGGAGCAAACGCTCAGGGGACGGAAGAGCCTGTGTCACGCAAACCGGGTGTCCTGACACCCGAATGCGTCCTCTTCTATAACAAGAGACATTCTCATTTTAGCAGTGCATTTGAACCAAACTATGCGCTTGTGGTGGCAAGTGCAGTGAATATAGCGCTACCGTCACGATCCAATTCGTCGACTTCAATATCCAGTATGTCATTGGTAGGTGAAGTCACCACTCTGATGCTGGATGCTTGCATCGCTTCGCCGATAGCACTTTTGTTTCCCCACAGCTTGCCACGTTTCGTCAGATCCGGTCCATCTGCTGGCAGGGCTATACTGAACTCAATTTCACCCTTGTCGAGACCATCACAAAAGAGACGGCCTGTGCCATGTAATATCGATACGCTCATAAATTCTCCTTGCTGAGCTGGTCATAATACACAGTGCGAACAAACTACAAACCCCTGATTACGCAGAACAACTTTGGTTTGCATCACATTGTCGCGCAGTTGATGCGCAATTGCGCGGTGTGCAAAGAGCAATGCGACCGTCCCCTTCAACGGATCGTTTCGTAAGAGACATCAACGCCACGCTCAAGCATCATTTCCTCAACTTCACGCAGGATGAGAATGACGCGAAATACAGCCAGATTGCACGCGCTACGATCGAGATTGGAAAGCGATGATTTTTATAGGTCTGAGCTTGGTGTTTCATGCCACAGAAATAGAGCAATCACGTTGATGATTAATCAATGTGATAGCGCACTCAACTGACATTACTTCTTCTGCAGCGCTTTGACTTGCAGAGCAATATTCCCGCGATCCAGTTCCGAAACAATTATCTCGGCAGGAACCTGTGGCTTTAAACGGAAAATTTTGGCGCCAGCTCTCTGATAAGCCTGATCAGATGTTTCACGTCTGCCCACGCAGTTCGAAACGAACGCCGCCACCGCTTTCACCGTCAAATCTTCCAGCACGCACGACCAGCTGACCGAAGATACATTCGTGCGCAGAACAACACGGCAGGAATTGCTGCCGGTTAATGTGAGCTTTGATGGATAAACGTCCAAATCCTTCGGCGGCACATCGGCTGCAACATTCTTGAAATTTATCTTCGATTCTTTGATGACCTGCTTCAACGTGGAGCAATCTTTCTGAGCATCCAAAGCATAGGCCGAGCTGGATGCGAGAACCAAAACCGATACAAGTGCGGACGTGAATAAAGATTTCATCAGAACCTCCGAATAGCTGAGGCATAAAACATTGAAACCGATCAAACAATCATGTTTTTGCCGGACCGGCCAGCCGGTCAGCAACAAGAAGATTATACGGCATCGTAACCTTAACCCTCAATATAAGTCTCAGCAGTGGACAAGAGGGCAACCTCGAACCTCGTGCCTCGATTTATCACCGTCATCGTTTTCCGCCTGAGATCCTTGCCGAAGCGGTGTAGCTGTATTCCCGCTTCCCATTGAGCTTTCGCATGGTTGAAGACATGCTGGCTTACAAAGGGATTATCGTTACCCACATGACGGTACGCGAATGGGCTGAAAAGTTCGGATGGCAATATTCCAATTTTGGTCCGTCGCCGTACATCCCGCCTTGGCGACATATGGCATCTTGATGAGGCTGTCGTTACGATCAACTGCGAGCGACACTTTCTGTGGCGCGCCGTTGATCAGGATGGCTTTGTGCTCGAGGTCCTTGTTCAGAAACGCCGCGATACCAAAGCTGCAAAACGGTTCATTCGCAAATTGCTGTCAGGCCAAGGTGCAGCACCCCACGTTATGGTCACCGATAAACTGCGTTCTTATGGTGACGCCAATCGCGAGATCGGCCTCACCATTTGTGATCATCGTCAGCATAAAGGTCTGAACAATCGGGCCGAGAGTTCGCATCAGCCGATCCGACGAGGAGAGCGAGTCATGAAGCGTTTCAAATCAGCGCGCCATTTAAATCGCTTCGCATCCATTCACGACCCGATCTACAACCTTCACAACTTTCCCCGCGATCGCTTCACCGCAGCCGACCACCGCGAACTACGCCAGGCCGCCGCCAACATCTAGCGCGAAATCGCATGCTTGAAATCCGCGTAAACCCATCTCCCGGCCATCCTATTCCCTCCGCTTTTGTCCGGAGCCTGTAACGTCTCAGGCCGGATCGCGCATGAGGGATTGCGTCTTCGCCGTGGTCACCGTGGCGATCTGCGTCTCCGAAACAAGCGTTCCATTGGAGAAAACACGCAAATGCGGTGTTCCACCGGCCACGAAGCCGTCGATGCTTTCGGCTTTGGCAAGCAAAAAATCAGCGCGTGCGCCCCGATGCAAGCCATAATCCTTCAGCGCCATCAGTTTTGCAGGGAATGCGGTAATCATCGCGTAGGCGGTGGCAAGTTCGTCGCCCTTCAAATGGCCGGCCAGCAGGGTCCAGCG